>JAEKLZ010000266.1 GCA_019508225.1 Inquilinus limosus | reverse complement strand
GTTTCGCATCGGATGCCTCCGCTCGAACCGGGAAACAGCAACGGATTTCCTCCCGCACTGCGAAAAGGCGATTGCACCGCCGGCCCCGACTCAGGCAGGGTTCCCCGAAATCCTAAAATCGTTGCGAATGCATCGTCCTCGGGGAGGCATCATGAAGCGGAACGCTGTTGCTGTCGGGCTGCTGGTCGCGGGCTTCGCCCTGCCGGCCGCGGCCCAGGTCTCGGGCAACGTGGTCAAGATCGGCGTGCTGAACGACCAGTCCGGCGTCTATGCCGATTACGGCGGCAAATGGTCGGTCGAGGCCGCCAAGATGGCGGTCGAGGATTTCGGCGGCAAGGTGCTGGACGCCCCGATCGAGATCGTCTCCGCCGACCACCAGAACAAGCCCGACATCGGCTCGAACATCGCCCGGCAATGGTTCGACGTCGACGGCGTCGACATGATCAGCGAGCTGACCACCTCCTCCGTCGCGCTCGCCGTGCAGGCGCTGGCGGCCGAGAAGCACAAGGTCACCATCACCTCCGGCGCCGTGACCGCGGACCTGACCGGCAAGGCGTGCTCGACCACAGGCTTCCACTGGGCCTTCGACACCCATGCGCTGGCGGTCGGCACCGGCGGCGCCCTGGTCGACCAGGGCGGCGACAGCTGGTTCTTCCTGACCGCCGACTACGCCTTCGGCTATTCGCTGGAGGACCAGACGACCAAATTCGTCACCTCCAAAGGCGGCAAGGTGCTGGGCAGCGTGCGGCACCCGCTGAACACCACCGATTTCTCGTCCTTCCTGCTGCAGGCCCAGGCGTCGGGCGCCAAGGTGGTCGGCCTGGCCAATGCCGGCCTCGACACTGCCAACGCGATCAAGCAGGCAGCGGAGTTCGGCATCGTTGCCGGCGGCCAGAAGCTGGCCGGCCTGCTGTTCACCCTGGCCGAGGTCCATGGCCTGGGCCTCGAGGCGGCGCAGGGGCTGGTGCTGACCGAGGATTTCTACTGGGACCGCAACGACGAGAGCCGGGCCTTCGCCCAGCGCTTCTTCGACCGCACCAAGCGCATGCCGAACTCGGTCCAGGTCTCGGAATACTCCTCGGTGCTGCAGTATCTGAAGGCGGTGCAGGCCGCCGGCACCGATGACGGCGACAAGGTCGCCGCCAAGCTGAAGGAGCTGCCGGTCGACGACGTCTTCGCCAAGAACGGCAAGGTGCAGGCCGACGGCCGCATGGTGCACGACATGTACCTGTTCCAGGTCAAGGCGCCGGCGGAGAGCACCAAGCCCTGGGACTATTACAAGCTGCTGGCCACCATCCCGGGCGACCAGGCCTATCTCTCGGCGGAGACGAGCGGTTGCCCGGCGACGGCGAAGAAATAGCGGGCGCATGCCGGACTCCCAGCCGATCCTGGTGGCGGAGGGCCTGACCAAGGCCTTCCGCGGCTTCCTCGCGGTCAAGGGCGTGGACCTCAGCGTGCGCGAGGGCACGATCCACGCCCTGATCGGCCCGAACGGCGCCGGCAAGACCACCGTCTTCAACCTGCTGACCAAGTTCCACCAGCCGACCTCCGGCCGCATCGCCTTCCGCGGCGAGGACATCACCCGGCTGAAGCCGGCCGAGGTGGCGCGGCGCGGCCTGGTGCGGTCGTTCCAGATCTCGGCCGTGTTCCCGCATCTGACGGTCTTGGAGAATGTCCGGGTGGCGCTGCAGCGGCCGGAGGGCCTGTCGCGCCAGTTCTGGCGCTCCGACCGGGTGCTGCGCCGGCTGGACGATCGGGCGCTGGCGCTGATCGAGGCGGTCAACCTGAGCGAATTCGCCCGCACCGCCGCAGTCGACCTGTCCTATGGCCGCAAGCGGGCGCTGGAGATCGCCACCACCCTGGCGCTCGACCCGCCGATGCTGCTGCTGGACGAGCCGATGGCCGGCATGGGGCATGAGGAGATCGGCCGCATCGCCGACCTGATCCGCAAGGTCGGGGCCGACCGCACCGTGCTGATGGTCGAGCACAACCTGTCGGTCGTCGCCGATCTGTGCCACCGGGTCACGGTGCTGCAGCGCGGCGAGATCCTGGCCGAGGGCAGCTATGCCGAGGTCTCGGCCGATCCGCGGGTGCGTGAGGCCTATATGGGATCGGAGCATGAGTGAGCCGCTGCTCCACGTCCGCGGGCTGCAGGGCTATTACGGCGAGAGCCATGTGCTGCACGGCGTCGACCTCGACGTGTTCCCGGGCGAGACCGTGACCCTGCTGGGCCGCAACGGCGCAGGCAAGACCTCGACCCTGCGCGCCATCATGGGCATCCTGCGTCGGCGCCAGGGTGTGATCCGGATGGCCGCGGTCGACCTGTTGGCGACGCCGCCGCACCGCATCGCCCGCGCCGGCATCGGCTATGTGCCGGAGGAGCGCGGCATCTTCGCCTCGCTGTCGGTGGCCGAGAACCTGACGCTGCCGCCCAAGGTGGCCGAGGGCGGCATGAGCTTGGCCGAGATCCACCGCCTGTTCCCCAACCTGGCCGAGCGGGCCGGCAGCCAGGGCACCAAGCTGTCGGGCGGCGAGCAGCAGATGCTGGCGATCGCCCGGGTGCTGCGCACCGGCGTGCGCCTGCTGCTGCTGGACGAGCCGACCGAGGGGCTGGCGCCGGTGATCGTGCAGCGCATCGGCGAGCTGCTGCGCACGCTGAAGGCGCAGGGCATGACCATCCTCTTGGTCGAGCAGAACTTCCGCTTCGCCAGCACCCTGGCCGACCGGCATTACCTGATGGAAGACGGCCGCGTCGTCGCCGAGATCCGGCGCGAGGAGATGGCCGAGAAGATGGACCTGCTGCATGAAACGCTCGGGGTCTGAGATGGAGCACGCCCTATGATCCCGCTGCTCGGCATCCCGACCCAGGTGCTGTTCGGCCAGCTGCTGCTGGGGCTGATCAACGGGTCGTTCTACGCCCTGCTCAGCCTCGGCCTGGCCGTCATCTTCGGCCTGCTCAACGTCATCAACTTCGCCCATGGCGCGCAGTACATGCTGGGCGCCTTCGCCGCCTGGATGCTGCTGAACTTCCTCGGCGTCGGCTACTGGCCGGCGCTGGTGCTGGCGCCGATCGCGGTCGCCATCACCGGCATCATCCTCGAGAAGCTGTTCCTGGCGCGGTTGTACCGGCTCGACCCGCTCTACGGCCTGCTGCTGACCTTCGGCATCACCCTGATCCTGGAGGGGCTGTTCCGCAGCCTGTACGGCACCTCGGGTCAGCCCTACAGCCCGCCGGCGATGCTGACCGGCGCGGTCAATCTCGGCTTCATGGTGCTGCCGATCTATCGCGGCTGGGTGGTGCTGGCCTCGGTGGTGATCTGCTTCGCCACCTGGTTCGTGATCGAGAAGACCCCGCTCGGCGCCACCCTTCGCGCCGCCACCGAGAACCCGGTGCTGGTCCAGGCCTTCGGCATCAACGTGCCGCGGATGATCACCCTGACCTATGCCTTCGGCGTCGGCCTGGCCGGGCTGGCCGGGGTGCTGGCGGCGCCGGTCTACCAGGTCAGCCCGCTGATGGGATCGAACCTGATCATCGTCGTCTTCGCCGTGGTGGTGATCGGCGGCATGGGGTCGATCATGGGCGCCATCCTCACCGGCTTCGCGCTCGGCATTTTCGAGGGGCTGACCAAGGTGTTCTACCCGCCGGCCTCGAACATCGTGGTCTTCGTCATCATGGCGCTGGTGCTGCTGGTCCGCCCCGCCGGCCTGTTCGGGCGGGAGCGCTGAGATGGCGGCGATCGAACGCGAGGCCGCGGGCCTGAGCGGCACCAGGATCGCCGTCGCCCTGACGGTCGCGGTGATCGCGCTGGGCGCGCCCTACCTGCTGTACCCCGTCTTCCTGATGAAGCTGTTGTGCTTCGCCCTGTTCGCCTGCGCCTTCAACCTGCTGATCGGCTATGTCGGCCTGCTGTCCTTCGGCCATGCCGCCTTCTTCGGCGGCGCCGCCTATGTCACCGCCCATGCCGCCAAGGTCTGGGGCTGGCCGCCGGAGCTGGCGATCCTGGCCGGCACCGCCGCCGCCGCCGCGCTGGGGCTGGTGATCGGCTTCCTGGCGATCCGCCGCCAGGGCATCTACTTCGCCATGATCACCCTGGCGCTGTCGCAGATGGTGTTCTTCGTCGCCCTGCAGGCCCCCTTCACCGGCGGCGAGGACGGCATCCAGTCGGTGCCGCAGGGCCGCCTGTTCGGCCTGTTCGACCTGTCGGATTCGCTGACCTTCTACTATGTCGTGCTGGCGATCTTCGGCCTCGGCTTCTTCATCATCTGGCGCATCGTGCATTCGCCCTTCGGCCAGATCCTCAAAGCGATCCGCGAGAACGAGCCGCGGGCGATCTCGCTGGGCTACCGGGTCGACGCCTACAAGCTGACCGCCTTCGTCATGTCGGCGGCGCTGACCGGGCTGGCCGGCGGCACCAAGGCGCTGGTGTTCCAGCTGGCCTCGCTGACCGACATCCAGTGGCAGATGTCGGGCGAGGTGATCCTGATGACGCTGCTGGGCGGCATCGGCACGCTGGTCGGCCCGCTGGTCGGCGCCGGTCTGGTCACAGCGCTGGAGAACTACCTGGCCGAATCCGCCCTGCCGGTGACGGTGGTGATCGGCGCGATCTTCGTCGTCGTCGTGCTGCTGTTCCGCCGCGGCATCGTCGGCGAGGTCGGCCATTGGCTGCGGCGCAAGGGGTAGGGGTAGGGCCGCAATTGCCCTGAGAGCAATGTTCCGATAGCCCCGGTCCCGGCGCCGGACCACTCTGCCGGCACCATGCTGGACCTGACCGTCGCCACGATCCTGGTCGCCTTCGCCGGCGTCTTCCTGATCTGCGTCCTGCGCGGCGCGTTCGGCGGCGGCTTCGCCATCATCGGCATCCCGCTGCTGTCCCTGGTGATGGACCCGGTGACGGCGGGCGGCCTGCTGGCGCCGCTGTTCGTGGCCACCGACCTGTTCGCGCTGCGCTACTGGAAGCCGTCGACCTGGTCGCGGCCGGACCTGCTGCCGCTGCTGCCGGGGCTGCTGGTCGGCATCGGGCTCGGCTATCTGCTGTTCCGCCACCTCGACCACCGCGCCATCGCCATCGTGATGGCGGCCGTCACCCTGCTCTTCGTCGGCCTGTGGTTCGTCAAGGGCGCGACGGTGACGGTCCGCCCGCGGTCGACGCCGAAGGCGATCACGGCGGGCCTGGCCTCGGGCATGACCACGATGGTGGCGCATTCGGGCGGGCCGCCGCTGGCGATGTACCTGCTGCCGCTGGGCCTCAGCAAGGCGATGTATGCCGGCACGACCAGCCTGTTCTTCACCGTCGGCAACGCCACCAAGGCGGTGCCGTGGCTGCTGCTGGTGCAGCCGACGACCCAGGTCTGGACGCTGATGGCGCTGTGCCTGCCCGCCATCCCCGCCGGCGTGTGGCTGGGCTGGCGGCTGCACGGCCGGCTGGACCAGCGCCAGACCTACCGCGCCTGCTACGCCCTGCTGGTGATGACGGCGCTGAAGCTACTGTGGGACGGCGTCTCCGGCTACCTCGCCTGACCCGGGCCCGCCCGTCGCGTCAGCGCCGTCATAGAATGCCAGACATCCGTCAGCCGGCTCGACCTCTCCGAGGACAACCTGTTTGAGCCTCCGCAGCTAGAGCGAGGCGACGACCTGGCCCAGCGAGGCGGCGGCCTTGTCCCGCCAGCCCTTCTCGAGCATCTGGTAGGTGAAGCCGTCTTCCGGCCGGAACCCGTCCTGGATCAGTGACAGCCGCGTGCCGCCGGCCGGTGTGTCCTCCAGGGTCCAGGTGACGATCGTCTCGATCGGGCCGCCCCTCCACGTATAGACGAGGCGCCGGGGCGCGTCGGCCTCGACCACCTCGCAGTGGACGATACCGTCGAAGCCGGGCGCCGGCGCGGTGCGGAAGGTGAAGCGATGTCCGACGGTCGGCGCGATATCGTTCGGCATCAGCCAGCGCTCCAGCAGGGCCGGCTCGGTCAGCGCGCGCCACACCCTGTCCCGGGAGGCGGCCAGGTCGTAGGTGACGCGGATGGCGCGGCGGTCCTCGGGCCCGGTCATTGGTCTTCCTCCGAAAGCAGGGTGTCCAGACGAACCAGCGCGTCTCGCCAGAAGGCGTCCTGCCGGGCGATCCAGTCGATCAGCGGCGACAGGTCCTTGGGATCCGCGCGATAGAATGTCGAGCGCCCCTGCCGGCGTTCGCGCAGGAGGCCGGCCGCCCGCAAGGCGGCGATGTGCTGGGACACCGCCGGCTGCGAGATCGGGACCTGCTCGGTCAGTCGGGCGATCGACGCTTCCGACCTGACCAGCCGCTCGTAGAGCTGCCGCCTGGTGGGGTCGGCCAGCGCACGCAGCACGCCGTCGATGGAGACACTTCCAGCCTCGCTATTCATAAGCAAGAACTTATCATAACCGAGCGCTTATCCCAAGCGCCAACGCTCGGCACGGCGACAGCGTGGCCCCACCGGCGCCGCTCAGGCCTTCCCCGGCGCCGCGAAGATATGGACCGCGTCGCGCAGCATCGACGCGGCCGTGGGCGTGGGCTCGCGCTCCCACAGCTTGTGATAGCTGATGCCGTAGATGTCGGTGTGCATCTCGACCGCCATCTCCCAGCCGCGGCACTGGGCCAGGAAGTCGGCGGCGGGCAGGGCGACCGGCGCCACGGCATAGCGCCCGGCCTCGGCGCTGGCGACCAGGCGGATGACGCGGCCCTGCGCCGCCTCGGCCGCGATCCGCTCCGCCGTCACGCCGGCGATCCCGGTGACCGCGATGTCGGCCAGCGCGATGTCGGCGCCGAGCAGGCTGTTGGCGATGATCAGCAGCTTGTTGGCGGTGTCCCAGCCCTCGACGTCGAGCGACGGGTCGGCCTCGGCGATGCCGCGGCGCTGGGCCTCGGCCAGCGCGTCGCCATAGGCCGCGCCGCCGGCCATCTCGTCGAGGATGAAGTTGGTGGTGGCGTTGAACACGCCGCGCAGCCGCAGGATCTCGCCCGCGATCATGTCGCGCCGCCCGATGTTGAGGACGGGCAGCCCGCCGCACACCGTGGCGCTGTATTTCAACCCCGCCCCGGTGCGCGCGGCGGTCTCGTGCAATTCGCGGAAGGCCAGCACCACCGGGCCCTTGTTCGCCAGCACGACGGAGATGCCCTGCCCCAGCGCCGCCCGCGTCAACGCCAGCCCCGGCCCGCCGGTCTTCAGGTCGACCGGCGACGCCTCGAACACCAGGTCGACTCCGGCCAGCAGGTCCTCCACCGGAACCGCGCCGCGATAGCCGGCCAGATCCGCGGTCGACCCCCCGGCCGCCTTGCGGGCGACGATCCCGGCCGGATCGAAGCCGGCGGGATCGACCGCGACGCCCCGGCTGTCGGCGACCAGGACGATGCGGAAGCCGATGCCGTGATCGCGCCGCAGCACGTCCGCCTTCTTGGCCAGGATCGTCAGCAGGTTCCGGTTGACGCTGCCGAGACCCATCAGGGCGGCGTTGATCAGCATGGCTTGTCCTCGTTCCGGCGCGGGATCGCGCCGCAGTTTCCAGGTCTCAGCCCGTCATGGCGAGCCCCGAAGGGGCGTGGCCATCCAGACTGTCACCGCGATTGCCGATCGTGATATAGGGGTCGGGTCAGCATCGATGTCCACTGCGCGCCTGATAGGCGAAATCATGAGACATGAAAAATGACCCATCGGCGTTCTCGGCGGCTGAACTCGTAAGCCGCATCCAATCCGCCGGCGAAGACGATAGAGACTTCAGATACAGGGCCGGCCGATATCTGATCGGAAGATGGCGCCAGGGACTGGATCTGGAACCCCTTATCGATCTTCTGCATTCCGAGAAGTCCGGCGATCGGACCCTTGGGGCATACTACCTCTGCGAATTGGCCGAGCCGGTCGAAGGCCTGAAGATTCCGGTGCTGCGGCTTGCGGATGACTCTATTTCTCACTGCCGGCGCGCCTTCGTGGAGTTCATGGCGAGCGCTCGATACTACGATGAGCCTATCGGGATTGCCTTGGCAGGATGTCTTCTCGACCTGGATCTCTATGTCAGAGTTTCTGTTATGGAGTGGGGAATCCGCGCACCCGCCGAGCAGTTTGAACCCTTTTCCCGATTGGTCGAGATGGGAACCCGTAGGCGGGTTCCCAAATTTTCCAATCCCCTCAGCAATGATTATTGGAATGAATCCGAGCTGAGGCGTGGGATCCGTGGGTTGAACATTGTCCGCCGCATCCGCGCGGGAGAAGAGGTCCCGCAGTTCAGGAGCGAATTCCCCGAGGAAGACAATTTCGTCTTCGATAACCTCAATTTTATGAGAACGTTCCGTGAGCGCGATGCGGCGTGGCGAGACATGCAAAGGCGCCGCACCGATTCATAACAGAATTCGATGACAGTGCGCGAATGAGGACGTCGAAGCGGGTCGACCGGCCGGCCTCTTCCTGTCCGACACGGAGGGAAGCTAAAAGTGCACTGCCACCGTGATTCCATGCAGCCGCAGGGCGAGGCGGAACTGCCGGTACGCCTCCTCGACCGGCGGCAGGCCGTCGACGCCATGCTCGTTCACGCCCTTGGCTAGGCAGTCCGGGGCGACCTTGCGCAGCCGGCGCACCACCCGCGGCTCCGGTGCCTGTCCCCCGGCCACCATCTCGACCACCTTCATCAGGCAGGCGGCCAGGACCTGCGGCTCGTGCAGCTTGCGGCAGCCGAGGGTCTTGGCGCTCTTTTCCGAGAGGCCCGTCTCCACGGCCGCCCGGGCCGCATCGCCGTGGCTGACAAAGCATTCGGCGAAATCGTCGTCGCACTCGTCCAGCGTCGCCATCCCGTCCTCGCATGAAAAAACCCGCCGCGGCGGGGCCGGGCGGGCGCAACTCTTCGACAGTGCCTGAACTATGCCGCGCGACGCGGCCTCATGTCAAGAACAAAAAGAGAACAAAGAGTTTGCGCCGCTTTCCAAGCCGTCATGGCAGGCCCCGAAGGGGCGTGGCCATCCAGCGTCTCTCCCTCGAACGCGGGAGCGGCCGGCCGCTCGCTCCTGCCAGGCGCAGGCGGAAGCCGGCTAAAAGTGCACTGTCACCGAATTCGCTGTCACCGAATTCGCAGGAGAAGCGGACCTAGAGTGTTGTCCTGATCGGCTTGAAGAAGGCGCGGATTTCATCCGCCAGCAGCTGCGGTTGCTCCCAAGCCGCGAAATGACCGCCCGCGGGCATCGACGCCCAGCGTCGGACTTCGAAGACACGCTCGACCCACGACCGTGGCGGGGTCGGCAATTCACGGGGGAAAAGGGCCATGCCGAGCGGCGGCGTGATTCGCTCCCCCGGCGCGAAGACCAGCGGCCGAAGTCGGTTCTCCTTGTAGAGGCGCAGCGACGCGGCGACGCTGTCTCCGAACCAGTACAGGGAAATGTCGGTCAACAGCGCGTCCATGGAGATGACGCGCTCGATATCGCCGCCGCAATCGCTCCATGAACGCACCTTCTCCGTTATCCAGGCGGCGAGGCCGAGTGGAGAATCGGTCAGCGAAAACGCCAGGGTCTGCGGCTTGGTGGCATGGAGCGCGGCATAGGCGCCCTCCATCGCCGACCATGCGGATGCGCGGTCGAGGAAAGCCTGCTCGTCTGCGGTGACGGGCGGCGCCGTATCATCCGATGGCGGCCGGTAGCTGCCGGGAATGTAATTCAGATGGATCCCGGAAAGCGTGTCGGGAAACAGCCGGGCCAGCCACATCGAGACGCCGGCACCGATATCGCCTCCTTGCGCGCCGAAGCGTGCGTAGCCCAGCCCGACCATCAGGCCGTGCCACAGCATCGCGATCTCGCGAGAGCTCACGCCGGCATGCGACGGCGCCGGCGAAAAGCCATATCCCGGCAACGACGGCACGATGACATGGAAGGCGTCGGCGGGATCGCCGCCATGCGCGCCGGGATCGGCAAGCAGCGGGATCAGATGCTCCATTTCGGCGAACGAGCCGGGCCAGCCATGCGTCAGGACGAGGGGCATCGGCGACGGTCCCGTACCCTGCTGGTGGATGAAGTGGATGGCTTGCCCGTCCACCGTCATCATCTGGTTCGGCAGACGGTTGAGCCGTTCCTCCTGAATGCGCCAGTCAAAGCGATGGAGCCAGTGGTCGGCGAGCCGCTTCATGAACGACAGGCCGGCGCCATCCTCCCAGCCGTCTGCATCGAGCGAGGCTGGCCAGCGAACGGTTTCCAGCCGGCGGCGCAAATCCCGGATCGCGGCATCCGGGATGCTGATCTGAAAGGGAAAAGCGGTCATGTCGCGTCCTGCTGTTGCCGAGATCCCAGCGCAACAGGCTGGATTCTGAACTCGGAAAATTCGGTGACAGGAAAATTCGGTGACAGTGCACAAATTGAGGCGGTCGAGCAGATCTGGAATGCGCCCCGGCTGAGACAGTGGAGTCCAGACGATAGGGCGCTGTCGCGCCAGGACAGTTTCAAGACTTGCCGGCGGCCAGTTTGCGCCGCGCCTCAGCCCGCCGCGCGGCGAACCTGGCTTCGACCTCCTCATGCGGGATATCCGGCCGCGGATCGTCAAGCGCCTCCTGCACCTTGGCGCGGACCCATGCGTCATAGGTTGCCGGGTCGACGGCAAGCCCGGCCGGCAGGGCGCCCTCATTCGCGACCCGGGTGAGCAGCATCCGCACCGCGTCGGACACGGTCAGCCCCATTTGCGCGAGCACCAGCGACGCCTTGTCCCTCAAAGCGGGGTCGATGCGGGTCTGGATCAGGGCGCTTGCCACCATGACGATCCTCCTGTGCGACCGGGAGTGTACTTCAATTGCATGACACATCAAGCCGGCGTCCAGTGGTTGGGCCGCGGCATCATCAGCGCCGGCGCGCGCGTCCTAGGCGCCCCGTCACCCTAACTCTTCTGTCTCAGTCCAGGGTGCAGTCCAGCATAGTGAATTCGACGCTACAGAATTCGATCAATTTCCATTGCGCGCAAAATCGTTCTGAAGAAACGAGGCGTCCCACCAGCGGCGCGTCAGGCGAGACCGGTGCGGAAAGTAGGCATGGACCGGCTCAATGTCGATCGGCAGCCTTCGCATAAGCGCATCCAGCTCATCAAAATTCCGCAACGAAGACATTCCCTGCTGTTCGAATGACATCTGATTCGCGCCATTCCACTGAATTCCAAGGGCGGGGAGCGAATAGCAGAAGCCATTCATGTTGTTACTTTCCGTTGGAAAATTTGGGTCGGCGTTCATTCCCACATAGTTCCAGCTGAGCAGCCAGTACGGCCAGGGTTTTCCTTGAGCTACACGCAGACTGACTAGGGCCCGCGCGATAGCTTTTTCGATCGCTGTGGGATCTGCCCGGTCTAGCAGGCTGTTGAAGAAGTGATCCGTTTGGCGTTGAGGATGGCCTCGTCGCCGTTGTGGTAGGCGAAGGTGATCTCGATCGAGCCGTCGTCGAACAGTTCGGCGGAGCCGTCACCGGTGACCTCGTCCATTTCGTCGAAGCCGGCCCATGAGAAGAAGACAATCGAAGGGCTGTAGCTGAGGTCGAGGGTCGCCTGTATCGCGCCGAAGGCGATTTCGCCGCGGTTGTCGGCGCCGATGGTGATCGCGGCGGGACCGCAGAGGTCCAGATATCCGCGATCCCACAGATCGGCTTCGACGATCCGCCATTGGCCGACGAGCGGATGCTTCCCGAGGGCCATCATGCCGGCGCCGCGGCGAGCAGCTTCGGCAGCCGCACCAGATTGTAGGCGGCGACAGCGAAGGTGAAGGCCCAGCCGACGCGGTCGCGGCCGCGGAACCGGGCCTTGCGCTGCCCGGCGACCGTCTTGATCCAGCCGAAGGCCTCCTCGATGCGCTTGCGCAGGCGCTGGCTGACCCCATAGCCGGCGTGCCGGGTCGTGCGCCTGTCGATTGCCGAACGGCGCCCGCTGGTGTTCTGCGCCAAGTGGGGTGTGACGTTCATCGAGCGCAGCTCATTGACGAAGTCCTCCGCATCATAGGCCTTGTCGGCGCCGAGCGTGATCGCCCGCGGCCGGTCGGCATGCGGCTCGATCATGTGCAGGGCGGCCACCCGCTCGGCATGCCCGTCCGCCTGGGTCAGGCAGACATCGACCAGCAAGCCGTGGCGGTTCTCCATCAGCCCGTGCCCGATGAAGCACAGCTTCGTCTCCTTGCCCCGCCCCTTGCGGTAGAGCCTGGCCTCGGGATCGGTGCTCGAGGCATGCGTCTCGTTCGTCCGCTTCTGCCCGTGGAAGTCCACCTCCGCATTGCGCCCGCCACCCTCGGCCGGCGGTTCGTCCGAGCCATCCTTCGGCTTGACGCTCTTCATCGAGGCCCAAGCCTCGATCAGCGTGCCGTCGACCGAGAAGTGCTCGCTCGACAGCAGCCGCTTCACCCGGGGATGGACCAGCACCGCGGCCAGGAACTTCGCCGCGATGTCCCCCGCCAGCAGCCGGTCCCGGTTCTTCGAGAACACCGAATGATCCCAGGCCGCGTCGTCGACGCCGATCCCGACGAACCACCGGAACAGCAGATCGTACTCCAGCCGCTCCATCAGCAGCCGCTCCGAGCGGATCGAGTAGAACGCCTGCAGCAGCAGCGCCCGGAGCAGCTTCTCCGGCGGGATCGAGGGCCGCCCCAGCGGCGAGTACAGCGCCGCAAAATCCTCCGCCAGCGCCGACAACACCTCGTTCACGATCTCCCGGATCGCCCGCAGCGGATGATCGCGCCGGACCCGCGCCTCCAGATCCACATAGCTGAACAGCTCGCCCGTCCGACTGTCGCTGCCGCGCACGGCACATCCCCCTTATCAACACGCAGCCAGCGAATCATCACCGCTACCCGAGGACGAGGAACTTTTTCAACAGCCTGCTAG
>JAEKLZ010000265.1 GCA_019508225.1 Inquilinus limosus | reverse complement strand
GGAGCCGCTGGGCCTGCGCGGCGAGGTCAAGCAGACGCTGGAGATGCTGCGCGACCGCGGCACCCGCACCGTGCTGGGCCTGCGCGACGTGATGGACGAGCCGTCGCTGCTGGCCCCGGAATGGGAGCGCAAGAACGTCATCCCGGCGCTGGAGAGCCTGTACGACCAGCTGTGGATCTACGGCCTGCCGGAGATCTGCGACCCGCTGGCGGACATCGAGCTGCCCGAATCGGTGCGCGCCCGCATGACCTACACCGGCTATCTGCGCCGGCGGGCGCCGAGCAACGTGCCGGCCGATGCGGTGTCCCTGCGCGAGCCTTACATCCTGGTCACGCCCGGCGGCGGCGGCGACGGCGAGGACCTGGTCGACTGGGTGCTGTCGGCCTATGAGCTGGACCGGTCGATGCCCTGTGCCGCACTGATCGTGCTGGGCCCCTTCATGCAGCGCGAGCGCCAGGCCGAGTTCATGGCCCGCGCCGCCAAGCTGGACGATGTCGAGGTCATCACCTTCGACGCCCGGATCGAGCATCTGATGATCCGCGCCGCCGGCGTCGTCGCCATGGGCGGCTACAACACCTTCTGCGAGATCCTTTCCTTCGACAAACGGGCGTTGCTGGTGCCGCGGGTAAGACCCCGGCTCGAACAACATATCCGGGCCTCCCGCGCCGCCGAGCTCGGCCTCGTCAGCATGCTCGACCAGGACGGGCCGGGCGATCCGGCGGTGATGGTGCGCGCGCTCCGCGCCCTGCCGGACCAGCCGTTGCCCTCGACCCGCTTCCTGCCCGGCCTGCTCGACGGGCTCGACGCCGTCGACCGGCTGGCCATGGACGCCATCGACCCGCCCTCCACGATTCGCGCCACGGCCTGAGACAGCATGACTGAGAGAGTGCAGAGCGACGGCCTGACCGCCATCGTGGTCAAGGGCTATCCGCGGCTGTCGGAGACCTTCATCGCGCAGGAGATCCTGGGCCTGCAGCAGCTCGGCCAGCGCCAGCTGATCGTGTCGCTGCGCCACCCGACCGACACCCAGGTGCATGCGCTGAACCAGCGCATCACCGCGCCGGTCCTGTACCTGCCGGAATACCTGTACCAGGAGCAGCCGCGGGTGGCGGCTGCGCGCGGCTGGGCCCGCCAGCAGCCCGGCTACGCCGCCGCCTATGCCGCCTTCCGCCGCGACTACCGGCGCGACCCGACGCCGAACCGCTGGCGCCGCTTCGGCCAGGCCTGCGTGCTGGCACGGGAGCTGCCGCCGGAGACGTCCTGGATCTATGTCCACTACCTGCACACCCCGGCCTCGGTCGGCCGCTACGCCGCGCTGATCCGCGGGCTGCCCTGGAGCGTCTCGGCCCATGCCAAGGACATCTGGACGACGCCGGAGTGGGAGCTGCGCGAGAAGCTGGCCGAGGCCCGCTGGGCCGCCACCTGCACCGCGGTGAACCACAAGTATCTGGCGACGCTGGCGCCGGAACCGGCGCGGGTGTCGCTGGTGCATCACGGCCTCGATTTCGCACGGTTCCCCGACCCGATCGCCCGGCCGCGACGGGACGGGCGCGACCCGAACGATCCAGTGCGGCTGATCTCGGTCGGCCGCGCGGTCGAGAAGAAGGGTTTCGATCGGCTGCTCGACGCCTTCGCGGCGCTGCCGAGCCGCCAGGCCTGGCACTGGACCCATATCGGCGGAGGCGCCCTCCTGTCGGAGCTGCGCGCCCAGGCGACCCGGCTGGGCCTGGCCGACCGGATCGAATGGCGCGGCGCCCTGACCCAGGATGCGGTGCTGGCGGCGCTGCTCGATGCCGACCTGTTCGTGCTGACCGCCCGCATCGCCGCCGATGGCGACCGCGACGGGCTGCCGAACGTGCTGATGGAGGCACAGGCCACCGGGCTGTGCTGCCTCGCCACCTCGGTCTCGGCGATCCCGGAGCTGATCCTGCATGGCGAGACCGGGATCCTGGTGCCGCCGGACGATGTGCCGGCCGCTGCCGACGCGCTGTCCGGGCTGATCGCCGACCCGGCCCGCCGCGCCAAGCTGGGCGCCGCCGGGGCCGCGCGGGTGCGGCGCGATTTCGGCTTCGCCGTCGGCCTGGGCAAGCTGGCCCGCCGCTTCGGGTTGCCGGCGCCCGGGCCGCAGCCCGGATGAAGGTTGCCTTCTATGCGCCGATGAAGCCGCCCGGCCATCCGGTGCCGTCCGGCGACCGGCGCATGGCGCGGCTGCTGATCGAGGCGCTGCGGCGTGGCGGGCACGAGGTCCTGGTCGCCAGCCGGCTGCGCAGCTGGGATCCCGGGCTGGACCCGGCGCGGCCGGGCCGGATCGAGGCGCTGGGTGCCCGCATCGCCGACCGTCTGATCCGGCGCTGGCGCGCAGTATCGGACCGGCCGGATGTCTGGTTCACCTACCACCTGTACCACAAGGCGCCGGACTGGCTCGGGCCGCCGGTGGCCGAGGCGCTGGGCATCCCCTATGTCGCGGCCGAGGCCTCGCATGCGCCGCGCCGGGCCGAGGGACCCTGGGCGGCCGGGCACCGGGCCGCGGAAGCGGCGATCCGCCGGGCGGCGGCGCTGGCCACCTTCAGCGACCGCGACGCCGCCGGCCTGTCCGCCCTGGTGCCGGCGGAGCGCATCGTCCGGCTGCCGCCCTTCCTCGACGCCGCCCTCTTCGCCGCCCTTCCCCGCCGGCCAGCCGAGCCGCCGCGCCTCCTTGCCATCGGCATGATGCGGGAGGGCGACAAGGAACGGTCATACGTCCTGCTGGCGGATGCCCTGCGGCGGCTCGGCGACCGGTCCTGGACCCTGACCGTGATCGGCGACGGCCCGGCCCGGTCACGGATCGAGCCGCTCTATGACCCCGCCCGCACCGTGTTCCGCAGCGCGCTGCCGCCCGAGGCGATGCCGACGGTCCTGGCCGAGGCCGACCTGTTCGTCTGGCCCGCGATCAACGAGGCCTTCGGCATGGCGCTGCTGGAGGCCCAGGCCGCCGGCCTGCCGGCCGTGGCCGGCGCCGCCGGGGGCGAGGGCGGCGGCGTGGCCGAAATCCTGCGCCAGGGCGAGACCGGCCTGCTGGTCCCGCCCGGCGACGCGGTGGCCTTCGCCGCCGCGGTCGCGACCCTGCTGGTCGATCCTGCCCGACGCCGGGCGATGGGCGAGGCCGCCCGCGCCAACGTCCTGGCCCGGCATGACATCGCCGCCGCTGCTGCGATTCTCGACCGGACGCTGCAGGCGGTGGTCCGGCAGGGGGCGAAATGATCGGGTGCGATCAGAGACCGGCGGCCTTGCGCAGCGCGTCGTTCATGCGCCGCTGCCAGCCCGTCCCCGTGGCACGGAAGGCCTCCACCACGTCCGGATCCAGGCGCAAGGTCACCATCTGCTTGGTCGGCGCCTTCTGCTGGCCGCGATACCGGCGGTACGCGGCGACCAGATCCGGATCCGTCTCGGCGATCGGACGCAGGCTCCGCAGCATCTCGTCGGTCAGCGGCGGAGAATCGACCGCGTCCCAGGCCTCTTGGCTGATATCAGGAGGCTTTCGCTTGGTCATAAACTCTCCTTTCCCGGGCATTCGCCCGGCGCAGGCTGATGACACGAGTACGGCTACCGCGCCGTGTGAAGATCAGCACGTGCAGGCGATGGCCAATGAAGCCGATCGCTCTTCGACGTTCTTCGCCATAGGCCACGCGGCTGTCGACGACCTCGACCGCGGTGCTGATGTCGAAATCTTCGACAGCCTCGAACGCCACGCCATGCTTGGCGAGGTTGGCTTCGGCCTTATCGGCGTCCCAGTCGAACACCATCGCAGTGTAACCACGATTTGGCCGCAGCACCACGCAAACCGTAACTACAGATCTGGGGGTCCTCAGCGGCCATGACCCGCCTCCTCGTCCTGCGCCACGCGCCGACCGAATGGAACGCCGGGCGCCGCATCCAGGGCCGGGCCGACATCCCGCTGTCGGAGGCCGGGCGCGCCGCCGCGGCGCGGTGGCGCCTGCCGGACTGGACGGCCGGATGGCAGGTGCTGGCCAGCCCGCTGTCGCGCGCCATGGAGACGGCACAGCTGCTGGGCCTGAATCCGGTGGCGGAGCCGGCCCTGACCGAGCTGGACTGGGGCGGCTGGGAAGGCCTGCGCCTGTCCGACAAGGCTGCGATCGATCCGATCGAGCTGGCCCGGCGCGAGGCGTTGGGCCTGGATTTCCGCGCCCCCGGCGGCGAGTCCTACCGCGAGTTGCAGGCCCGGCTGGCGCCGCTGCTGCTGCGGCTGGCGGCCGCGGGGCGCGACACGGTGGCCGTTTGTCATCGCGGCGTCATCCTGGCGCTCTATGCCTGCGCCGCCGATTGGACCATGATCGGCGATGCGCCGGACGGGCTGCAGTGGGGCTGCGCACACCTGTTCCGGCTGGACGATGAGTCGGGGGCGCCGGTGATCGAGCGGCTGAACATTTCTTTGGCAGCATGAAGGTTCTGTTTCACGTTCAGCATCTGCTCGGCATCGGCCATGTCCGGCGCGCCGCGGCGATCGCCCGGGCGCTGGTCGACGCCGGCTTCGCCGTGACCGTGGCCCAGGGCGGCTTCGACGTTCCCGGCACCGACTGGGGCGGCGCCGAGGTGGTGAGGCTGCCGCCGGCGCGGTCGGCCGACACCGGCTTCCGCACCCTGCTCGACGCCGAGGACAAGCCGATCGACACCGGCTGGAAAAAGCGCCGGGCGGCCGAGCTGCTGGCCCTGCTGGCCCGGACCAAGCCGGACATCCTGCTGGTCGAGACCTTCCCCTTCGGCCGCCGCGCCTTCGCCTTCGAGCTGGTGCCGATGCTGGAGATCGCGCGCCGCGCCAGCCCGCGGCCGCTGATCGCCTGCTCGGTCCGCGATATCCTGGTGGACAAGCAGGACCCGGCCAAGGTCGAGGCGATGGCCGACACCGCGCTGGCCCTGTTCGACCTGGTGCTGGTGCATGGCGACCCGGCGGTGATCCCGTTCGAGGCCAGCTTCCCGCCCGCCGCGCGGGTGGCCGGGCTGATCCGCTACACCGGCTATGTCGGCGCGCCGTCGATCCGCGAGGCGCCGCCCGGCGACGGCGTCGGCGAGGTGATCGTGTCGGTCGGCGGCGGCGCGGTCGGGGTCGGGCTGCTGCGCGCCGCCCTGGCCGCCCGTGCCCTGTCCGGCCAGCGCGGCACGCGCTGGCGGCTGCTGGCCGGGCCGGACCTGCCCGCCGGCACCCTCACGGCGCTGGCCGCGGCGGCGCCGGACGGCGTAATCGTCGAGCCGGCGCGGCCGGATTTCCCCAGCCTGCTGGCGCGCTGCCGCTTGTCGGTCAGCCAGGCCGGCTACAACACGGTGATGGACGTGATGCGGGCCGGCTGCCGCGCCGTCTTCGTGCCCTTCGCCGCGGCCGGCGAGACCGAGCAGACCCGGCGGGCGGAACTGCTGGCGGCCCGCGGCCATTGCCTCGTGGTGCCCGAGGCCGGGCTGACGCCGGAGCGGCTGGCCCGCGCGGTCGACGACGCCATGGCCGCGCCCCCGCCGCCGCGCGCGGCGCTGGCCCTGGACGGCGCCCGGACCGCGGCGGCCCTCCTGCGCGATGCCGCGGAAAGACGGAGCGCCGCGTGAGGAGAATCAGCGAGGGATTGGAGGAGGCGGGACTTGCCGCGCGGCCGTGGGCTGCGGCTATAGTGCCCCTTTCGTCCGGACCCTCCCGACCCATGCCCGTGCCGACCGCCCCCCCTGCCCTGCCCCTGCCCGACTCCTGGACCGAGCTGCGGGCCGAGCTGGACCGGTGGGTCGTGGCCGGCCGCCGCGCCAGCTTCTGGTGGCGCGACGACGACGCGGTGGCGCCGACCCCGGCGCTGGACCGGCTGCTGGCCCTGGCCGCGCGCCATGGCCGCTGGATCGCGCTCGCGGTCATTCCCGCCGGGGCCGAGCCGGCCCTGGCCGATCGCCTGTCCGATGCGCCGGCCACGGTGATCCAGCATGGCTGGGCGCACCGGTCGCATGCGCCGGCCGGCGAGAAGACCGCCGAGCTGGGCGACCATCGCCCGGCGGAGGCCGTGCTGGCCGAGCTGGCCGCCGGCCGCGAACGCCTGCAGGCGCTGTTCGGCGGCCGCTTCCGCCCGGTGCTGGCGCCGCCCTGGAACCGTATCGGCCCGCAGGTCCGCGCCCGGCTGGGCGAGGCAGGGCTGGCGGTGCTGTCCGGCTTCGGCGCCCGCGATGCCGTGCCGGGCCTGACGCAGGTCAACACCCATGCCGATCCGATCGACTGGCGCGGCGGCCGCGGCTTTGCCGGCATCAACCGGGCGCTGGCGCCGATCCTGCGGCACCTGGCCGACCGCCGCAGCGGCACGGCCGACCCGGAGGAGCCGACCGGCCTCCTGACCCACCACCTGGCGCATGACGACGAAGGATGGATCTTTCTCGACGGCCTGCTCTCGGTCCTGACCCGGCACCCGGCCACGGCCTGGCCGGACGCCCGCAGCCTGTTCGGAGCCCGGCCATGACCACGCACCGCTACGGTATGGCCGAGCTGGGGGGCGACTACGCGCGCGGCGCCGCCGGGCTGGCGCTGACCGCGCTGCCGCTGATCCTGCTGCCGATGCACTGGATCGTCGCCGTCGCCTTCGGCGCCGCGGCGCTGGTGTTCCTGGCCTTCCTGCTGCGCACCTGGCTGCGGCACCGGAGCGTGATCGAGGTCGACGACCAGGGCGTCGTCGCCCACGGCCCGCTCGGCACCCGCATCGCCTGGCGCGACCTGACCAGCTTCAAGCTGCGCTACTTCTCGGTCCGGCGCGACCGCCAGCGCGGCTGGATGCAGCTGGACCTGCGCGGCGGCGGCCGGCGGCTGCGGATCGAATCCACCATCAGCGGCTTCGACGAGATCGTGTCGCTGGCGCATGACGCCGCGCTGGCCAAGGCCCTGGCCATCGACGATTCGAGCCAGGCCAACCTGTTGTCGCTGGGCATGATCGCCCCCCAGGCCGGACTGGCCGAGCGCTGGGGCGTGCGTCCAGCAGCCGACGAGCCTGCCTCCGATGGGCCCAAGGAATGAGGGGTCCGCCGCGGTGACCGATATCCTGCGCCTGCACGATCTGCGCATCGGCTTCGCCGTGCCCGGCGGCACGCTCGAGGCCGTGCGCGGCGTGTCGCTGCGGGTGCCGGCCGGCAAGACCGTCGCCGTGGTCGGCGAAAGCGGCTCCGGCAAATCGGTGCTGGCCCAGTCGGTGATGGGCATCCTGCCCAGCAACGGCCGGGTCACCGGCGGCCGGATCCTGTTCAGCGACCCGGACAAGCCGGGCACGATCGTCGACCTGGCCAAGCTGCCGCAGGAAAGCCCGGAATACCGCGACATCCGCGGCGGCCGGATCTCGATGATCTTCCAGGAGCCGATGACCTCGCTGTCGCCGCTGCACACGGTCGGCAACCAGATCGTCGAGGCAGTGCGGCTGCACCGGCCGGTCGGCCCGGCCGAGGCGCGCGACCTGGCCCGGGAGATGCTGCGGCTGGTCGGCTTCCCCAATCCCGCCCGGGCGCTGAAGACCTATCCGTTCGAGCTGTCGGGAGGCTTGCGCCAACGCGCCATGATCGCCATGGCCCTGGTCTGCCGCCCGGCCCTGCTGATCGCCGACGAGCCGACCACCGCGCTGGACGTCACCATCCAGGCCCAGATCCTGAAGCTGATGCAGGACCTGCAGGCCGAGCTGGGGATGGCGATCCTGATCATCACCCACGACCTCGGCATCGTCGCCAACATCGCCGACGAGGTGGTGGTGATGTATCGCGGCGAGGTGATGGAATCCGGGCCTCTCGAGCCGATCTTCAGCGATCCCGGCCACCCCTATCTGAAGGCGCTGCTGCGGGCGGTGCCGCGCTTCGACATGGGGCATGAGCGGCTGGTGCCGATCCGCGAGATCCGGCAGGCCGACGGCCACATGATGGGAACGACCAAGAAGGCCTGGACCGAGGCGGCGGAGGCGGCCGGCCCGCTGCTGACGGTCGATGGCATCTCGAAGACCTTCGCCATCCGCAACAGCGGCCTGTTCGGCGGCGGCCAGGAGGAGCGGATCAAGGCGGTCGACGACGTCTCCTTCACCATCCGCCGGGGCGAATGCGTCGGGCTGGTCGGCGAATCCGGCTGCGGCAAGACCACCCTGTCGAAGATCCTGATGCGGGCGCTGACGCCCGATGCCGGCAGCATCGGCTTCAACGACCACGGCAAGCCGGTCGACGTGCTGGCGCTGGAGGGCGAGGAGCTGAAGGCCTTCCGCCCGCGCATGCAGTTCATGTTCCAGGACCCGTTCAGCTCGCTGAACCCGCGGATGACGGTGTTCGACATCCTGACCGAGCCCTTGACCATCCACGGCATCGGCACCCCGGCCAAGCGCAAGGCGATCGCCAAGGAGCTGATGGAGCTGGTCGGCCTCGACATCCGCCACCTGCAGCGCTACCCGCACAGCTTCTCCGGCGGCCAGCGGCAGCGCATCGGCATCGCCCGGGCGCTGGCGCTGCGCCCCGACCTGATCATCTGCGACGAGCCGGTCTCGGCGCTGGACGTCTCGATCCAGGCCCAGATCCTGAACCTGCTGAAGGACCTGAAGGCCAAGCTGGGCCTGACCTACCTGTTCATCAGCCATAACCTGGCGGTGGTCGACTACATCGCCGACCGGATCATGGTGATGTGCCGCGGCCGGGTGGTCGAGCTGGCGCCGCGCGCCCTTCTGTTCGCCAGGCCGGTGCACCCCTACACCCGGGCGCTGCTGGCCGCCGTGCCGGCGCCGGACCCGTCGCGCCGCCTGGACTTCGAGGCGCTGATGGACGGTCGCGCCTCGGACCCGGCGGCCTGGCCGGCGCCCTTCACCCTGGGCCCCGACACGCCGGGCCACCTGGTCGAGATCGACAAGGGCCATTTCGTCCGCGCCACCGAGGCGCCGGCGCTGGAGCTGGCGTCGTGATCCGGCTGCTCGGCCTGATCGCCCTGCTGCTGGCCGTCGCCCCGGCGCTGGCCGCCCCCGCGCTTGCAGGCAGCCTGCCGCCCCTGGTCGAGACACCGATGCTTGCCCAGGACGTTACCGCCGGCAAGCTGCCGCCAGTGGAGCAGCGGATCCCGCAGGAACCCTGGGTCGTCGACATGGCGGCCGAGAAGAAGGAGCCGGGCGCGCAGGGCGGCGAGATCAGCTGGATGGTCGCCCGGTCCCGCGACCTGCGGGTCATGAACACCTACAGCTATGCCCGGCTGGTCGGCTACGGCACCGACTTCAAGCTGCATCCGGACATCCTGCTGTCCTACGACGTGCAGGACGAGAAGGTGTTCACCCTGCATCTGCGGCCCGGCCACAAATGGTCGGACGGCCAGCCCTTCACCAGCGACGACTTCCGGTTCTCCTGGGAGGACGTCGAGCTGGACAAGGAGCTGGAGCCCTACGGCCCGGACACGCGGCTGCTGGTCGACGGGGAGGCACCGAAGGTCGAGTACCCCGACGCGCTGACCGTGCGCTACTCCTGGTCCAAGCCGAATCCGGAGTTCCTGACCTCCCTGGCCGGGGCCGCGCCGCTCTACATCTACGCGCCGGCGCATTACCTGAAGCAGTTCCACAAGAAATACGCCGACCCCAAGGCGCTGGAATCGCTGGTGCGGCAGGCCGGGATGCGCAACTGGGTCGCCCTCTACAATCTGCGCAGCAAGCTGATCGATTCGGCCAACCCCGAGCTGCCGGTGCTGGAGCCCTGGGTCAACACCACCAAGGCACCGGCCGACCGCTTCGTCTTCGTCCGCAACCCCTACTATCATCGCATCGACAGCCAGGGCCGGCAGCTGCCCTATCTCGACCGGGTCATCGTCAACATCGTCGCACCCTCGTTGATCCCGGCCAAGGCCGGTGCCGGCGACGCCGACCTGCAGCAGCGGGGCCTGCGCTTCGACGACATCAGCTTCCTCAAGGCCGGCCAGCAGACCGGGCACTACAAGGTGCGGCTGTGGCCGACGGCGCTGGGCTCCGAGGTGGCGCTGTATCCGAACATGAACTGCAGCGACCCGGACTGGCGCGCCCTGAACCGCGACGTGCGGGTGCGCCGGGCCCTGTCGCTGGCGATCAACCGCGACGAGATCAACCAGGTGGTGTTCTTCGGCCTGGCCCGGCCCAGCCAGAACACGGTGCTGCCGGAATCGCCCTATTACGACCCGGCCGAGGCGGCGGAGTGGACGCAGTTCGATGTGGACAAGGCCAACGCCCTGCTGGACGAGGCCGGGCTGGGCAAGCGCGACAGCGACGGCATCCGCCTGATGCCGAACGGCCGCCGGATGGAGATCGTGGTCGAGAGCACCGGCGAGCGCAGCCTCGAAGCCGACATCCTGCAGCTGATCAAGGACACCTGGGCCAAGGCCGGCGTCGCCCTCTACACCACCCAGTCGCAGCGCGACGTGTTCCTGCAGCGCATCTTCTCCGGCGAGACGGTGATGTCGGTGTGGACCGGCATCGACAATGCCCTGATCACCCCGACCACCGCGCCGGCGGAGCTGGCGCCGGTCGACCAGAACTGGCTGCAATACCCGAAATGGGGCCAGTACCTGCAGACCAAGGGCACCGCCGGCGAGAAGGCGGACGAACCCTTCGCCCTGCAGCTGCTGGCGCTGTACGACGAATGGCGCAGCACCACCGACGACGGCCGCCGCGACGCCATCACCCGCGAGATGCTCCGCATCCAGTCGGACCAGGTCACCTCGATCGGCACGGTGCAGGGCGTGCTGGCACCGATCGTGGTCAAGACCCGCGTGCACAACGTGCCGGAGAAGGCGATCCTGTCCTGGGATCCCGGCGCGCATTTCGGCATCTACCGGCCCGACACCTTCTGGGTGGACCCATGAGGACGGGCACGGTCTTGGCGCAGGGGGCAGGGACACCATGCTGAGCTATATCGCCCGGCGCCTCCTGGTGATGATCCCGACCCTGCTCGCGATCAGCTTCATCAGCTTCGCCATCATCCAGGCGCCGCCGGGCGACTACCTGACGACCATGGTCAACGAGCTGCGCAGCCGCGGCGAGTCGATGAACCCGGCCCAGCTGCAGTTCATGCGCGAGACCTACGGCTTCGACCAGCCCTTCCTGATGCAGTACCTGTCCTGGCTGGGCAACTGCCTGCGCGGCGATTTCGGCTGGTCGTTCGAGTACAGCCTGCCGGTGACCGCGGTGGTCGGCGACCGCATGTTCCTGACCATCCTGCTGACCATCGCCACCACGATCTTCATCTGGGTGGTGTCGTTCCCGATCGGCATCTATTCGGCGACGCACCAGTACAGCATCGGCGACTACGGGCTGACCTTCCTCGGCTTCCTCGGCTTGGCAACGCCCAACTTCCTGCTGGCGCTGGTGCTGCTGTACCTGGCCAACCAATGGTTCGGCATCTCCATCGGCGGGCTGATGGACCCCAGATTCCTGGACCAGCCGATGAGCTGGGGCAAGTTCGTGTCGGTGCTCGAGCATCTCTGGGTGCCGGTGATCGTGATCGGCACCTCCGGCACCGCGGCGATGATCCGGCGGCTGCGCGCCAACCTGCTGGACGAGCTGCAGAAGCAGTACTACGTCACCGCCCTGGCCAAGGGCATGAAGCGGCGCCGGGCGCTGCTGAAATACCCGCTGCGGATGGCGCTGAACCCGTTCATCGCCGATATCGGCAACATCCTGCCGCACCTGATCTCCGGCGCCACCATCGTCTCGGTGGTGCTGAACCTGCCGACCGCCGGGCCGCTGCTGCTGTCGGCGCTGCAAAGCCAGGACATGTATCTCGCCGGCTCCTTCGTGCTGTGGATGGCGGTGCTGACCGTGATCGGCACGCTGGTCTCGGACCTGGCGCTGGCCACGCTCGACCCCCGCATCCGCCTGACGGGAGGGGCCGTGAAATGAGCGACGCCACCCTGCCCCCCCGCGAACCGGCGCGCGAGCCGCAGCACTACGTCAATCCCGCCGCCTGGGATCCCTATGTCGAGGTGCCGCTGACGGCGCAGCAGGAGCGTTACTTCCTGGCGTCGCAGTGGCGGATCATGTGGTGGAAGCTGAAGCGCCACCGCCTGGCCGCGATCTCCGGCGTGGTGCTGCTGCTGGCCTATCTTTCGATCCTGGTCAGCGAGGTGCTGGCCCCCTATGGGCTGGACAGCCGCCACACCGGCCACATCTACGCCCCGCCGCAGCAGGTGCGGTTCTTCCACGAGGGCAGCTTCGTCGGGCCCTATGTCTATGGCTACCAATACTCGCTCGACATGGAGTCGATGCGGCGGGTCTACACCGAGGACCGGTCGCAGCCGCAGCCGCTGCGCTTCTTCTGCCGCGGCGATGCCTACCGGTTCTGGGGGCTGGTCGAGGCCGATTTCCACCTGGTCTGCCCGCCGGAGCGCGGCACCTTCTTCCTGCTCGGCACCGACCGGCTGGGCCGCGACATGCTCAGCCGCATCCTCTACGGCGCCCGGATCTCGCTGACCGTCGGCCTGATCGGCATCAGCGTCAGCTTCCTGCTCGGCATCGTCATCGGCGGCCTTGCCGGCTACTACGGCGGCTGGATCGACAACCTGGTCAACCGGCTGATCGAGGTGATCCAGAGCTTCCCGCAATTGCCGCTGTGGATGGCGCTGTCGGCCTCCCTGCCGGTGACCTGGAGCCCGATCCTGGTGTTCCTGGGCATCACCATCATCCTCGGCCTGGTGGAATGGACCGGCCTGGCCCGGTCGGTGCGGTCGAAGCTGCTGGCCTTGCGGGAGGAGGATTTCTGCGTCGCCGCCCAGCTGATGGGCGCGCGGCCGCGGCGGATCATCTTCCGCCACCTGCTGCCCAGCTTCATGAGCCACCTGATCGCCTCGGCCACCCTGACC
>JAEKLZ010000264.1 GCA_019508225.1 Inquilinus limosus | reverse complement strand
GAAGGGGCTGGTCGGCCTGGCCTATTGGGAGCTGGGATTCCGCAACCTGACCAACAACCGCCATCCGGTGGCGAAGGTCGACGACATCAAGGGGCTGAAGATCCGCACCATCCAGTCGCCGATCCCGATCGCCCTGTTCAACGCGCTCGGCGCCAACGCCGTGCCGATGCCCTATCCCGAGCTGTACGGCGCGCTGGACACCGGCACGGTCGACGGCCAGGAGAACCCGTCGGCCAACATCATCAACGCCAAGTTCTACGAGGTGCAGAAGTACCTGACCCTGACCCGGCACCAGTACAACCCGCAGATCGTCCTGGTCAGCAAGGCGTTCTGGGACAAGCTGAACGACGAGGAGCGGGCGGTGCTGCAATCGGCCGCCACCGAAGCGCGGGACTATCAGCGCCAGGTGTCGCGCGAGGCCGACGCCAAGGCGCTGGACGAGATCCGCGCCAACGGCATGGAGGTGACCGAGCTGCCGCCGGACGAGGTGGCCAAGCTGCGCGCCGCCACCGCGCCGGTGGTCGAGGAGTTCCGCCCGAAGATCGGTGCCGACACCATCGCGCTGCTGCAGGCCGAGCTGGACAAGCTGCGGAAGAAGTGAGCCACGACGGGAGGTCGTTCCGATGAAGACGTCGATCGCCACCGTGTCCCTGAGCGGCGACCTGCGCGACAAGCTGGAGGCGATCGCCGCCGCCGGTTTCGACGGCGTCGAGATCTTCGAGAACGACTTCCTGTCCTTCGACGCGGCGCCGCGCGAGGTCGGCCGGATGGTGCGCGACGCCGGGCTGGTGGTGACCACCTTCCAGCCCTTCCGCGACTTCGAGGGCATGCCCGAGCCGCAGCGCACCCGGGTGTTCGACCGGGCCGAGCGCAAATTCGACCTGATGGCCGAGCTCGGCGCCGAGCTGCTGCTGGTCTGCTCCAACGTCTCTCCGGCGGCGCTGGGCGGCATCGACCGCGCCGCCGCGGATTTCCGCGAGCTGGGCGAGCGCGCGGCCAAGCGCGGCCTGAAGGTCGGGTTCGAGGCGCTGGCCTGGGGCCGGCACGTCAACGACCACCGCGACGCGTGGGAGATCGTGCGCCGCGCCGACCATCCCAACATCGGGCTGATCCTGGACAGCTTCCACACCCTGTCGCGCGGCATCGACCCGGACAGCATCCGCGCCATCCCGGCCGACCGGATCTTCCTGGTCCAGCTGGCCGACGCGCCGCGCCTGGAGATGGACCTGCTGTCCTGGAGCCGGCATTTCCGCAACCTGCCGGGCCAGGGCGACCTGCCGGTGACCGCCTTCACCGAGGCGGTGGCCGCGACCGGCTATGACGGCGTCTATTCGCTCGAGATCTTCAACGACCATTTCCGGGCCGGCTCGGCGCGGTCGGTCGCGATCGACGGGCGCCGGTCGCTGCTGCAGCTGGCCGACACGCTGGAGCGACGCAAGCCCGCCGCCGAGCGGACCGGGCCGCTGCTGCCGGAGCGCGCGGAGTGCCTCGGCGTCGAGTTTGTCGAATTCGCGGTCGACGAGGCCGGCGCGATCGAGCTGGAGGCGCTGTTCGCCGGGCTGGGCTTCGCCCGGCGCGGCCGGCATCGATCGAAGGACGTGACCTTGTGGTCGCAGGGCGGGGTCAATCTTCTCGTCAACCGCGAGAAGGAGGGCTACGCCCATGCCGCCTACATCATGCACGGCCCCGCCGCCTGCGCGATCTGCCTCAAGGTCGACGACGCACGAGCGGCGGCGGCGCGGGCCAGCGCCCTGCTGGCGACGGGATTCCGCCAGGAGGTGGGGCCGGGCGAACTGGAGATTCCGGCGATCCGCGGCGTCGGCGGCAGCCTGATCTATCTCGTCGATCCCGGCAGCGACCTGGCGCGATGGCGCGAGGTCGACTTCGTCCCGCTCGAGGATCCGACGCCGGAGGCCGGGCTGGCGCGGATCGACCACCTGTCGCAGTCGATGCAATACGACGAGATGCTGTCCTGGCTGCTGTTCTACAGCGCGATCTTCGATCTGGCGAAGACGCCGGAGCTGGAGATCCCCGACCCCGCGGGGCTGGTGCGCAGCCAGGTGGTGCAGAACGCCGAAGGCACGCTGCGCATTGCGCTGAACGCGTCGCAGAGTCAGCGCACCCTGTCGGCCCGCTTCCTGTCGGAGTTCTTCGGCTCCGGCATCCAGCACATCGCGCTGGAGACCGACGACATCTTCGCCGCCGCGGCCCGCATGCGGCAGGCCGGCGTCAAGTTCCTGCCGATCCCGGCCAATTATTACGACGACATCGAGGCCCGCTTCGGGCTGGAGCCGGATCTGTTCGACCGGCTGCGCGAGGCCGGCATCCTGTACGACCGGGATGGCGGCGGCGAGTTCTTCCAGCTCTACACCACCAGCTTCGCCGACCGCTTCTTCTTCGAGATCGTACAGCGCCGGGGCTATGCCGGCTTCGGCGCCGCCAACGCCCCGATCCGCCTGGCGGCGCAGACGCGCCTGGCGCCAGACGTGACCATGCCGCGGCGCTGAGGCCACCGCTCAGCCGATCACCCGGCAGGAATCGCGCACCGCCAGAAGCGGCGCGAACACCGCACGCACCGGCTGGGCCGGCGGCGTGCCGGCGAGGCGGGCCAGCAGACAGTCCACCGCCCGCTCGCCGATCGCCTGCACCGGCTGCACCACCGCGGTCAGCCGCGGCGAGAAGGCGGTGCTCCATTCGAAATCGTCGATCCCGGCGACCGAGACGTCCTGCGGGCAGCCGAGGCCCTGCTCGGCGATCGCCCGCATCACCCCGATGGTGGTCAGGTTGCTGGTCGAGAAGATCGCCGTCGGTCGCGGCTGGCGGTGCAGCAGCGCCGCCGTGGCCCGCATCGCCGTCTCGATGTGGAAGTCGCCGCAGGCGGCCAGGTCCTCGGTGAACGGAATGCCCGCCGCGGCCAGCGCCTCGCGATAGCCCTCGAAGCGCTCGGCCGAGATCGAGATCCCCGGCCGGCCGGTGACGATGCCGATGCGGCGATGGCCGCACCGGATCATATGCTCCACCGCCAGGTGCGCCGCGGCGCGGTTGTCGAGCGTGACGGAGTCGAATTCGGGCAGCCCCTGCAGCGCGCGGTCGACCAGCACCGCCGGCACGGTGACCAGGCGCCGGATCGCCTCGGCATTGCCGGGCTCGACCCCGCTCAGCACCAGGATCATCCCGTCGGCGCGCTGGGTGCGCATCAACCGCAGGTGCCGCAGCTCCTTCTCCGGGTCGTCGGCGGTGGCGCACAGCACCAGGGCATAGCCGGCGGCGTCGCAGGCCCGTTCGATCGCGGCCGCCAGCGCGGCGAAGAGCGGATTGGTGATGTCCGGGATGACCAGGCCGATGGTGCGGGTGCGTCCGGTCTTCAGGCTGCGCGCCACCCCGTCCGGGGCGTAGCCCAGATCCTCGATCGCGGCCAGCACCCGCTGGCGCAGCGTGGCGCTGACCGGCGCCGTCCGGTTGACCACCGCGGAGACCGAGCCGATCGATACCCCGGCCCGGTTCGCCACGTCCCGCAATGTCGCCATGAACCCCGAAGCCGTTGCCAAGTCCAAAATCGGATGATAGCCTTTCTGAAACGTTTCAGACAAGGCGCGGCGACCGCGGTTCGAACGATACCGCCGGGCCGCGACACGCCTGATCCTGCCGGGCCCGAAGGCCCAGGCTGACGCATCGCGTCGCGACAAGGGGAGGACCGCCATGACCCGCCGCAACGGCACCACCACGCCCGGACACCCGCTCGGCCGCCGCAAGCTCCTGGCCGCCGGCACCGCCCTGGTCGGCGGCAGCTTGCTGCCGATGCCCTATCTCTCCCGCGCCCGGGCGGCGGAGGGGCCGCTGAAGTTCTGGCAGTTCTATGCGCCGGGCGGGGCCGTGCCCGGCCAGGTTCAGTGGTTCCAGGAGATGGTGAAGGGCTGGAACGACAGCCAGGACACCAAGGTCGAGCTGGAATACATCCCGACCTCGCAATACATCAATGGCACCAAGCTGCAGACCGCCTTCGCCGCCGGCGAAGGGCCCGATATCTTCCTGATCAGCCCTGGCGACTTCCTGCGCTACCACAATGGCGGCGCCCTCTTGGACCTCGCCCCCTATGTCGCGGCCGAGGCCCGCGCCGATTATTACGACACAGCCATCGGCACCCGGCTGGTCGATGACGGCCTGTTCGGCCTGCCGATGGAGGTCGAGCCGATGGCGATCTACTACAGCGTCAAGGTCTTCAAGGAAGCCGGGCTCGGCGAGGCCGATATCCCGAAGACCTGGGACCAGCTGCTGGAAGTCGCGAAGAAGCTGACCAACGACCGGCGCTTCGGCATCCTGTTCGAGACCAACCCCGGCTACTACCAGAACTTCACCTGGTACCCGTTCCTGTGGCAGGGCGGCGGCGAGATCGTCGGCAAGGACGGCAAGAGCGGCTTCAACTCCGACGCGGCGAAGGCCGCGTTGAAGTTCTGGCAGGACGCGGTCGGCCAGGGCGTCGCCCCGCGCAAGCCGCTGGGCTATGGCGCCAACGACATCGCCGCCAATCTCGGCTCCGGCTTCTGCGCCATGCAGAATGTCGGCATCTGGGGGATCAGCGCGCTGCGCAACGCCGACCCGAATTTCGAATACGGCGTGTTCAAGCTGCCGCTGCCGCCGGGCGGGCAGGACCGCACCGTGGCCGGCGGCTGGGCCTTCGTCGCCAACGCCAATGGCCGCAACACCGAGGCGGCGGGCAAGTTCTGCGCCTGGGCGCTGGGGTCGATGGAGCCGGGCTCGGTCAAGCGCGTCGCCGACTGGTGCACCAAGGCCAAGAGCGACATGCCGCCGCGCAAATCGGCCTTCGCCGAGGCCACCGCCGCCCAGGCCTATGGCAGCGGCGCGATGAAGACCTTCGCCGAACAGGTGTTCCCGACCGCCCGCGGCGAGCCGCGGGTGCCGCCCCAGGTCTACAAGGCGATCTCCGACGCCATCCAGGCCTGTCAGCTGAACGGCGAAGATCCTGGCAAGCGGGCCGAGATGGCGGCGCAGCAGATCGACAGCTTCCTGGCCGGCTACGACGGCGCGCCGATCCTATGAGCGTGATGATGGACGGCGCTTCTGGACAGGTATCGACGTCAGAGCGTGTTGCCTCTCCCGCTCGCGGGAGAGGTCGGAGACGCGAAGCGGCTCCGGGTGAGGGCCTACGGCCTCGATCACCGGAACCGCTGCGCTGGCATCCTGGACGGGTCATCCGCTCAGTTGCGGCAAGGGTATGCCTTCGGCAAGACCGAGCCGTCCCCTCACCCGGACATCCTTCGGATGTCCGACCTCTCCCGCAAGCGGGAGAGGCAACGCGAAAGCGGAGGAGGCACCGGGAAAGATGGCCGACAGTATGAGAGCGGCCTCTTCGACTGCGATGCCGCAGACGTCGGGGGTGCGGAAGCGCCGCCGCCTGTCGGCCCGGCATCGCGAGTGGATCGCCGGCTATCTGTTCGTGCTGCCCGACGCGCTTGGCCTCTTGGTCTTCGTCGGCGGGCCGATGCTGCTGTCGCTCAGCCTCGGCTTCTTCGGCGTCACCGGCTTCGGCGGCTACCGCTTCGTCGGCCTGGCCAATTACCGCCGCATGCTGGCCGACCCGCTGTTCCTGGAGAGCTTGAAGGTCACCCTGCTCTATGTCGTGCTGCTGGTGCCCAGCCTCTATGTCACCGGCCTCGGCCTTGCCCTGCTGGTGCACCGGCGCAGCCGCTTCTCCGGCCTGTTCCGGACCCTGTTCTTCCTGCCGCATATGGTCAGCCTGGTGGTGGTCGGGCTGATCTGGCAGGTGCTGCTGATCGACAAGATCGGTGTGGTCAGCCGGGTCTCGGCCGCAATCGGGCTCGGCGGCCTGTCCTGGCTCGGCGACCCGAGCCTGGCGCTCTACGCCATCGTCGGCGTCAGCGTCTGGTTCCTGATGGGCTACTACATGCTGATCTTCCTGTCCGGGCTGCAGGACATCCCGCGCGAATATCTCGACGCGGCGCGGATCGACGGCGCCGGGCCGGTGGCGTCCTTCCGCCACATCATCCTGCCGCTGCTGCGGCCGACCAGCTTCTTCGTGCTGCTGGTGTCGACCGTGGCCGCCGTGGCCGGGGCCCAGACCTTCGACCTGGTCTATGTCATGACCAAGGGCGGGCCGGCCAACTCGACCTCGCTGGCGATCTATTACATCTACGAGCAGGCCTTCCAGTTCGGCGAATACGGCTACGCCGCGGCGATGGCCTCGGTGCTGGTTGTCATCCTGCTGGCCTTCACCGCCATCCTGTTCCGGGCCACGCGCGGCGGGCGCTTCGACTATGACTGACATCGCCCTCCCCGCCCGCGCCTTCCGCCCGGCCGGCACGGTCTGGTTCCTGGCCTCGGCCCTGGCGGCGCTGATGACCGTGGCGCCGCTGCTGTGGATGCTGTCGATCGCCTTCAAGGGACCGGACGAGATCTTCGATCCCGGGCTGATCCCGGCGCGGCCGACGCTGGACAACTTCCTCTACGTCTTCACCGAGGTCGACTTCCTGCGCTTCCTGCTGAACACGCTGGTGGTGGCCGGATCGGTGACGGTGATCGCGCTGCTGTTCCACTCCATGGCCGGCTATGCGCTGGCCCGGCTGCGCTTCCCGGGGCGCGAGGCGATCTTCCTCGGCATGTTCGCGACCTTCCTGATCTCGCTGCCGGTGATCATCGTGCCGCTGTTCATCCTGGTGCGGCAGCTGGGCCTGGTGAACAGCTATGGCGGGCTGATCATCCCGGCGATCTTCAACGCCTTCGGCATATTCCTGCTGCGCCAGTTCTACCTGAACGTGCCGCGCGAGCTGGAGGAAGCGGCGTTCATCGATGGCGCCGGCTACTGGCGGGTCTATTGGAGCATCGTGCTGCCGCTGTCCCGGCCGATCCTGGCCGCCCTGGCGATCTTCTTCTTCCTGGCCAACTGGAACGCCTTCCTGTGGCCGCTGACCATCACCACCGACCCGGATCTGTGGGTGGTGCAGGTCGCGGTGGCCAGCTTCCAGGCGCAGTACTCCGCCTCCTGGAACTACATCATGGCCGCCTCCACCGTGGTGGCGCTGCCGACCCTGCTGCTGTTCGTGCTGTTCCAGCGGCAGATCATCGAATCGATCAAGACCGGCGGGCTGAAATAGCCGCCGCCACGGGAGACCTCATGATGCAGAGCAATGCCGGATTGTCGCCGCTGCGCGGCCTCGCCAAGCTGCGCCAGGCCCGCACCCGGCGCTTCTCCAGCTGGGACCGCACCGGCGGCAATGACGACCGGCTGCACATCGCCCCGGGCGAGACGGTGACGATCGCCGAGACTGCCGGCGCCGGCGTGGTCACTCACATCTGGGTCACGGTCAACTGCGCCAGCCGCCACGCCCTGCGCAAGATCGTGCTGCGCGCCTGGTGGGACGGCGAGGCCGAGCCCAGCATCGAATGCCCGCTGGGCGACTTCTTCGGCATGGGCCACGGCCAGACCCGCAACTTCGCCAGCCTGCCGCTGCAGATGAGCCCGCAGGACGGCAAGGCGCTGAACTGCTATTTCCCCATGCCCTTCGCGGCCGGCATGCGCTTCGCCGTGACCAACGAGGCCGAGCACGAGCTGCTGTTCTACTACTACATCGACCTGGAGCTGCACGACGCGCTGGAGGACGGGCTCGGCCGCTTCCATGCCCAGTGGCACCGGGCCGCGCCGCAGCCCTTCGACGAGGGAGGCCTGTCCAACGAGGAGGTGCTGTTCGGCGGCGTCACCACCGACGGGGCAAGGAACCACACCATCCTCGACGCCGCCGGGCATGGCCACTATGTCGGCTGCCTGCTGAGCGTCTATTCGCTGCGGCGGTCGCAGAACTGGGACTGGTATGGCGAGGGCGACGACATGATCTTCGTCGACGGCGAGCCCGGAATCTCGGTGCCCGATGCCGGCCGGAAGCGGCAGATCGCGGCCGAGGCGCCGCAGCCGGTGATCGCCGACCGGCCGGAGAGCGCGCCCGGTGCCAACGACGCCTGGCCGCCGACTCTGCACGGCACCGGCACCGAGGACTACTTCAACACCGCCTGGTGCCCGAACCAGGAGTATTCCGCCCCCTATCACGGCATCATCGCCGGCGGCGGCCCGAACTGGCAGGAGCCGGTGACGCTGTACCGCTTCCACATCGAGGATCCGGTGGTGTTCCGGCGCTCGATCCGCGTCACCATCGAGCGCGGCCACGCCAACCGCCGCGACGACGAGGTGTCGAGCACCGCCTTCTGGTACCAGGCCGAGCCGCACAAGCCCTTCCCGCCCCTGCCCACCGCCGCCGACCGGCTGCCGAGCTTCCGGGCGCCGTTCGAGGAGCGGGGCTGAGCCGCTACGGCAACCGTTCCAGCGCGGCACCGTGCGGCTGCCGACCCTGCCGGGCCACGACCCGCTCCGCATGCGCCTCGCCCCAATCGGCCAGGGGACCCAGCGCCTGGTTGAGCGAGGTGCCGAGCTCGGTCACCGAATACTCCACCCGCGGCGGCACCTCGTGGAACACCTCGCGGTGGACCAGGCCGTCCGCCTCCATCTCCCGCAGCTGCTGGATCAGCATCTTCTCGCTGATCCCCGGCACCAGCCGCTTCAGCTCTCCGAACCGGCGCGGCTCGACCTGGATCTCCCACAGGATCAGGGCCTTCCATTTGCCGCCGATGACCTCCAGGGCGGGTCCCAGGCCGCAGCTGTAGGGCTGCTCTCCCCTCATGATGTCCTCGCGTGCCGATCGTCTTGCAAAACCGCAATTCTTACCCTGGGGTAAGTACCTGACTTTAAAGTAGGTACTTGAGGAAAATCAAGGAGTCCATACCTTCCGATCAGACCGAGCGAGCCGAATCCGGCCTCGGGCGCAGCAGGAAGGGCGAGACCCATGGACGCCGAACCGACCACCATCGAGGCCCCCGAGGATGCGGCGGCGGACGTCACCTTGCAGGTCAACGGCCGCTCGCGGCAGCTCAGGATCGATCCTCGCGTCACGCTCCTCGACGCGCTCAGGGACCATCTCGGCCTGACCGGGACCAAGAAGGGCTGCGACCGCGGCGAATGCGGCGCCTGCACGGTGCATGTCGACGGCCGCAGGGCGCTGTCGTGCCTGACGCTCGCGGTCATGGCCGATGGCCGCGAGATCACCACGATCGAGGGGCTTGCCGAAGGCGACCGGCTGCATCCCGTGCAGGCCGCCTTCATCGAGCATGATGCGTTCCAGTGCGGCTTCTGCACCCCGGGGCAGATCATGTCGGCGGTCGCCTGCATCCGCGAGGGGCATGCCGGCTCGGACGATGAGATCCGCGAGTCCATGAGCGGCAATCTCTGCCGCTGCGCCGCCTATCCGCAGATCGTCGCCGCGGTGCGGGCCGCGGCGACCGCAACCGGGATCTGAGCCATGCAGAGCTTCGCCTATGAGCGGGCGGCGACCCTCGCGCAAGCGATCGGCGCCGCGGCCGAGCCGGACACGGCAGTGATCGCCGGCGGCACCGAGCTTCTCAACTGGATGAAGGACGGCATCACCGCGCCGCGGCGCCTGGTCGACCTGAACGGCCTCTCCGGCCTCGACGGCGTCGCGATCGACGATCGCGGCCTCAGGATCGGGGCGCTGGCCCGGATGAGCGACCTCGCCGAGCATCCGGCGATCCGGCGCGACTGGCCGGCCATTTCGCAGGCGCTGCTGCAGAGCGCCTCCGCCCAGATCCGCACCATGGCCTCGATCGGCGGGAACCTGATGCAGCGGACGCGCTGCCCCTATTTCCGGGCCGAAGTCGACCTGCCCTGCAACCGGCGCCGGCCGGGCAGCGGCTGCGCGGCGCTGGCGGGCGAGGACCGGTCGGCCGCGATCTTCGGCTGGACCGAGCAATGCGTCGCCACCCATCCGTCGGATGTGGCGGTGGCCCTGGCCGCGCTCGACGCCGTGGTGCATGTCGATGGACCCGGCGGGCCGCGCGCGATCCCGGTCACGGAGTTCCATCGCCTGCCCGACCATGGATCGGTCCGCGAGACCGTGCTGGAGCCCGGCGAGCTGATCACCGCGATCGAGGTGCCGGCCTCCGCCGCCGCGCGCCGATCGCACTACCTCAAGCTGCGCGAGCGGGCATCCTACGAATTCGCGCTGGTCTCAGTGGCGGTCGGGCTCGACCTCGACGGCGCCGTGATCCGCAAGGCGCGGATCGCGCTCGGCGGCGTCGCGGCGAAGCCGTGGCGCCTGAGGGAGACCGAAGCGGCGCTGCAAGGCGTGACGCCGGCGGACGAGCCCGCCCTGCGGCGCGCTGTGGACGCCGGCTTCGCCGAGGCGCGGCCGCTGCGCCGAAACGGCTTCAAGGTGGAGCTGGCCAAACGCGCCGTCATTCGGGCGCTGCAGATCGTGGGAGGCGTGGCATGAGCGGCGGAATCGGGCAGGCGGTCAGCCGCCGGGACGGTCCGGCGAAGGTCACCGGCGCGGCGCTTTACGCCGCCGATACGCCGGCGGCCGACGCCGTCCATGCGGTGATCGTGCCGGCGACGCGGCCGAAGGCGCGCATCACGGCGATCGAGCTGGACCGGGCATCGGCCGCGCCCGGCGTGATCGCCATCTTCACCCATGAGAACGCGCCGCGCTTCGGCCACGTCACCGTGGTGCTGGCCGAGGACAACCTGCCGCCGCTGCAGGGCGACCGCGTCCTGTATGAAGGACAGCCGGTGGCGCTGGTGGTCGCCGGGACGCCGGAACAGGCGACGGCGGCGGCGCGCCTGGTCCGCATCGCCTATGACGACGAGCCGTTCGAGGCGGACTTCCTCGCGGACCCGGAACGCGCCGAGCCGGTCGCCGAGTTCTTCGGCCTGCCGCTCGACACCGCCTGGGGCGACGTAGCGGCGGCCTGGGGCGAGGCCGATGCCAGGACCGAGGCCGTCTATCTCACGGCCGACCGGCACCACAACCCGATCGAGCCGGGGGCGATCCTGGCGGTCTGGCAGGACGGGCAGCTCACCGTGCATGATTCGACGCAAGGGGTGGCGGAGGAGCGCGAAGCACTGGCCCAGGCGCTCGGGCTCGATCCGGCGCAGGTGCGGGTCCGCAACGATTTCATCGGCGGCAGCTTCGGCGCCAAGCTCTGGGGCCTGCCGCACCAGCTGCTCGCGGCGATGGCGGCGCGGCAGCTGGAGCGCCCGGTGAAGCTGGTGCTGACCCGCGCCCAGACCTACACGGCCTGGGGCTACCAGTCGGCGACCCGCCAGACGGTGGCCCTGAGCGCCCGGACCGACGGCACCCTCACCGGCCTCCATCACGACGTCCTCGCTGCGGGCTCCCATATCGGCCATTACATCGAGGCGGCGGGCTGGGACACGCCCGCGATCTACGCCACGCCGAGCTTCAAGATCAGCCATCGCCGCAGGCGCCTGGACCGCGCCAGCCCCTCGGCCATGCGCTCGCCCTTCGGCGGCGTCGGGCTGGTCCCGGTCGAGATCGCCATGGACGAGCTCGCCGACCGCCTCGGCATGGACCCGCTGGAGCTCCGGCTCAGGAACTACGCCGAGGCCTATCCGGCCGATGGGCGCCCCTTCTCCTCCAAGCGGCTCAGGGAGTGCTACGCGGAGGGGGCACGGCGCTTCGGCTGGTCCGGCCGGCCGGTGGCGCCACGCTCCATGCGCGACGGGCGGGACCTGGTCGGCTGGGGCATGGCGACCGCCGTGCTGCGGGCCTTCCGCTTTCCGGCCACGGCGCGGATCGGCATCGGCCGCGACGGCCGCGTGCTGGTCGAGACCGCCACCCATGATGTCGGCCAGGGGCTGAGCACGATCCTCCGCCAGATCGCGGCCGATGCGCTCGGCGTGGCGGTCGAGCGCGTGGATCTGGCGATCGCCGATACGGCGCTGCCCAAGACCACCTTCACCGGCGGCTCCTCGACCTCGATGAGCGTCGGCTCCGCCGTGCAGGCGGCAGCCACAACCCTGAGGGAGAAGCTGATCGAGACCGGGGCCAACGGGCCTGAAGGCTATGTCGGCGCGCTGGCGCGGCTCGGTGTCGAACGGCTGTCGGCCGATGGCGAATGGGCGCCGCACGACAACGAGGCGACCCCGCCGATCTTCAGCTTCGGGGCGGTGTTCGCCGAGGTGCGGGTCGACCGCGACATCCCGATCCCCCGGGTCAGCCGCGTCGTCGGCGTCTACGACGCCGGCCGGATCCTCAATCCGAAGACCGCGCGCAGCCAGATGACCGGCGGGATCATCTGGGGGATCGGACAGGCGCTGCTGGAGCGCTCGGACATGGATCCCCGCCTCGGGCGGTTCCTGTCGAAGAACCTGGCCGGCACCCTGGTCCCGGTGAACGCCGATGTGGGCGAGATCGACGTCGCCTTCATCGAGGCGCCCGACCCGCATGCCAGCCCGCTCGGTGCGAGGGGCATCGGCGAGCTGAGCGCCATCGGCATCGGCGCGGCGATCGCCAACGCCGTGTTCCACGCCACCGGGGTGCGGGTGCGCGAGCTGCCGATCCGGCCGGAGCATCTGATGGGGTGACGGGCCGCCCCTGCCGCCCGCGCGGCCGGAGGGTCAGAAACCGTTTGAAAATGCGCTGATGCGAGTCGGCTGGTGGTGGTTTCGAGAACCGGAGCGCAGCGGACGTTTCAGTCCGTGAGCACCGGAAGCGCAGAAACCGCCATCAGACGGCCGCAGCAGTAGCATTTCCAAACGGTTTCTCACCCCTTCAGCCCGGTATGGGCCAACCCCTCGATGAACTGGCGTTGGGCGATGACGAAGACGATCAGCACCGGCAGCGCCGTCAGCGTCACCGCCGCCAGCTGGACGTTCCACATCGGCCCGCCATAGGCGTCGACATACTGGGTCAGCGCCTGCGGCAGGGTG
>JAEKLZ010000377.1 GCA_019508225.1 Inquilinus limosus | reverse complement strand
GGTCACCACGCCGGAGGCGTTGCTGGAGCTGATCGAAGCATGACCACCAGGGCAGGCCGGGCGCCCGCCGACCGGGCCACCGCCACCATCGATACGCCGGTCGGGCCGGTGAGAATCACCGTCGCCGACGGCGTGATCGCCGCCGTCGACCATGTCCAGGACCCGTCCGACGACGCGTCCCCGAAAGACAAGCTGCTGCGCCAGGCGATCCGGCAGATCGAGGAGTACTTCGCCGGCAGGCGGCGCCGCTTCGACCTGCCGATGGCGCCGGCCGCCAGCCCGTTCCAGGCGCGGGTGCGGCAGGCGGTCATCGACATCCCCTATGGCGAGGCGGCGTCCTATGGCGGCGTCGCGCATCTCCTGAACAGCGGCCCGCGTGCCGTCGGCCAGGCCTGCGGCCGCAACGACCTGGTGCTGCTGGTGCCCTGCCACCGCGTCATCGGCGCGGGCGGCACCCTCGGCGGCTACGGCAGCACCTCCGGCCTGGAGCGCAAGCGCCGGCTGCTCGAATTCGAGGGATATCCGCGCAAATTCCCGGCGAATTGACTCGATCCGGAGGGGATATCACGAAGGCCGTTCGCCCGCCGTGACAAGCCCGCCGGGCTCCGGGTATCGTCCACCCCGCTTGCTAAGATTGCTTCGTCCACCGCAACGCTCGAGGGAGAGCGACTCCATGGCGACAGTCACCGTCACCGCTGCCGATGGCGGCCGCTTCAACGCCTATCTCGCCCGCCCCGCTTCGGGGTCCGGCCCCGGCATCCTGGTGATCCAGGAGATCTTCGGCGTCAACGCGGTGATGCGCCAGATCTGCGACGACCTCGCGGCCCAGGGCTATGTCGCCCTGTGCCCCGACCTGTTCTGGCGGCAGGAGCCGGGCGTCGACATCACCGACAAGTCGCAGGGGGAGTGGGACAAGGCCTTTGCCTTGATGAACGGCTTCAACGAGACCGCCGGCGTCGAGGACCTGATCTCCTCGCTGGCGGCGCTGCGCGACCTGCCGGAATGCACCGGCCGCGCCGGCGCGCTGGGCTATTGCCTGGGCGGCCGCCTGGCCTTCCTGATGGCCACGCGCTCCGATGCCGATTGCGCCGTCAGCTACTACGGCGTCGCCCTCGACAAGCTGCTGGGCGAGGCCAGCGCCATCACCCGGCCGCTGATGCTGCACATCGCCGAGAAGGACCGCTTCGTGCCGCCGGAGGCGCAGGCCGAAATCCGCGCCCGTATGGCGTCGCTGCCGACGGTCACGGTGCACGCCTATCCCGGCCTCGACCACGCCTTCGCCCGCGTCGGCGGCGAGCATTACGACGCGGCCGGCGCCACCCTGGCGAATGACCGCACCGCGGCCTTCCTGAAGACCCATCTGGGCTGAGAGAACATCATGGTTCACGCCATCCGAATCCACGAGAACGGCGGCCCCGAGACGATGCGCTGGGAGCCGGTCGACGTGCCGGCGCCCGGCCCGGGCGAGGTCCGGATCCGCCACACCGCGGTCGGGCTGAACTACATCGACACCTATATCCGCGGCGGGCTCTACAAGTCGCAGTTGCCGCTGGTGCTGGGGCAGGAGGCGGCCGGCGAGGTCGTCGCCATCGGCCCGGACGTCACCGGCTTCAAGCCCGGCGACCGCGTCGGCTACGGCAACGGCCCGACCGGCAGCTATGCCGAGGAACGGGTGATCCCGGCCGAGAAGGTGGTGAAGATCCCGGACGGCGTCACCGACCGCACCGCGGCCGCGATCCTGCTGAAGGGGCTGACCGCCTGGTACCTGCTGCGCCGTACCTTCCCGGTGCAGCCGGGCCAGACCATCCTGTTCCACGCCGCCGCCGGCGGCGTGGGGCAGATCGCCTGCCAATGGGCCAAGCATCTCGGCGCCACGGTAATCGGCACCGCCGGCGGACCGGAGAAGGTGGCGCTGGCCCGCGCCGCCGGCTGCGACCATGTGATCGACTACTCGACCGAGGATTTCGTCGCCCGCGTCCGCGCCATCACCGGCGGCAAGGGCGTGCCGGTGGTCTATGACGGCGTCGGCAAGACCACCTTCGACGGCTCGCTCGACTGCCTGTCGCCGCGCGGCATGATGGTGACCTTCGGCAACGCCTCCGGCCCGGTGGCGCCGATCAGCCCGCTGGTGCTGTCGCAGAAGGGATCGCTGTTCCTGACCCGGCCGACGCTGGGCAGCTACGTCGCCACGAGGCCGGAATACGAGGCCGCGGCGGCGGAGCTGTTCGACGTGGTCGCCAAGGGCGCGGTGAAGATCTCGATCGCCCAGACCTACCCGCTTCGCGAAGCCGCCCAGGCCCATCGCGACCTGGAGGCGCGGAAGACGACCGGGTCGACGGTGCTGCTGCCGTAAACACCCTCGTCATTGCGAGAAGACGAAGGCGACGAAGCAATCCAGGGCCGCACGCACCGGCCCCTGGATGGCTTCGCTCCGCTCGCAATGACGAGGGTGAGACGGTCGCCTTACGGCGTGGGTGCCGCCGGGGCGGCGTAAGCGCGCAGGAAGGCGTCGACGCCGCTCCTGAGGCCGCGCTCGACCCGCTCCTCGCTCGGCATCTCGATGCCGAGCTCCATCCGCATCTTCATGTGGCCGAGGATCATGGCGCCGAACTGCTCGGCCGCCAGCTCCGGATCCGGCACCGCCAGCACGCCCCGCGCATTGGCGGCGGCGAAGAATTCGGCCAGATAGGCCTTGCCCTGCCCCGGGCCCGCCTCATACATCGCCCGGCCGAGCTCCGGGAACCGACCCGCTTCCGCCAGCACGTTGCGGTACACCTTGATCACGTCGGGGTTCAGGATGAAGCGCAGCAGCGTGCCGCCGGCCTCCATCAGCGCCGCGCGCAGGTCGTCCGGTGGCGGCGACATCGCGGCCAGCCGCTCGAACGCCAGGCAGGCACTGCCGACGATCGCGGCGAACAGCTCTTCCTTGCTGGCGAAATGGGCATAGAGCGTGGCCTTGGACACGCCGGCGTCGCGCGCGATCGCATCCATGCTGGCCGTGCCGTAGCCCTGCTCCAGGAAAACGCGATAGGCCGCCTTCAGGATCTGGTTGGGCTTCCGGCTGGCGGCGGCTGGCGGCGGAAGCGTGTCGGCGAACGGGCAGGTCATCGGCCTAGGGATACGCGAAGATTGAGCTAAACTGAACCGTTCAGTTTCGTCTTGACAACAGATACGGCAAATCGCACTTTCCGGCAACAAGACTGAACGGTTCAGTTCACTCGCCCGGTGTCCCATGCGCAAGCCTATTATCGTCGTCGCCGCCATGGCCGCCATCGCCGCCGCCGGCTATTTCGGCTACCGGTGGTGGACCGTTGACCGATTCTTCGAGACCACCGACAACGCCTATGTGCAGAGCGACACCACCACGCTCAGCCCGCAGGTCGAAGGGGCTGTGACGGCGGTGCTGGTCACCGACAACCAGATGGTGAAGGCGGGCGACCCGCTGATCCGGATCGACGACCGCGACTACCGCGCCCAGCTGGCCCAGGCGAAAGCGGAGCTGTCGGCCCAGCAGGCGACGCTGGCCTCGATCGAGCAGCAGCTGGCGCTGCAGGATTCGATGATCGCGCAGGCCAAGGCCAGCGTCGACCAGGCCGCCGCAACACTGGCCCAGACCGGCAACGACCTGGAGCGGGCGCGCCGGCTGTGGGAGACCCGCAACGGCAGCCAGCAGGCCTTCGAGACCGCCGACACCGAACACAAGCGCCTCGGTCGACCTGGCCCAGATCAGCCTCGACCGCACCGTGATCCACGCGCCGGTCGACGGCGTCGTCGGCAACAAGGGGGTCGAGGTCGGGCAGTATGTCAGGGCCGGCACGCAGCTGATGTCGATCGTGCCGCTGCCCAGCGTCTATGTCGTCGCCAACTTCAAGGAGACCCAGCTGGCCGAGATGCGGGTCGGCCAGACGGTGACGCTGTCGGTCGACGCCTTCCCCGGCAAGGCGCTGACCGGCAAGGTCGAGAGCTTCGCCCCGGCCAGCGGCGCCCAGTTCAGCCTGCTGCCGCCGGAGAACGCGACCGGCAACTTCACCAAGATCGTGCAGCGCGTGCCGGTGCGCATCGCGGTGCCGGCCGACAACCAGCTCAGCGGCCTGCTGCGGCCCGGCCTGTCGGTCGGCGTCGCGGTTGACACGCGTGAGGAGGGCACGGGCCCGCTGCTGGCCAGCGGCATCTTCGGTGCCGCCATGGCCGCCGAGTTCCAGCGGTGAGCAGCACCACCGCCGACGCGCTGCCCGCCAGCGCGCCGGTCCCGGCCGCGCCGCGTCGCACCGGCGCCGGGACGCGGGAGACGGTCGGCTTCTTCATCATGGTCGTCGGGATGTTCATGGCGATCCTGGACATCCAGATCGTCTCCAGCTCGATCAGCGAGATCCAGGCGGGCCTCGCGGCCAGCCCGGACGAGATCAGCTGGGTGCAGACCGCCTATCTGATCGCCGAGGTGGTGATGATCCCGCTGTCGGGGTTCCTCTCCCGCCTGCTGTCGACCCGGATCCTCTACGCCATCTCGGCCGCCTGCTTCACCCTGTCCAGCCTGGCCTGCGCCCTGGCCTGGAACATCGAATCCATGATCGTGTTCCGGGCGCTGCAGGGCTTTCTGGGCGGGGCGATGATCCCGACTGTCTTCGCCGCCTCCTTCATCCTGTTCCCACCCGAGCGACGGGCCGGCATCTCGGTGCTGATCGGCCTGGTCGCGACCATGGCGCCGACCATCGGCCCGACCCTCGGCGGCTATCTGACCCAGGCCTTCTCCTGGCACTGGCTGTTCCTGATCAACATCATCCCGGGCGTGCTGGTGACCACCGGCGTGTGGTTCCTGGTCAAGTTCGACAAGCCGAATCTCGAGCTGCTCAAGGGTTTCGACTTCGCCGGGCTGGGGCTGATGGCGCTGTTCCTCGGCAGCCTCGAATACGTGTTCGAGGAAGGTCCGCGCTGGGACTGGTTCGACGACCAGTCGATCTTCACCTTCGCCGTGATCGGCACGCTGGCCGGGATCGCCTTCTTCGCCCGGGTGCTGAGCGCCCGGAATCCGATCGTCGACCTGCGCGCCTTCAGCGACCGCAACTTCTCGCTCGGCTGCCTGTACAGCCTGATCATCGGCGTCGGCCTCTACGGCGCGGTCTATATCGTGCCCCTGTTCCTCGCCCGGGTGCGCGGCCTGAACAGCCTGCAGATCGGCGAGATCATGTTCGTCACCGGCGTGTTCCAGTTCATCTCGGCACCGGTCGCCGGCATGCTGTCGAAGAAGCTGGACCTGCGGCTGATGCTGGGCATCGGCCTCGTCGCCTTCGGCACCGGGGTCTACATGATGACCTGGATCACCGCCGATTGGAGCTTCTGGGAGCTGTTCTGGCCGCAGGCGATCCGCGGCATGTCGCTGATGCTGCTGTTCCTGCCGATCAACACCCTGGCGCTGGGCACCCTGCCGCCGGACAAGATCAAGAACGCGTCCGGCCTCTACAACCTGATGCGCAATCTCGGCGGCGCTTTCGGCCTGGCCGGGATCAACACGGTGATGATCGACCGGGCCCGGCTGCACACCTCGCGCATTGCCGACCACGTCACCCTGACCAACCCGCATGTGCAGGCGACGGTCGACAATTTCAGCCAGAAATTCACCGCAGCCGGTCTCGGCAACCCGGATCTCGCGGCGGTGAAGATGCTGAACAACATGGTGCTGAAGCAGTCGCAGGTGCTGACCTTCGCCGACTGCTTCCTGATGATGGCGCTGCTGTTCTATGCCGGGCTGCTGCTGATGCCGCTGCTGCGCCCGCCGAAGCCGGCCCCGACCGGCGGGGGTGGCGGCGGGCACTGACCCCGCCGTCAGACATCGGATACCGGTCAAGCCGGCGGCAGCGTGGCGCCACCCCGGGGATACACCGCCGCGATCCGGCAGGTGCGCCGGTCATACTGCACCACGATCGCGCCGGGCTGGCCGGGCTGCCGCACCCAGGCCTGGCGCTGCCCCAGGAAATAGTCGTTCGGATCGGCCGGCGGCACCGGCGTCAACTCGATCCCGGAGATGCCCGCGGCCGTCAGATGCTGGGCCGCCAAGGCCCCGGCAACACGGCCGGAGCAGTCGTACTCCTCATTCCCCATCAGGCTGCGGACCTTCTCGGCCAGCGCCGGATCGGGCGTCGCCGAGGGCGGGACCAGGCCGGCGCAGCCCGACAGGGCCAGGACGAAAGCGAGGCTGAAAGAGAGCTTGGCCATGTTGACCACCGCGCTGGTTGTGCCTGGCAAATTGGATCGGCCGCGCAGCCGGTCAACCGGGGCGGGGCGCAGCGCTGCCATGAAACGCAAAGGGCCGCCGGTCGGATGACCGGCGGCCCTTTGCGTTGACGACGCCCGGAGGCGCCACCGATCGGCGTTACTGGTTCATGCTGTCGAAGAAATCCGCGTTCGACTTGCTGTGCTTCAGCTTGTCCATCAGGAACTCCATCGCATCGGTCGGTCCCATCGGCATCAGGATGCGGCGCAGCACCCACATCTTCGACATGGTGCCCTTGTCGACCAGCAGCTCTTCCTTGCGGGTGCCGGACTTGCCGATGTCGATCGCCGGGAAGGTGCGGCGGTCGGACAGCTTGCGGTCGAGGATGATCTCGGAGTTGCCCGTGCCCTTGAACTCTTCGAAGATCAGTGTTGTAGGCGCGGGCCAGGCGGGTGATCGAATCGAGCAGGATGACGACATCCTTCTTGTGCTCGACCAGGCGCTTGGCCTTCTCGATCACCATCTCGGCCACCTGGACGTGGCGCGTCGCCGGCTCGTCGAAGGTGGAGGAGATCACCTCGCCCTTCACCGACCGGTCCATATCGGTCACTTCCTCCGGCCGCTCATCGATCAGCAGCACGATCAGGAAGGCGTCCGGGTGGTTCTCGGCGATCGAGTTGGCGATGTTCTGCAGCATCACCGTCTTGCCGGTGCGCGGCGGCGCCACGATCAGGGCGCGCTGGCCCTTGCCGAGGGGCGAGACCAGATCGATGATCCGGCCGGTCATGTTCTTCTTGGTCGGATCGATCAACTCCATCCGCAGCGCGTCGTCGGGATAGAGCGGGGTCAGGTTGTCGAAGGTGACCCGGTGCCGGACGTTGTCCGGCTCCTCGAAATTGATCTTGTTGACCTTGGTGAGCGCGAAATAGTGCTCGTTTTCCTTCGGGGCGCGGATCTCGCCCTCGATGGTGTCGCCGGTGCGCACGCCGAAACGGCGGATCTGCTGCGGCGACACATAGATGTCGTCCGGGCCGGGCAGGTAATTCGATTCCGGGGAGCGCAGGAAGCCGAAGCCGTCGGACAGGACTTCAAGCACACCCGATCCAAAAATGGCGACGTCGTTCTCGGCCAGTTGCTTGAGGATGGCGAACATCATGTCCTGCTTGCGCAGCATGCTCGCGTTTTCGACCTCGAGCTCTTCGGCATAGGCGAGAAGCTCGCTGGGAGTCTTCTCTTTCAGTTCTTGCAGATGCATGGGGACCCTGATGGGCGTGGACAGATCGCCGGCGGCGCGGCGTCTTTGGATTGGTGTCTCGCTGGAAGCCTCGGTCCACGGCACGAAGGGCTCGACCGCGCCGGCGCTTCGAATGAGCGACGGAAGACCGCTGAGAACAGCAGATGGTTATCGAATGACTTGCCGCAAGTCAATCACGGGGCCTCCGTATGCCCCTTAATTTCGTCATCCCCACGAAAGTGGGGATCTCCAGCCGCATGATCGGAACGAGATTCCCGCTTTCGCGGGAATGACGATCAGGGGGAGAAGTGGATCGAGGCCGTTCAGAACGGCCGGACGATCACCATGACCAGGATGATGAAGAGCAGCAGCGCCGGCACTTCGTTGACGATGCGGTAGAAGCGCTCGCTGTGGGAATTGCGGCCCTCGGCGAAACCGCGGCGCCAGCGGATGCACATGTGGTGCAGCACGGTCAGGATGACAACCCCCGTCAGCTTCACATGCAGCCAGCCCTCGGCAAGGAAGGCCCAGTCGGTCAGCCACAGCATGGTGATGCCGAACACCCAGGTCAGCACCGCCGAGGGCAGCATGATGCCGCGCATTAGCCGCCGCTCCATCACCCCGAACCGCTCGTATTCCGGCGTCCCCGGCGTGGTCTGCGAATGGTAGACGAACAGCCGCGGCAGGTAGAGCATCCCCGCCATCCAGGAGATCACGAAGAAGACGTGGAGCGCCTTGATCCAGGGATAGAGCTCTGCCATTCGGTCCTCGCTCAAGCCGCTTTGCTGGGACACCCGGAGAACGCCGCCGGGCAGATCCGGCCGCCATCCCCGGCCTCGCAGGCCGTGCCGCGACGGTGGCCCGCCCGCACCAGATCGGCCAGGCCGGCGATGAAGCCCTCATCCGCGCCGACGGTCGGCACCCGCAGGTAGCACGGCGCGCCCGATTCGTCAGCCAGCTTGCGGTATTCGATGTCGAGCTCGACCAGCGTCTCGGAGTGCTCCGAGACGAAGGCGATCGGCACCACCACGATCGGCCGCTTGGCATGTGCCGCCTGGTGGATCACGGCCTCGGTCGACGGCTCGATCCATTTCAGCCGGCCGACCCGGCTCTGATAGGTCGAGACCCAGTCGAGATCGGCGATGCCGGAGGCCTCGGCCAGGGCCGCGGCGGTGCGCTCGCATTGCCACTGATAGGGGTCGCCGGCCTTGACGATCTTCTCCGGCAGGCCGTGGGCGGAGAACAGGACGCGGGGCCGGCCATGCCGCGCCGCTTCCTCATGGGCCGCGCGCAACCCGGCGGCCATGGCGGCGATGAAGCGGGTGTCGGTCGGATAGCAGCACACGGCCCGGGTCGGCACGTCCAGCCGGGCGATCTTGCAGGCGTCGCGCCACACCCGCAGCGACGAGGCCGTGGTGGTGGTCGAAAATTGCGGGTACAGCGGCAGCAGGATCACCTCGTCCGGAGCGAAATCCTTCACCAGCATCGCCGTTTCCTGGCTCATCGG
>JAEKLZ010000376.1 GCA_019508225.1 Inquilinus limosus | reverse complement strand
ATGATATCCGAGCAGATCGGCCTCGACCTTCTCCGCACCTATGTCGCGGTGTGCCGGCAGGGCAGCCTGAGCAAGGTCGCGGCCCAGACCGGCCGCACCCAGTCGGCGCTGAGCATGCAGATGCGGCGGCTGGAAGGGCTGCTGGAGCGGCATCTGTTCCAGCGCACCGGCCGCGGCGTGATACCGACCGCCGAGGGCGAGATCTTCCTCGGCTACGCCACCCGCATGCTGGCGCTCGGCGACGAGGCCGCGGCCCGGCTGCAGCAGAAGGAAATGAAAGGCGGTGTCCGCATCGGCTTGGCCGAGGAGGTCGCAACCACGGCGCTGCCGGCCGCGCTGGGCCGGCTGCACCGCGCCTATCCCGACATCCGCCTCGACGTGGTGGTCGAGCACAGCGTCGCCCTGGGCAAGCTGTGGGGCGAGGACGGGCTGGACATCATGCTGGGCCCGACCTCGGTGGTGCAGGCCGACGCCCTGGCCGCCTGGACGGTCGAGCTGCCATGGGTCTGCGCGCCAGACCACACTCCGGATCCCGACCGGCCGCTCGACCTCGTCGCCTTCACCGCGCCCTGCCTGTGGCGCCGGCGCATGATCGAGGCGCTGGCGGCGAGCGGCCGGGAGCATCGCGTCACCTTCACCAGCCAGAGCGTCACGGCGCTGCAGGCGGCGATCGAGAACGGGCTGGGCGTCGGCGTGCTGCCGCCCGACTCCGTCCGCCCGGGGTCGATGAAGGTGCTGAAGACCGGGGTGCCGGGGCCGCTGGCCGCCCAGTACGGCCTGTTCGCCCGCGACCGCCGGCCTCCGGTGGTGGAGGCCGCGATCGCCGTGCTGCGCGAGGGCCTGCCGGCAGCGCCCCGGCCGTGACCGCTACTGGGGCCGGCCGATCGCGTCGAGCTCGGCCATCGCCATTTCCGGCAGCGCCAGCTCCGCCGCCTTGAGGTTCTCGCGCAGATGCTCGGGCGACGAGGTGCCCGGGATCAGCAGGATGTTCGGCGCGCGGCGCAGCAGCCAGGCCAGCGCCACCTGGCGCGGCGTCGCGCCCAGCCCCTCCGCGATCCGCGACAGGGTCGCGGACTGGATTGGCGAGAAGCCGCCCAGCGGGAAGAACGGCACATAGGCGATCCCCTGCCCCGCCAGCTCGTCGACCAGCGCGTCATCCTCGCGCTGCACCAGGTTGTATTGGTTCTGGACGCAGACGATCGGGGTGACGCGCCGCGCCTCCGCCACCTGTGCGGAGGTCGCGTTGCTCAGGCCGACATGGCGGACCAGCCCGCGGCGCTGCAGATCGGCCAGCGCCGTCACCTGCGTCTCGATCGAGCCCTCGCTGGGAGCGTGGATGTCGCCCATGATCCGGACATTGACGACGTCCAGCACGTCGAGGCCGAGATTGCGCAGGTTGTCCTGCACCGCGCGCTCGAGCTCGGCCGGCTCCTGCGCCGGGTTCCAGGACCCGTCGCCACCGCGGACCGCGCCGACCTTGGTGACGATCGTGAGATTGTCCGGGTAGGGGTGCAGCGCCTCGCGGATGATCTGGTTGGTGATGTGCGGGCCGTAGAAATCGCTGGTGTCGATGTGATCGACGCCGGACTCCACCGCCTCGCGCAGCACGGCGATGGCGGCAGCGCGGTCCTTCGGCGGGCCGAACACGCCGGGTCCAGCCAGCTGCATGGCGCCGTAGCCCATGCGGTTCACGGTGCGATCGCCGAGCAGCAACGTGCCCGCGGCGGAAAGGGTCGGCATATCGGGTCTCCTCGAATGGCGACCCCGGATATGGCGGCGATCGTTCTGTTCGATAATGCCACCTGATCCGCACAGGCTGTTTGAAATCGCGAACAATGCTCCTGGACCGGAACGAGCTCGCCGCCACGTGCCGGCCGCGGAGCGCTGGACCTAAAGGCCGGTGATCAACCTCCGCAGCAGCGCGTTCAAGGTCTCCTGCTCGGCCGGGGTCAGCACCGACAGCAGCTTCTCCTCATTGGCAACGTGGCGGCCGATAGTCTCGTCGATCACGCGACGGCCGGCCGTGGTCAGCGCGATCAGCTTGCCGCGGCGGTCGTTCGGGTCGGGCCGGCGCTCGACCAGCCCGGCCTGCTCCAGCCGGTCCAACCGGGCGGTCATACCGCCCGAGGATTTCATCAGCGCCTCGGAGAGCGCGGTCGGCGACAGCATGCAGGGCTCGCCCGAGCGCCGCAGCGTCGCCAGCACATCGAACTCGCCCGGCTGCAGGCCGGCCTCGGCGAAGAGCGGGTTCAGGTGATCGCGCATCACCCGCTCGGCCGCTTCCGACAGGCGGCCGAAGATCGCCATCGGCAGGCCGGGAAGGTCGGGGCGTTCGCGGGCCCATTGCTCGACGGCCTTGGCGGCTCGGTCCATCTCAAATTCTCTCGATGATGAGTATCTTGACGACGAGATACAATTCTCATACTAACTCTTCATCGAGACATTAAAGCGATCCGCCGTATCCGGTGAAGGAGGAAACCGTGCCGAAGATGATTTTCGTGAACCTGCCCGTGCGCCATCTCGCAGCGTCCGGCGCCTTCTATGTCGCGTTGGGCGGTACGGTGAATGCCCAGTTCTCGGACGACAACGCGACGTCGGTGATGTTCTCCGACGCGATCGGCGTGATGCTGCTGACCCATGACCGCTACCGCCAGTTCACCCAGCGGCCGATCGGCGATGCGCGGCGCGAGAGCCAGGCGCTGATCGCGCTCGGCGTCGACAGCCGCGAGGCGGTGGACGCGACCGTGGCGAAGGCGGCGGCCGCCGGCGGCCGGGCCGATCCCAACCCGGTGCAGGACCACGGCTTCATGTACAACCGCAGCGTCGAGGACCCCGACGGTTACGTCTGGGAGATCATGTGGATGGACCATGCCGCCATCGCCCAGCCCGCCTGATCCCGCTGTCCGGTCATGACAAAGGGCGCCCGGAGCGATCCGGGCGCCCTTTTTGCCATCACATCGGCGGCATCTTCTCGAATTGCGGCAGGGTCTCGTCGATGCGGTCCCAGGCGTGGCCGCGGATGCGGTAGGTCACCACCTGCGGCCTGAACCGGCCCGGATCGTCGAGGGTGGCGGCGTGCACGGTGAAGAAGTCGGGCTTGGCCGCGGAGGTCAGATAGACCGGCGATCCGCAAACGGGGCAGAAGGCGTGGCTCTTCACATTGCCGTTGTCGGCGACAATGTCCCAGCGCGTGGCCTCGCCCGTGAGCGTCTTCACCCCGGCGCTCAGGAAGGTCAGGTACGAGCCGTGGCCGGTGCCGCTGCGGAGTTGGCAGTCGCGGCACTGGCAGTCGTTCATGAAGATCGGCTCGGCCGCGATCTCGTAGCGGATCGCGCCGCAGGCGCAGCCGCCGGCCCAGGGCTCGCCCGCCTCGTCCTCCTGCCGCGAAGGCCCACCCTCATCGGCGATCGCACCGATGTTCGCGACGACCTTCTTCCAGCCCTCGCCGAAGGTGGCGAGGGCTGACTCGTTCCTCGCAGGGACGAAGCCGGAATGAACCAGGCGAAGGCGCGTCCCGGTCTCCGTCGCGACGAGCGTCCAGGTGATCACCGTGTCCAGCCGCGAACCGTACCCGGCGTTGCCCTCGTGCCCGCCGGTCCAGCTGTGGACCAGGCGTGCGTTCGGGATCACCTCCAGCACCTGGCAGCGGATGACGCCGTCCCAGGCGCCGGCCGGCGTCGTCTGGAAGGTGAAGCGCGCGCCCTCCACCGGCTCGAACCCGGTCGGCACCATCATCCAGCGGCCGATCAGGTCGCTGGTGGTCAGCATCCGCCAGATCGTCTCCGGCGGGTGCCGGAAGTCGGTGTCCACCACGATGTCCTGTGTGCCGGACCCGGACCGCGGCGCGATGTCGTTCATGATCGATCTCCTTCAGGGGGTCAAAGGTCAGCGAGCCGCTGGATCGCGGCCGGCGACCAGCCTCAGCCAGGGCGCCGCGTGGAAGACGCTCATCAGCAGGTACATCGGCACCATTCCGGCCAGGGGCGACGCCCCCATGGCCGAGCACAGGACATCCGCCTCGCCGCCGGACACGCCGGTGACCAACGCCATGACGGCGAAGGTCGGTGTGGCGGCGAGGTGCAGCCAGCCGGCCGCGCCGGGCCGCGCCGCCAGCCCTTCCTCGCGTGTTCCGGTCGGGTGCTGCGTCATCGCTCCACTCTCCATTGGTGTCCGGTGGTCATGGGGTAGACTGCTGCCGGGGAGCGAAGAGCGGGGAGTGACAAGTGTGACGGGATTCCGATGGACTCGCTGATCACGGCGGCGGGGCGCGCTCTCGCCGCGGGCGATCCTCTCG
>JAEKLZ010000263.1 GCA_019508225.1 Inquilinus limosus | reverse complement strand
GGCCTGAGCGTCCCCAAGCTCCTGATCATCGGCGCGGTCGTCGTGCTGCTGTTCCTGCCGCTGCTGCTGCGCCAGGCGCGGTCGATCCCGATGCTGCTGGAGCAGGCCCGCGCCGCCTTCGCCGGCGAGGACGAGGACGTGCCCGGCCACCGCCCGCAGGCGGCGGAGCCGGCGCGCGAGGCCCCGCGCCCCGCCAGCATCGCCGAGCGGCTCGGCCGCGTCATCGGCCGGCTGCTGCAGCGATTGGGCCTGTTCCGGACCTGAGGCGCTACAGCACGAAGTCGCCCGCCTGCAGGGCGACGGCGCCGATCAGCACGATCTGGACATCCGCCGTCCGGTCGCCGTCGAGGTCGCCGGAGACCACCGTGTCGCCGCCGGACACCTCGGCCCGGAGCTGCCCGGCCGTGCCGGTGAAGGCGCCGCCGCCGAGGAAGACGAAGGCCTGGTCGCCCGCCAGGGCCGGGTCGGCATCGATCGCCGACAGGTCGATGCGGTCGCCCTGGCTGAAATCGGTGATCCGGTCGGCGGCGCCGGGGCCGCTGTGACCGGCGGCGGAGATGACGAACCGGTCCGCCCCGCCGCCCCCGGTCAGGGTGTCGCGGCCGATCCAGCCATCCAATGGCGAAAGGGGTCAGGCGGTAGAACGCCGTGTCGCTGCCGGCGCCGCCATCCAGCAGGACGTTGGCGCCGAACCAGCCATCCAGCCGGTCGTCGCCGTCGCCGCCAAACAGGCGGTCGGAGCCGTCGTCGCCACCCAGAAGAAAGTCGTTCCCGGCACCGCCGAAGAGCTCGTCGGCGCCCTGGTCGCCCATCAGCAGGTCGTCCCCGGCGGCGCCGTCGAGACGGTCGTTCCCCTCGCCGCCCACCAGGAAATTGGCGCCGGAGCCGCCGGTGAGAACGTCGTCCCCCTCGAGGCCCCAGATATTGTCGTCGGGGAACAGGGCGGCGATGACGTCATCCGCCTCGGTGCCGTAGATGTCGATGCCGGGCATGGGATCCTCCTCGACTGTGCGCCGCGGCCGGGCCGCAGCGCGGTTGCGATGCGCTACAGCACGAAATCGGCCGCGGTCAGCGCCACCGTGCCGGTCAGCACGATGTGGAAGTCCGAAGCGCCGTCGCCGTCGATGTCGCCGGCGATGGTGGTGGTGCCGTCGAACTGAGCGAAGCGCAGCTCGCCGGCGACGTGGTGGTACAGCGCCGAGCCGATGAAGCTGAACGCCTGGTTGCCGGCCGCCTTGGTGCTGGCGTCGATGCCGGACAGGTCGATCTTGTCGCCCTGGGCCCGGCTGAAATCCGCGATCCGGTCGGCATTGGCGCCGACGACGCTGTCGCCCACGGTGATGAAGACGAAGCGGTCGGCGCCGATGCCGCCGGTCAGCGTGTCCTTGCCGGCGCCGCCGGTGAGCCGGTCATTGCCCTCGAAGCCGTTCAGCACGTTGGCCCCGGCATTGCCGATGATGACGTCGCCGGCCGTGCTGCCATTGACGTTCTCGATCGAGACGTAGCTGTCGCCCTGGGCGTCGCCGTTGGCGCCCGTGCCGGACTGCAGGTTGACAGTCACGCCGATCGCGGCACCGAAATAGGTGACGAGGTCGGTTCCGAATCCGCCGTCCAGCCTATCGGCCCCGGCCCCGCCGCGAAGAATGTCATTTCCGGAACCACCGAACAGGCGGTCGTTGCCGTCCAGGCCGGTCAGGACATTGTCGGTGAACGTGCCTCCCAAAATATCATCGAAGACCGAACCGCTGAGGTTCTCGATGTCGTCGGAGATCACATCGCCGGCATCATCGCCCGAGATGCCGAATGCATTGCCACCGATGCTCACGTTCACGCCGGCGAGGCTGCCCTCATAGGACGCGGTGTCGATGCCGCCGCCACCGACCAGATTGTCCGCGCCGGCACCCCCGATCAGGGTGTCGTCGCCGGCGCCGCCGAGCAGGCTGTCATCGCCGAGCCCACCTCTCAGCAGGTCATTGCCGATGCCGCCGTCGACGAAATCACTGCCGGCACCGGACGCGACGATGTCGTCCCCCAACCCCGGCCGGATGATGTCGTTTTCGTTGCCTGGGAACACTGCAATGAGGATCTCTTTGAAGCCGATCGGGATGGCGGTCCCGTCGCCGTCGATGTGGATCACGTCCTTCCCAGCGGTTCCGTCGACGACAGGCATGATGGGTCTCCCGCTTCTTCCGATTGTCGGTTGCGGCTGACGGTGTACGCCCGCCGCCCAGCCGCCCCTGTTCCGTGAGGCACATCGGGACGGCCGGGCCGGCGAGCAGATTGTGGCAGTAGTATTATCGGCGGCCGATGTTCATGATAGGTTCCATGGACAAGGCGCAATCCGGCCCCGGCGAGATCAAGCCGACCGACCCCGACATGCACTGGACGGGGTGGGCGCTGGACCGGCTGCGCGAGATCGTCGACATCGATATCAGCACCAAGCGGATGACCGCGCGGGAGCAGGACCGGATCCTGCGTGGCGCGGAGATGCCGGACTACCCGCTGATGCAGTCGCGCCTGTCGCGCTCGGTGCGGCTGTCGATCGCCATGACCGAGCGGATCCGCGCCGACCACCTGATGCGCAAGGCGAAGCGCAAGGAGTCGGGCGAGCAGGAGCGCCACCGGCAGCGGCGGGAGCAGGCCACCGAATCCGTGGTCGAGGCGGTGGCGAGGCCGGACGAGGCCGGGGATGTCGAGCGCATCCGGTCCCTGGTGCGGGAGACGCTGGTCGAGGACGAGATCCTGGACGTGCGCATCGACCTGCTGTCGCAGGAGGATTTCGTGCGCGAGGTCTGCCGCAAGATCGGCTATCCGCCGGATCCGTCCTGGCTGCCGCAAGGCTGGGACGTTGTCGAGGCGAGGACCATCGACGCCCCGCCGGCGGAGATCGCCGGACGTGCGTCCGCGGGTTGGCCCCGGTCTTCGCATCAATCCGCCGCCGGCCGGCCTTTGGCAGCACCGCTGAAACCGGACAGCAGTTAGCCATCGTTTCGCCTCCCCACACCGTCATTGCGAGGAGGCGAAGCCGACGAAGCAATCCAGGGGCCACGCCAAACGGCCCTGGATTGCTTCCCCCGGCTCAAGGCCGGGGTCGCAATGACGGTGCGGGTTGGAGAGAAGGCCTGGAGCGATGGTTTTGCCTCTCCCGCGCCCCGCGGAAGGGGCCGGCGGCGTTCGCATCCGGCGGGCGGAACCGCGGCAGGCCCGCTCCCGTTACTTTCCTGGCCGACCCGTCCGGCGCCGCGCGATCGGCCGGGCCGGGGTTGGAGGTCGCCATGCCGTCAACTGCGCTGCTGCCCCTGATCGGTGCTCTCCTGGTCATTGCCGGGCTGGTGTATTCGGCCTTCCAGGCCATCTGGATCGGCCGGTTCAACCGCGAGAAGCGGGCCTTCAGCCTGCGCGGCTTCGGGCTGAAGGCGAACTGGCCGGGGCTGGCGCTGATCGCCGTCGGCGCCATCCTGTTGCTGGCCCCGTCCGCCTTTCAGCCTCCCGGATAGGCCGGATCGCCGCGCCGGAGCTGCAGCACGAAATCCCCCGCTGTTCCCCGCGGGACAGGCAAAACCCCCGCCGTCTGCGTCAATGCGGTCGCCCGGCCGCCTGGGCCGGGTCACCACGGGGAACCATCCATGCCCATCATCCGTCTGGCGCTGGCGGCCGGCGCCGCTCTTGCGCTCCTGTCCGCCGCCGCCCCCGCCGCCGACAAGGCGGTGGTGGCGGTCACCGCCATCGTCGAGCACCCGCAGCTGGACGCCGTCCGCGACGGGGTGAAGGCGGCGCTGGCGCAGGCCGGCTACAAGGAGGGCGAGACCCTGGTCTTCGAGTATGAATCGGCCCAGGGCAGCCCGGCGACGGCGGCCCAGATCGCGCAGAAATATGTCGGCCAGGCGCCGGACGTGATCGTGCCGATCACCACCCCCTCGGCCCAGGCCGTGGCGGCGGCGACGCGGGACATCCCGGTGGTGTTCGGCGCCATCACCGACCCGGTCGGCGCCGGGCTGGTGGCCAGCCGCGAGCATCCCGGCGGCAACGTCACCGGCACCTCCGACATGCTGCCGCTGGCCGACCATCTGGACCTGATCCGCGCGATCCTGCCGGACGCCAGGACCATCGGCGTGATCTACAACCCGGCCGAGGCCAACAGCATCTGGACCGTGACGGCGCTGCACGAGATGGCGCCGGACCGGGGCCTCGGCATCGTCGAGGCCACCGTCACCAAGACGGCCGATGTGCGCAGCGCCGCGCTGAGCCTGGTCGGCAACGTCGACGCGATCTACATCCCCACCGACAACACCGTCGCCTCGGCGGCGGAGGCCGTGGTCGGGGTCGGGCTGGAGAACCGGATCCCGGTGTTCGGCGCCGAGACCGAGAGCGTCGTCCGCGGCGCCGTCGCCGCGATCGGCTTCGACTACTACCAGCTCGGCCGCGAGACCGGCGCCATGGTGGTCCGGGTGCTGCAGGGCGAGAAGCCCGGCGAGATGCCGGTGGTGAACGCCCGCGGCAGCGATCTGTTCGTCAATCTGCGATCGGCCACCGCCATCGGCCTGACCATCCCGCCGGATGTGCTGGGCCGGGCCACGAAGGTGATCCGGTGAGACGACCGCTACGCGTCCTGCGAGGCGTCGGAACCGGCCCGGCGGTGATAGAGGTCGAGCACCATCTCGCGGCCGGCCGGGCCCAGCAGCTCCAGCGCCGCCAGCGGGTGGCGCTGCGGCTCCGGCAGCAGGTCGAGCCGATTCAGCAGCAGCGCCACGGCGCAGGCATCGCGCGGCGACAGCAGCCGGATGTTGTCGGGGTCGGATCTCACCAGCCCGACCAGCCGGGCGAGATGGGCCACGTCTTCGTCGCTGGTGCTCGTCATGCTCATCTCCCTTGGACCCGGTCGCGCCGGATCAGTTCGCGGCCGGCGGCGCGGCGGACGCCTCCGGATTCGGGGCGGGATAGCGCCGGCCGGAACAGCGCACGCCGGCCTCGCAGGGGCCGTATTTCCCGGTGCATTGCGCCTTGGCCGCGGCCTTTGCGGTCGCGGGATCGTCGTCCAGCACGATCTCGTAGACCGGCCGGTTGTCGCTCGGCCAAGCCATGCCGGCGCAGCTGTCCTTGAAGGTCTTCACGATCTTGCAGCCGTCGCATTTCGACAGCGCCACCGTCTCGGCCGCCCGCCGGTCGGGCATGCCGTAGCCGCCCTGGATCTGGTTGCCGTCGGAGGCCACCGCGCCCCAGTAGTCGCGGTCGTCGAGATCCGCCGACATCTCCTCGATCTCGGCCGCGGTCGCGGTCTTGGCCTGCTCGTTGTCGGCGTTGCTGTAGGACGGGCCGGAGCAGATCGGCGGCACCCACAGGCGGCAGATCGTATAGGCGTTGGCGCCCGCCTTCTCGCAGGCATCAAGGGCCTGCCGCGCCGCCTCGCGCCGCGAGGTGCCGTAGCCGTTGATGGTCTGCCCGTTCTGGGTGACGGCGACGGCGCCGCACTGGTTGCCGAACCAGCCGAGCGACTGGCAGCTCTTGCCGGTGCCCTGGCGGCAGGCGTCGATCGCCGCCTGCTCGGCCGCCTCATGGCTGTCGTAGAAGGTCGCCCAGAACAGCTGGCGGTAATCCGGATCGGTGGCATAGGCGCCATAGCCGTCGGGTGGCGGTGGTGCCGGCGGATCGTAGCCGGGTGCCTGGTCCTGATAGTCCGGGGCGGGGTAACGGCTGCCCGGCATGCAGCTGGTCCGCAGCTGCAGAGTGCCGTTGGCCGGGTCGGTGTATTGCTCCTGATACGGCATCATGCCGTCGGGGCAGCCATCCTCAGCGCGGGCCGCGGTGCCGGGCCCGGCAAGCACGGCCAGCAGGGCCGCCAGCGCCAGGACGCCGCCCGGCCATCTCCGGAGACCGACCATTCTCCACCCTCCTCCGCCGCCCCGCTCCGCCCCAGGCAGTGGCGGGATCTTCACCTTGGTATCGCGGGATCGTGGCCGGCGGAAGGCCCTGCCGCCCAAAAGAAAAGGGCCCCTGACGGGGCCCTTCCTCACATCGCCGGACGATCCGGATCAGTTCTTGGCCTTGTCGACCAGCTTGTTCTTGGCGATCCACGGCATCATCGCGCGCAGCTTCTCGCCGACCTTCTCGATGTCGTGCTCGGCCTGGCGGCGGCGGGTGGCCTTGAAGCTGGCCTGGCCGACCTTGTTCTCGAGCATCCAGTCGCGGGTGAAGCGGCCCGACTGGATGTCCTCCAGCACGCGCTTCATCTCCTTCTTGGTCTCTTCGGTGATGATCCGCGGGCCGGTGACGTAGTCGCCGTACTCGGCGGTGTTGGAGATCGAGTAGCGCATGTTGGCGATGCCGCCCTCATACATCAGGTCGACGATCAGCTTGACCTCGTGCAGGCACTCGAAATAGGCCATCTCCGGCGCGTAGCCGGCCTCGACCAGGGTCTCGTAGCCGGCCATGATCAGCGCGGTCAGGCCGCCGCACAGCACCACCTGCTCGCCGAACAGGTCGGTCTCGCACTCTTCCTTGAAGGTGGTCTCGATGATGCCGGCGCGGCCGCCGCCGATCGCCGAGGCGTAGGACAGGCCGATGTCGAGCGCGGCGCCGGTCGAGTTCTGGTCGACCGCGATCAGGCAGGGCACGCCGCCGCCCTTCTGGTACTCCGAGCGCACGGTGTGGCCGGGGCCCTTCGGCGCCACCATGAACACGTCCAGGTCCTTGCGCGGCACGATCAGGTTGAAGTGTACGTTCAGGCCGTGCGCGAAGGCGATGGCGGCGCCCTCCTTCATGTTCGGCGCCAGGTCGCGGGCGTAGATGTCGGCCTGCAGCTCGTCCGGCGTGCACATCATCAGCACGTCGCCCCAGGCGGCGGCCTCGGCCGGCGACATCACGGTGAAGCCGGCGGCCTCGGCCTTCTTCACGGTCGGGCTCTCGGGGCGCAGCGCGATGCGCACATCCTTGACGCCGCTGTCGCGCAGATTGGCGGCATGGGCATGGCCCTGGCTGCCATAGCCGACGACAACCACCTTCTTCGACTTGATCAGGTTCACATCCGCGTCGCGGTCATAGTAAACGCGCATTGCTCTGTCCTCTCACACGGGGGCCGGGCGGCCCGGCCTTTCTCGACGATGACGGGAACTGCCGGTTGCTGGCAACCGGCAGCTTTAGGGGAGTTACTGGGCGCTCAGAAGCCCTTCGGGCCCCCGCGCGATGGCGACGACGCCGGTCCGGCTGACATCGACCAGCCCGAGCGGGATCATCAGCTGGATGAAGGCATCGATCTTCTGGGACGAGCCGGTGACCTCGAAGACGAAGCTCTCGGTCGTCGAATCCACGGCGCGGGCCCGGAACACGTCGGCGATGCGCAGGCTCTCGATGCGCTTGTCGCCGGCGCCGCGGACCTTGACCAGGGCCAGCTCGCGCTCGACCGCTGGGCCATCCAGCGTCAGGTCGTGCACGCTGTGCACCAGCACCAGCCGGTCCAGCTGGGCCTTGATCTGCTCGATGATCATCGGCGTGCCGGAGGTGACCACGGTGATGCGGGACAGGTCCCGCGCCGCGTCGACCTCGGCCACGGTCAGGCTCTCGATGTTGTAGCCGCGGCCGGAGAACAGGCCGATGACGCGGGCCAGCGCGCCCGGCTCGTTGTCGACCAGCACGGCGATGGTATGGGTTTCGATCTGGGTCTGCGGGGTCATGGTCGTTCCAGGAAGGTCACGAGACGAGAGTCGCGGCCACTCTCTTAGGGCGGCCACGGCGAAGGGCGTCGTCCGCGCCTTATACGAGCACCATCCCCTCCTCCGAGGTCGGCTTGGCGGCCTGGTCGGCCGGCCCCAGCAGGATCTCGTTATGGGCCGCGCCGCCCGGGATCATCGGGAAGCAGTTCTCCAGCTTGGAGACCTGCATGTCGACGACCACCGGCCCCTTGATCCGCAGCATCTCGCGGATGACGTCGTCGGCCTCGCCCATGCAGGTGGCCCTGAGGCCGGTCAGGCCGAAGGCCTCGGCCAGCTTGACGAAGTCCGGCAGCGCCTCGGAGTAGCTCTCGGAGTAGCGCTCGCCATGCAGCAGCTCCTGCCACTGCCGGACCATGCCCATCCAGAAGTTGTTGACGATGAAGATCTTCACCGGCAGCCGGTACTGGGCGATGGTCGAGAGCTCCTGGATGTTCATCAGCGTCGAGGCCTCGCCGCCGACATCGATCACCAGCGCCTCGGGATGCGCGATCTGCACCCCGACCGCGGCCGGCAGGCCGTAGCCCATGGTGCCGAGCCCGCCCGAGGTCATCCAGCGGTTCGGCTTCTGGAACGGGATCAGCTGCGCCGCCCACATCTGGTGCTGGCCGACCTCGGTGGTGATGTAGACGTCGTCGCGGTCGGCGGTCAGCTCGGCCAGGCGCTTGATCGCGTATTGCGGCTTGATCACCGCGTCATGCGACTTGTCCTGGCTGAACTGCAGGCAGTTGCGCGCCTGCCACTGCTTGATCTGGCCCCACCAGCCGGCGATCGCCTTCTCGCGCGACTTGTAGCCGCGGCGCTTCCAGACCTCGACCATCGCCCGGATCACGCGGCCGGCGTCGCCGACGATCGGCAGGTCGACATGGACGTTCTTGTTGATCGAGGACGGGTCGATGTCGACATGGATCTTGGTCGACCCCGGCGAGAACGCGCTGATCTTGCCGGTCACCCGGTCGTCGAAGCGCGAGCCCAGCGCGACCATCAGATCGGCGCCGTGCATCGCCAGGTTGGCCTCGTAAGTGCCGTGCATGCCGAGCATGCCCAGGAACCGCGGGTCCGACGCCGGCAGGGCGCCCAGGCCCAGCAGGGTCGAGGTGCAGGGGAAGCCGGTCAGCTCGACCAGCTCGCGCAGCGCCGCCGACGCGTCCGGGCCGGAGTTGATGATGCCGCCGCCGGTGTACAGGATCGGCCGCTCGGCCTTGGCCATCAGCTCGACCGCCTGCTCGATCAGCGCCGGGTCGGGCTCGGTCCGCGGCCGGTAGGTGCGGTGCTCGACATGCTCCGGCGGGGTGTAGATGCCGTCGGCGAACTGCACGTCCTTCGGCAGGTCGACCACCACCGGGCCGGGCCGGCCGCTGCGGGCGACGTAGAACGCCTCATGCAGGATACGGGCGACGTTGTTGGCGTCCTTCACCAGGTAGTTGTGCTTGGTGCAGGGCCGGGTGATGCCGGTGGTGTCGGCCTCCTGGAACGCGTCGTTGCCGATCAGATGGGTCGGCACCTGCCCGGTCAGGCAGACGATGGGGATCGAATCCATCAGCGCGTCGGTCAGGCCGGTGACCGCGTTGGTCGCGCCCGGGCCCGAGGTAACGAGGACGACGCCGACCTTGCCGGTCGAGCGGGCGTAGCCTTCCGCTGCGTGCACCGCCGCCTGTTCGTGCCGGACCAGGATGTGGCGGATCGCGTTCTGCTTGAAGATCGCGTCGTAGATCGGAAGGACAGCCCCGCCCGGATACCCGAAGATTACCTCTACGCCCTGGTCCCGAAGGGCACGCAGGACGATTTCGGCTCCGGTCAGCGTTTCTGTCGACATCGTAACCTCTAAGTGCAGCCCCCTCCGGGCCGCGGCGTTCAACGTTGGGGATCAACGAGGGTCGGCAAGCTAGACGGCCGATTCCGGGAGGTCAACCGAAAATGCGAAGAAAAGACAATATTTCAGTCGCAATTTTTTCCGAATATTGCGCGCTGGCGACATGGCAGCGTTGCACCCTTGCCTCCGTGGCCGGCGTCTGGTGCCGGAACCAGGTGGTCTGGCGCTTGGCCAGGTTGCGGGTCGCCTGCTGCGCCCGGGCGATCGCGGCCTCCAGCTCGATCTCGCCGCGCAGATGCGCCGCCAGCTCCGGCACCCCGACCGCCTTCATCGCCGGCAGCTCCGGGTCCAGGCCCAGCGCCAGCAGCGCCCGCGCCTCCTCCAGCGCCCCGGCTGCGACCATCGCCCGGAACCGGCCGTCGCAGGCGGCGTAGAGCGCGTCGCGCGGCGGTGCCAGCACGACCCGGTCGAACACCATGCCGGGCGGCGGGCCGGATCCGGCCTCGAGCTGCCAGTCGGCGAGCGAGCGGTTGGTCGCGACCATCACCTCCCAGGCCCGGATCATCCGCTGGCTGTCGCCGGGGGCGAGGCGCTGCGCCATCTTCGGGTCCCAGCGCATCAGCTCGGCATGGAAGGCCTCGCCGCCCAGCGTCTCGTGCAGCTCGACCGTGGCGCGGCGGATCTCCTCCGGCACCGGCGGCACCGGGCTCAGCCCCTCGGTCAGGGCGCGCAGATAGAGACCGGTGCCGCCGACCACGATCGGCCGCTTGCCGGCCTTCTGCGCAAGGCCGATCTCGGCCAGCGCCATGTCGCACCAGGCGGCGGCGGAGCAGCGGGTGGACGCCGGCAGCACGCCGTACAGCCGATGCGGCGCCCGGGCCAGGTCGGCCGGGCCGGGCCGGGCGGTGAGGATCGCCAGCTCGGCATAGACCTGCATGCTGTCGGCATTGATCACCACGCCGTCCAGCGCCTCGGCCAGGTCCAGCGCCAGCGCCGACTTGCCGCTGGCCGTCGGCCCGCCGACGATGATGACGGCGGGGGTATCGGACGCATGCGCGGCCATCGTCATCCTTCACCTCGACCCGGCGCCTCGGCGCAACGCGCGGGACAATATCGACCGCGATCCTATATGTCTCGCACGGCGACAGGCCGGGAGCCTGCCCAGGAGACGCGATGCGACTGTTCAAATGCCAGCACTGCCAGCAGGTCCTGTATTTCGAGAACGGCACCTGCGAGCGCTGCGGCCGCACGCTGGGTTATCTGCCGGATCTCGGGACGCTGAGCGCGGTCGAGCCGGACGGGCAGGCTTGGATCGCCTTGGCCGATCCGCGGTCGCGCTATCGCTTCTGTGCCAATTGGGAACAGCACGCCTGCAACTGGATGGTGCCGGCCAACGGCGACGACGCCTTCTGCATCGCCTGCCGGCACAACCGGACCATCCCCGACCTGTCGGACCCGGACAATCACCGCCGCTGGCAGAAGATCGAGCAGGCCAAGCGGCGGCTGTTCTACTCCCTGATCAAGCTGTCCCTGCCGATCCCGACGGCCGCCAGCGGCGACCCGGAGCCACTGATGTTCGACTTCCTGGCCGACCCTCCCGCCGGCGGGCCGAAGGTGATGACGGGCCATGACAACGGCCTGATCACCCTGTCGCTGAAGGAGGCGGACGACGTGGCGCGGGAATCCACGCGCGCCGCGATGGGCGAGCCCTACCGCACCCTGCTCGGCCATTTCCGGCACGAGGTGGGCCACTACTACTGGGACAGGCTGGTCCGCGACGGCGGCGAGTTGGACAGCTTCCGCGCCCTGTTCGGCGACGAGCGGGCGGATTACGGGGCCGCGCTCCAGGCCTATTACGACCAGGGCGCCCCGGCGGACTGGCAGCAGGGCTTCGTCAGCGCCTATGCCACCGCGCATCCTTGGGAGGATTGGGCCGAGACCTGGGCCCATTACCTGCATATCGTCGACACGCTGGAGATCGCCGGCGCCTTCGGCATCGAAATCAGCCCCGGCATCACCGACGACCCGACGCTGGAGACCGACATCCGGTTCGACCCGCACCGAGTCCGCGACGTGCAGAGCCTGATCGACGCCTGGCTGCCGCTGACCTATGCGGTGAACTGCCTGAACCGCTCCATGGGGCAGCCGGATCTCTATCCCTTCGTCATCGCCCCGCGCGTGGTCGAGAAGATGGGCTATATTCATGGTCTGATCCATCGCCCCCGGCCGGACCAGTCAAAGCGCGCATAGACAGGGACGGCGGCGCTGCGGCATAGACGTCCCCTGCCCTGGGAGATGCGCCGCGCCATGGACCTCGTCCTCACCCTCACCACCGCCCCGGACCGGCCGATCCTCGGCGATGCCGTGGCCCATCATGTGCGCAACGCGCTGGCGATCGCCGGCGGCTCGCCGGGCGCGGTCGACTGGCTGGCGCCCGGCATCGCCTGCGACATCGCCTTCACCGCGGCCGATGCCAAGGCGGCGCAGGAGGTGGCACGGCTGGTGCTGACCGGGCAGCCTGTCGACGCCAACGTCGTGCCCGCCTGGGGGCGCCGCAAGCGCCTGCTGGTCGCCGACATGGACGCCACCATCGTCGAGGCCGAGACGCTGGACGAGCTGGCCGCCCTGGCCGGCGTCGCCGACCGGGTGGTGCCGATCACCGAGCGGGCGATGCGCGGCGAGATCGCCTTCCGGGAGGCGGTGATCGAGCGCGTCGCCCTGCTGGAGGGCCAGCCCCGGTCGATCATCGACCGCGCCCTGGCCGATCTGCGCTACACCCCCGGCGGTCGCACCCTGGTGGCGACGATGCGGGCGAACGGCGCCTATTGCGCCCTGGTCTCCGGCGGCTTCGACGCCTTCACCCGGCCAGTGGCCGCCGCGGTCGGCTTCGACCGGTCGGAGGGCAACCACCTGATCGAGGCCGATGGCCACCTGACCGGCCGGGTGCGCGAACCGATCCTGGGCAAGGACGCCAAGCGCGTCTTCCTGGAGGAGATGGCGGCGGAGCGTGGCCTGGGCCTCGACGACACCCTCACCGTCGGCGACGGCGCCAACGACATCCCGATGCTGCAGGCCGCCGGCCTCGGCATCGGCTTCCGGGCCAAGCCGCTGGTGCGGGAGTCGGTGCCGGTCTCGGTCATGCATGGCGACCTGACCGCCCTCCTCTACCTGCAGGGCTACCGCGCGGCGGAGTTCGTGGCGGCCTAGGCGTGTACCGCAAGATCGCCTCCGTCGGCGGGCTGACGCTCGCCAGCCGCGTGCTCGGCCTGGTCCGCGACCAGATCATCGCCGCGGTGCTGGGGGCCGGGCCAGTGGCCGACGCCTTCTTCCTGGCCAACCGGCTGCCGAACCACTTCCGGTCGCTGTTCGCCGAGGGCGCCTTCAACGTCGCCTTCCTGCCGGCCTTCACCACCACGCTGCAGCGCGACGGCAAGGCCAAGGCGCTGGAGCTGGCCGAGCAGGTGCAGGCGATCCTGCTGGCCGTGCTGCTGGTGGTGCTGGTCGCGGCCCTGGCCGCCATGCCGTCGCTGATCGCGCTGATGGAGCCGGGCGGCACCGCGGCGGCGCAGACCGACCTGAAGGTCGAGCTGACCCGGATCACCTTCCCCTATCTGCTGTTCATGTCGCTGGTGTCGCTGCAGGGCGGCGTGCTGAACGGGCTCGGCCGGTTCGGCGCCGCCGCGGCCGCGCCGATCCTCTTGAACCTGTTCATGATCGCCGCGGTGCTGGGGCTGACGCCGTTCCTGCCCACCGCCGGCCATGCCCTGGCCTGGGGCGTGCTGCTGTCCGGCATCGCCCAGTTCCTGTACCTGGAATGGGACATGCGGCGGGCCGGGGTGTCGCTGCGCCTGGTCCGGCCGCGGCTGTCGCCCGGGGTGCGCCGCTTCTTCCGGGCGCTGGGACCGGCGACTCTGGGCGCCGGCATGGCCCAGATCAGCGTCTTCGCCGACACCATCATCGCCCAGGCACTGCCGACCGGCGCCCAATCCTACCTGAACTACGCCGACCGGCTGAACCAGCTGCCGCTCGGCGTCATCGGCATCGCCGTCGGCACCGTGCTGCTGCCGGAGGTGACGCGCCGCCTGGCCGCCGACGACCACCAGGGCGCGCTGACCAGCCAGAACCGTGCGGTCGAGCTGACCCTGGCCCTCACCCTGCCCTTCGCCATCGCCTTCCTGGTGGCGGCCGA
>JAEKLZ010000375.1 GCA_019508225.1 Inquilinus limosus | reverse complement strand
CCGTCGAGCCCGCCCGCCTGCACCCGCTCGGCACCGTCGGCATAGGCGGCGACGATGCGCTCGATGTCCCAATCCTCCATCGCCTTGGGGAAGGCACGATGCGCCGGCTCGCGCACCGGGGAGGGGGCGACGACCGGCAGCCAGTCCTCCTTCGACCAGCTGGTGCGGCGGCCGAGATGGGTGACCTGGATCATCACGGCGGCGCCGTGGGAATGGACGTCGTCCGCCAGCTCCTTCAGCCAGCGCACCACCTCGTCCTTGTAGAGCAGGATGTTGCCGAAGGCCTGCGGGCTGTCCGGCGCCACCACCGAGGAACCACCGATCATGGTCAGGGCGATGCCGCCCTTCGCCTTCTCGGAATGGTACAGGCGGTACCGCTCCTTCGGCAGGCCGTCCTCGGTGTAGGCCGGCTCATGCGCGGTCGACATGAAGCGGTTGCGCAGGGTCAGGTGGCGCAGCGTGTAGGGCTGCAGCAGGGGATCGGCGTTCGACATGTCGTCCGGTGGCGGATCGTTGTGACGGTTTCACTCTTTCGACCGGCCGGCCGATGGTAAACCGAATTTCCTTCACGCCGGCATGAGCCCAGTCGATGCAAACCCTCCGCGGCAGCCTGCCCTCGCTCAACGCCCTGGCGGTGTTCGAGGCGTCGGCGCGGCGGCTCAGCTTCTCCAGGGCGGCGGAGGACCTGGCGATTACCCAGTCGGCTGTCAGCCACGGCATCCGCCAGCTCGAGGCCTCGCTCGGGCTCGACCTGTTCATCCGCCACCATAGAAGGCTCGAGCTGTCGCCGGAGGGCGAACGGCTCTACGCCGCGGTCGCCACCAGCCTGTCCGCCATCGCCCAGGCGGTCGACGACATCACCGGCCGGTCCCTGGCGGCGGCGCAGCGCGAGATCGTGATCGGGGTCTCGACCTCGATGGCCGCCCATTGGCTGCTGCCGCGCTTCGCCGTCTTCCGCGCCGCCTTTCCGGTGGTGCCCCTGCGCATCCAGACCATCGACCGCGACGCCGACCCGGGCGAGGACGGCATCGATGTCGTGATCCGGCTCGGCGACGGCAAATGGCCCGACCACGACACCATCCCGTTGTGGGAGGAGCATGTGCACGCGGTCGCCGGCCCGGCCTATCTGGCGGAGCACGGCCCGCTGCGCGACGCCGCCGACCTGCACCGCTGCCAGCTGATCCATTACGAGGATCCGCTGCGCCGCCGCGCGACCTGGAGCGAATGGTTCGCCGCGCTCGGCCTGCCGGCGCCGGGGCCGGCCCGGTCGCTGCGGGTCACCGACCACACGGTGGCGCTGCAGGCGGCGATGGACGGGCAGGGGGTGACGCTGGGCTGGCGCCCGATCATCGACGACCTGATCCGGACCGGCCGCCTGGCCGATGCCTTCCCCCGGCATTTCGCGACCGGCCGGCACTTCTACATCGTCACCGCCCGCGGCGCGACGCTGCGCAAGCCGCTGTCGCTGTTCTGCGACTGGCTGGCCGCCCAGGCCGCGGCGATGAAGGGGTGGTGAGGCGAAGGTGGGTGCCGCTCTAGGGTCGCGAGGGTTTGGCCCGCCGGCGCCGAACGATCTCAAGACCGGGTTCGCTTCCGCCCAGACGCGCGAGATGGCGCGCGCTCTCCCGCTCGATCAAAGCCTTCAGCGCTTCGCGGATCAGCGCGGATGTCTCCCTGAGGCCGGTGAACGCCTGAGCCCTGGCCAGAAGCTCGTCATCGAGATCGATTGTCGCGCGCATCAAGTGACCTCAGCGGGCAAGATCCGACAGTAGCATCACCCGCCCTGCCGATCATGTCCGAAAACCGCGAGCGCGATCGCTCCGGACGTGACATCGTCGGGCCATGGAATCGCTCGATCCCGAAGCCTGCTATCGCGCCCTCGTGACCCGCGACCCGCGGTTCGACGGGCGCATCTTCGTCGGCGTGACCTCCACCGGCATCTATTGCCGCCCGGTGTGCCCGGCCCGCACGGCGAAGTTCGAGAACTGCCAGTTTTACGCCTCCGCCGCCGCGGCGCAGGAGGCCGGGTTCCGGCCCTGCCTGCGCTGCCGGCCGGAGACGGCGCCCGACCTCGCCTCCTGGCGCGGCACCTCGAACACCGTGTCGCGCGGCCTGGCGCTGATCGCCGACGGCGCGCTGGATGGCGGCGAGGCCGGGGTCGAGGCGCTGGCCGAGCGGCTCGGCGTCGGCGGCCGCCAGCTGCGCCGGCTGTTCAAGCAGCATCTCGGCGCCACGCCGGTCGCCGTGGCCCAGACCCGGCGCGTGCTGTTCGCCAAGCAGCTGATCCAGGAGACGCGGATGCCGATGGCCGAGGTGGCGCTGGCCGCCGGCTTCGGCAGCGTCCGCCGCTTCAACGAGACCTTCCACGACCTGTTCCGCCGCCCGCCCAGCGCGCTGCGCCGCCGGGCCTGGGCGGGGCTGCCGGTCGATTCGGTGGCGGCCGGCGGGGTGACGCTGCGGCTGCGCTACCGCCCGCCCTATGACTGGCCGGCGATGCTGGCCTATCTGCGGGCCCGCGCCATCGACGGGGTGGAGCAGGTGGTGGGCGAGGTCTACCGGCGCAGCGTCGCCGAGGGCGAGGAGATCGGCACTGTCGAGATCCGGCACGAGCCGGCGCGCGACAACCTGGCGGTGCTGGTGCGCTTCCCGTCGGTGCGGGCGCTGCCGGGCATCCTGGCCCGGGTCCGCCGCGTCTTCGATGTCGGCGCCGATATCGAGGCGATCGGCGCCCATCTGTCGCAGGACCCGTTCCTGGCGCCGCTGGTGGCGCGGCGCCCGGGACTGCGCGCGCCCGGCGGCTGGGACGGGTTCGAGCTGGCGGTCCGCGCCGTGCTGGGCCAGCAGGTCACCGTGGTCGCGGCGCGGCAGCTGGCCGGCCGGCTGGTGGCGATCTGCGGCGCCGAGGTGCCGGCGGCGGCGCGGCTGAACCGAGCCCTGTCCCGCGCCTTCCCGTCGCCGCAGCGCGTGGCCGCCGCCGATCTCGGCGCGCTCGGCATGCCCGGGTCGCGCCGGGCGACGCTGACGGCGCTGGCCGAGGCCGCCATCGCCGACCCGCATCTGTTCCGGCCCTTCGGCACGGTGGAGGAGGCGATCGCCCGGCTGCGCCGGATCCGCGGCATCGGCGACTGGACGGCGCAGTACATCGCCCTGCGCGCCCTGCGCGAGCCCGACGCCTTCCCGGCCAGCGACATCGGCCTGCTGCGCGGCGCCGCCGACGGCGCCGGGGTGCGGCCGACCCCGGCCGACCTGCTGCAACGGGCCGAGCCCTGGCGGCCCTGGCGCGCCTATGCCGCCCAGCATCTCTGGGCCGCCGATGCCGTGCCGGTGGCGAGGGTGGCGAAGCATGGCTGAGGCGCTGGTGTTCGACCGTCTGCCGAGCCCGCTCGGCGAGCTGGTGATCGTCGCCGATACGGCCGGCCGGCTGCGCGCCATCGACTGGGCCGAGGAGGAGGGGCTTCGCCCCCGGCTGGCCCGCAGCCTCGGCGGCGACGACTTCACCCTGGCGCCGCAGCGCAACCCCGCCAGCCTGACCGCGGCGCTGGAGGCCTATTTCGCCGGCGACCTCGCCGCGATCGACACGCTGCCGGCCAAGGCCGTCGGCACCCCGTTCCAGCGCGCGGTGTGGGCAGCGCTGCGCGGCGTCGCCTGCGGCACCACCGTGTCCTATGGCGAGAGGCGCGGGCAGCCGGCAGCTGTCCCTGGCCATCTGAAACCAAAACCCTGGGAGAGAACCGCTCATGACCGCCCCCCGTCAGGCCGATGCCCTGCAGCAGTTCCGCCGCCTGCACCAGGACGGCATCCTGCTGCTCGCCGATGCCTGGGACGCCGGCAGCGCCCGGCTGATCGAGAGCCTGGGCGCCAAGGCCATCGCCACCACCAGCGCCGGCCTCGCCTGGGCGCATGGCTATCCGGACGGCGACGTGCTGCCGTTCGACCTGCTGGTCGCCACCACGGCCGGCATCGCCCGCATCGTCAAGGTGCCGCTGACCGTCGACAGCGAAGGCGGCTACAGCGACGACCCGGCCGCCGTGGGCGAGTCGATCGGCCGGCTGATCGGCGCCGGCGCCGCGGGCATCAACCTCGAGGACGGGGTGGGGAGCCCGGACCTGCTCTGCGCCAAGATCGAGGCAATCAAGCGCGCCGCCGCCCGCAGTGGCCAGGACGTGTTCATCAACGCCCGCACCGATGTCTATCTGCGCGGCCTGGCGCCGGAGGGTGGCAGGGTGGCGGAGGTGCTGGCCCGGGCCGGACGCTACCGCGACGCCGGCGCTGACGGCATCTTCGTGCCGGGCGCGACGAAGCCCGACGAGATCAAGGCGATCGCCGCCGCCGCGCCGCTGCCGCTGAACGTGATGTCCCGGCCCGGACTGCCCGGCGCGGCGGAGCTCGCCGCCCTCGGCGTCCGCCGCCTCAGCGCCGGTTCCGGCATCAGCCAGTCGGTATATGCCCGGACCGCGGAGCTGGCCCGGTCCTTCCTGCAGGACGGCGTCTCCGACCCGCTGGTCTCGGGCGCCATGCCCTATCCGGAGATCAACGCGCTGGGGGCGGGCGCTCAGCCCCCGGCGCTGCCGCCGAGCCGCGCCGCCAGGCTGTCCAGGCTGGGCTCGAACCAGATCTCGCGGCCGCGATTGGCCTCGCGCACCCAGTCGCGCAGGGCATTGCTGGCGGCGAGATGCTGCGAGATATCGCCGATCACCGCCAGCTTCAGCCGGTAGTTGACCGCCTTCTGGGCGATCTCGCCGGCCAGGCCGCTGCGGAGCTGGAAGAACGCCGGCCCGAGGCGGGCAGCCGGCACGGCGAGCACCGAGGCGCCGGCGAACAGCGCCTCGCCGATCAGGTCGGTGGCGGCCCGAGGGGTGTCGATCGCCGGCCCGTCCGGCTCGCAGACCAGCACCTGCTCACTGCCCCAGCCCAGCATCTCGGCCATCGCGTTCCCTCCGGCTCACTGCGGTGCCGGCATGCGCTCAGCCCACAGCTTATGGTCGTCATCAAGCACATAGACCTGCTGAGCGTCGAGCGCCTGGAAGGCGGTCACGCCCTGCTGCCGCAGCACGCCGGAATCGACCAGCTGGCGGGACGCGCTGGTGCCCGTCTCGCGCCACAGCCGGCCGTTCCGGTCGAGCACGAAGACATGGGTGCCATCGACCGGCTGGAACGCGGCGACCGCGCTGTCCACCTTCTCGGGATCGGCCTCCCCGACCTTGCGCCACAGGCTGCCATCGGTGGCCAGCACATGGGCGATCTCGCCCTCGATCCGGTAATCGGCGACATCCGACGCGACCAGCTTGCGGTCGGCGGCGGTGCCGGCCTCGCGCCAGAGCTGGCCGTCCTTGCCCACGACATGGACCACCGTGGCATCGACCGCCCGGAACGACGCGACGCCGCCATCGACCAGGACCCGGTCCGCCATGGCGCCGGTGCCGCGCCACAGCCGGGCGTCGCGGTCCAGGACATAGACCGTGCCGTCGGCCAGCGGCTGGAACGCCGCCACCTTTGTGTCGACCACCTGCCGGGCGGCGACGTCGCCGGTGCCGCGCCACAGTTTGCCGTCGCGGTCGAGCGCGTAGAACAGCGTGGCGTCCAGGGCCTGGAACGCGGCGATGGCGGTGTCGACCTTCACCGCATCCTTGGCGCCGATCGTCTGGCGCCACAGATCGCCGCCGGTCGCCTGCACATAGACGACCGGGCCGACGATCTGGAACCGGGCGGCGACGGTGGCCACCTCCGTGCGGCTGTCACGGCCGAAGCCGGCCGGGGGCTTCGGCGCCGGCCCGGAGGCGCGGCTGGAGGCACGCGGGCCGAGGGTGTTCCGGCGCAGCGCCTGGACCGGATCCTGGGTCAGGCAGCGGCGGAACTGGACGATGCCGGTCGGGCTGGTCAGGTCGCCCGACAGCTGGGCGCAGAGCAGCCGGAGCTGCTTCGTCCGCGCGTCGTCGGCCGAGGCGGCGGCGGGCACGAGCAGGGCGGCCATCGCCAGCAGCCCGATGATCCTGCGGCTCATCAATTCCCCC
>JAEKLZ010000374.1 GCA_019508225.1 Inquilinus limosus | reverse complement strand
TCGATCCTGTCGCTGCAGGTGATCGCCCGGGCCCGGCGGCAGGGGCTGGTCCTGACCCTGCGCGACACCTTCCAGCACCAGACCGTGCGGGCCCTGGCCGCGGCGGCGCGCCGGGGGATGGCGCCAACACCCGGTCCGGCCTCGACCGTCGCCCCCGAACGGGCAGAGCGCCTGACTCCTTCGGACCTGCCGCTGGCTGGGCTGAGCCAGGCGCAGATCGACGCCCTGCCGGTCCCGGCCGCGGCCATCGCCGACGCCTATCCGCTGTCGCCGATGCAGCAGGGCTTGCTGTTTCACGCCCTGCACGCGCCGGAGACCGGGCTCTACGTCAACCAGGTCCTGGCGACCTTCGACGGGCCGCTCGACGCCGGCCGGTTCGCCGGCGCCTGGGCGGCCGCGATCGAGCGCCACGACATCCTGCGCACCGGCTTCCTGTGGGACGGTGCCCTGACCGCGCCGCTGCAGCTGGTGCGGCGCAGCGTCCCTGTGCCGGTCGAGATCCGCGACGGCCAGGGCCTCGACGAGCCGGGGATCGCCGAGATCGCCCGCTGGGAGCGCGAGCGCGGCTTCGACCTGTCGGCACCGCCGCTGATGCGGGTGCTGCTGTTGCAGATGGCCGAGGACCGGCACCGGCTGGTCTGGACCTTCCACCACATCCTGATGGATGGCTGGAGCACGTCGCGGCTGATCGGTGAGGTGCTGTCGCAGTACAACGGCGCGGCGCCGGCTGTCGGCCCGGGCCGCTACCGCGACCACATCGCCTGGCTGGCCGGCCGCGACATTGCGGCGGATGAGGCCTTCTGGCGCGGCCAGCTGGCCCGGCTGGAGGCGCCGACCCGCCTGGCCGACGCGCTGCCCGCCCCGGTGCGGAAGGGCGACGGGCACGGCGTCCTCGCCACCCGCCGCGACGCCGGACGCACGGCCCGGCTGACCGCCTTCTGCCGGCGCGAGCGCATCACCCTGAACACCCTGGTGCAGGGCGCCTGGGCGCTGCTGCTGTCGCGCTACACCGGTCAGCCGAGCGTCGCCTTCGGCGCCACCGTCGCCGGCCGCCCGGTCGAGCTGCCGGGCGCCGAGACGCTGCTGGGCCTGTTCATCAACACCCTGCCGGTGATCCAGCAGCCCGACCCCGAGGCGCGGGTGGGCGACTGGCTGCGCCAGGTGCAGGACATCATGCTGGCGCTGCGCGAGCACGAGCACACGCCGCTGTCCGACATCCAGCGCTGGGGCGGGCAGGGCGGCCTGTTCGACACGCTGCTGGTGTTCGAGAACTACCCGATCGACCGCGCCGCCCGCGCCGGCGGCGACCTGCTGGTGTCGGCGGCGGAGACGGTGGAGACGACGCACTATCCGCTGTCGCTGGCGGTCCAGGCCGGCGATACGCTCGACATCGCCTATGGCTATCGCCGTGACGCCTTCACGCCGGCGCAGGTCGAGGCGCTGGCCCGCCATCTCGACACGCTGCTCGACCGCCTGGCCGGGAACGAGGGCGCCGCGCTCGGCTCCCTGTCCTTGCTGGCGGAGGCGGATCTGGCCCAGCTGGCGGCCTGGCAGACCGAGCCCTACCGGGCCGAGCCGTATCGTCCGGTGCAGGACTGGATCGCGCATTGGGCGGCGGCAGAGCCGGGCCGGATTTCGGTGATCTTCGGCGACCGCGAGGTCAGCCGCGGCGAGCTCGATCGGCGGGCCAACCACCTGGCGCACCGGCTGGTGCGAGCCGGCGTCGGGCCGGACGTGCTGGTCGGCGTGGTGCTGGAGCGGTCGGTCGAGCTGCTGGTGGCGCTGCTGGCGGTGCTGAAGGCCGGCGGCGCCTATGTGCCGCTGGCGCCGGACGCGCCGGCGGCGCGGCTGGCCGAGGTGGCGGCGGATAGCGGGCTGCGGCTGGTGCTGACCCAGGCCTCGCTGGCCGGCAGGCTGCCGGAGGGGCTGGAGCGGATCCTGGTCGAGGCGGAGGCCGGCGAGGCCGAGGCTGGGCCGGCGGTGGCGCTGCATCCCGAAAATCTGGCCTATGTGATCTACACCTCGGGGTCGACCGGCAAGCCCAAGGGCGTCGCCGTCGCCCATGGTCCGCTGGCCACGCATTGCCGGGTGACCGCGCCGCTCTACGACATGGACGAGAGCTCGCGCGAGTTCCATTTCATCGCCTTCAGCTTCGACGGCGCGCATGAGCGCTGGCTGACGGCCCTGACCTGCGGCGCCAGCCTGGTGCTGCGCGACGAGAGCCTGTGGCCGGCGGAGAAGACCCTGGCGGCGATCGGCCGGCACGGCGTCACCAATGCCGGCTTCCCGCCGGTCTACATCAACGAGATGGCGGCCTGGGCCGAGCAGACCGGCCACTGCCCACCGGTCGACCTCTACTCCTTCGGCGGCGAGGCGATGCCGGCGGCGGGGTATGACCGGGTGCGGCGGGCGCTGCGGCCGCGGGCGCTGATCAACGGTTATGGCCCGACCGAGGCGGTGGTGACGCCGTTGGTCTGGAAGGGCAAGGCCGACACCGCCTGCGACGGCGCCTATGTGCCGATCGGGCGGCCGGTCGGCGACCGCCGGGCCTATGTGCTGGACGGCAGGCTGCAGCCGGTGCCGGTCGGCGTGGCGGGCGAGCTCTATATCGGCGGCGGCGGGCTGGCGCGGGGCTATGTCGAGCGTCCCGACCTGACGGCGGACCGCTTCGTGCCGGACCCCTATGGCGAACCGGGCGGCCGGATGTACCGCACCGGTGACGTGGTGCGGTGGCGGCCGGACGGGTCGGTCGAGTATCTCGGCCGGGCCGATCACCAGGTGAAGATCCGCGGCTACCGGATCGAGCCGGGCGAGGTCGAGGCCCGGCTGCTGTCGCACCCGCAGGTGCGCGGGGCGGTGGTGTCGGCGGTGGTGTCGCCGGGCGGCAAGCGCCTGGTGGCGCATGTCGCGGCGCCGGAGGCCGGCGATGGCCTCGAGGCCGGGCTGAAGGCGCATCTCGCGGGCCAACTGCCGGAGTACATGGTGCCGTCGCGCATCCTGGTGCTGCCGGCGCTGCCGCTGCTGCCGACCGGCAAGCTGGATCGCAAGGCACTGCCGGACCCGGAATGGGAGAGCGGGAGCGGGGCGGAGCCCGAGGGCGAGGCGGAGCAGGCGATCACGGGGATCTGGTCGGAGGTTCTGGGCCTGCGCCAGGTCGGCCGTGACGACAATTTCTTCGAGCTGGGCGGGGATTCGATCCTGTCGCTGCAGGTGGTGTCGCGGGCCCGCCGTGCGGGTCTGGTGCTGACGCCGCGGCAGCTGTTCGAGCACCAGACGGTGCGTGGGCTGGCGGCGGTGGCCGGTCGCGAGACGGTCGCGGCGGCGCCGGAGACGGCGACGGGCGAGGCGCCGCTGACGCCGATCCAGCGCTGGTTCTTCGGGAGCGCGATCCCGGGGCGGCAGCATTGGAACCAGTCGGTGCTGCTGGCGCCGCGGGCGGCGATGGACGCCGACGCGCTGCGCCGGGCCCTGGCGGCGGTGGTGTCGCATCACGACGCGCTGCGGCTGCGCTTTGCGCAGGGAGCGGATGGGGCCTGGACCCAGGCCTATGCCGAGCCGGCGGGGCAGGACTGGCTGTGGCTGCGCAGCGTCGCCGACGAGGCGGCGCAGGCGGCGGTGGCGGACGAGGCCCAACGCAGCCTGGAGCTGGCCGAAGGCCCGCTGCTGCGGGCGGTGCTGGCCGATCGCTGGGACGGCGCGCAGCGGCTCTTGCTGGTGATCCACCACCTGGTGGTGGACGGCGTGTCCTGGCGCATCCTCTTGGAGGATCTGCAGGCGGCCTATGGCCAGGCCGTGGCCGGCGAGGCCATCGCCCTGCCGGAGACGAGCAGCAGCTTCGGCGCCTGGGGCCGGACGCTGCAGGCCCATGCCGCGAGCCCGGCACTCCTGGCGGAGCTGCCCTATTGGCAGGACGTGCTGGACGGGCCGTCGGACTTCCCGGTGGCGCGACCCGACGGCGCGAACACTGTGGCGCAGCGGGTCGAGCACCGGCAGCGCTTCGA
>JAEKLZ010000373.1 GCA_019508225.1 Inquilinus limosus | reverse complement strand
ACCAGCACCAGGGTCAGCATGTCGACCATCTCGACGGTCAGCGCGCCGAGCGTGGTCACGGTCAGGGTCTCGCCGTCGCGGCCGAGGTTGCGGCCCAGCACCACCGGCGTGGCCGCCGGGCGATGCGCCAGCAGGATCTCGCGGGCCCGCGCCAGCTGGAAGCGTCGGCGCTGCGACACCGGGTTGTAGAAGGCGACGACGAAATCGCCCTGCGCCGCCGCCGCGATCCGCCGCTCGATCGCCGGCCAGGGCGTCATCAGGTCGGACAGCGAGATCGCGCAGAAATCATGGCCCAGCGGCGCGCCGATCCGGGACGCGGCCGCCTGCATCGCCGAGATGCCGGGCACGGTGGTGACCTCGACCCGGCGCCAGTCCGGCCGGCCGCCGCGCTCGATCAGCTCCCACAGCAGGCTGCCCATGGCGTAGATGCCGGCATCGCCGGAGCAGATCAGGGCGACGTCCCGCCCTTCCGCCGCCAGGTCCAGCGCCCCGCGCACCCGCAACTCCTCCTCGCCCAGCTTGTAGTCGTGCCGCGCCTTGCCGGCGGCGGCCGGGCCGAGCAGATCGATGTACAAGCTGTAGCCGACCAGGTCGGTGGCCTGGGCCATCCGTCGGTCGGCTTCCGGCGCCCGCCAGTCGGCGCGACCCGGGCCCATGCCGATCAGCGCCAGCGTGCCGCGCTTGCGGCCGATCCGCTCGAGGTCGAGAATCGCCGGCGCCTCGGCCACGGCGCAGGTGGCGCGGCGGGACTTGTGCTTCTCGACGATGAGGCGGCCCTCGGGGCCAGCCGCGGCCAGCGCTGCCGCCTCCGCCACGCCATGGCAGCCGATCTCGCGGAACACCAGTTCGGACGGGTTGGCCAGGCGCGACGTCTCGGCTTCCAGCGTCGCCGGATCGAACACCCGCAGCGGCAGGCCGAGTGCCCGCGCCGCCGCCTGCAGCCCGGTCTCGTCGGCCTTGAGGTCGACCGAGACCAGGGCCGCCACGGCTTCCAGGGCCAGCCCGGCTTCGGCCAGGGTGTCGCGAATCAGCGCCTCGATCTCCGCCGCCTCGGCGCCGCGCTCGCAGCCGACGCCGACCGCCAGCACCGCGGGATGGAACACCAGCCGGTCGGGATCGGGCGGCAGGATCCGGGTGCTGGCGACGATCGCCTTGCGTGCGGCCGGGTCGAGCGGCAGGCCGGCCTCGGCCAGCCAGGGCAGCCCATCCTCGATCCAAACGGTCTCGCCCGAGAGAAGATCGGCGGCGAAGCTCTTGTGATCGCTGGCTTCCGACAGGCGCCATCCGGGCGGCGGGTCGTCCAGCGCCACGCCGAAGCGCAGGTCGCCGGCGGTGGTGATGGCCGGGGCGATGCCGAGGATCCCGGCCACCTGCCGGGCCAGGTCGTTGGCGCCATGATGGCCGCCGAGCAGCGGCACCACGGCGCTGCCATCCTCCGCCACCGCCAGCACTGGCGGCTCGGTGCGCTTGTCGGACAGCAGCGGCGCCAGGATGCGGATCAAGGCGCCGGCGGCGCAGAGGCCGATGATCGGCTCGCCCGCCGCGAACAGGGCCCGCAGATGGTCGGCCAGCTTGCCGAAGGCGATGTCGGCGCCGGTGACGCGGCAGGACGGCGCGTGGATCGCTGCCCCCGGCAGCAGCGGCTTGAGCCGCTGGGCCGTGGCGAGCCCGCCCGCGGTCAGGGTGATCAGCGCCGTCATCGCCACGCCGCCCCGCGCCGATGCGCCAGGATCATCGAGAAATAGGGCACGGTCTCGGGATCGACCTCGCTCAGCTTCAGCACGCGCTGATGGCCCAGCGTGGCCCGCTCGACATAACGTGCATCGTCATACAATCCAGTTTCTTCAAGCAATTGCGATATCTTCTTGAAGTGTCGGCTGAGCTTCATGATCGCCACCGCCTCGGCGGCCTGCAGCCGCGGCCGCAGCTCCTCCTCCGGCAGCGGTGCCGGCAGAATCGTCAGCACGTCGTTGCGGGCGGCCAGCGGCAGGCCGATGGCGGCAGCGCAGGCGGTCAGCGAGGATACGCCGGGCACCACCTCGACCCGGTGGCGCTCCGCCAGCCGGCCGAACAGGTACATGAAGGAGCCGTAGAAGAACGGGTCGCCTTCGCACAGCACGGCAACGTCGCGGCCGGCGTCGAGATGGCCGCCGATCTCGATCGCCGCGGCGTCGTAGACCGCCTGGGCCGGGGCCGGGTCGACCCGCATCGGCACGCGGATGGCGATCTCGGTCTGGCCGCCCTGCAGGTGCGGCGCCACGATCGCGCGGGCGAAGCTGTCGCCGACATCCGGCGCCGGATAGGCCAGGACGGGTGCTGACCGCAGCAGCCGCAGCGCCTTCAGCGTGACCAGCTCCGGATCGCCCGGGCCCACGCCGAGGCCATAGAGGGTGCCGGTCATGCGAACCTCCGGGCAAGAAGAGCCGCATGCTCCGATTCCCCTCTCCTCGGGGAGAGGGAGGGGCCCGACGCCGAAGGCGGCGGGAGGGTGAGGGGGAGAGCCGCCTTCACCGTTGCGCGCCACGCCTGAGGCCGGAGCCGCCCCCTCACCCGGAATCGCTTCGCGATTCCGACCTCTCCCCAAGGAGAGGTAAAGGGTCGTGCCCGCCCCGTGACCAATCCGACCATCACGTGTCGCTCCACGGCTTCACCGCCGCCCATTGGGTCACCGGCATCAGCGGGCGCCAGCCGTGATAGCCGCCGATCGGCTCGGCCCGCGACACGGCGATGCGGGACAGGCTGCCGCCGAGCCGGGCCTGATGGCCGATCACGACCGCCTCGCCCTCCGCCGTCACCACATTGGCGACCAGCCGGCCGCCCGGCGGCAGCGCCGCCCAGCAGGCCTCGACCAATCCTTCGGCGGTGATGCCGCCGCCGATGAACACCGCGTCCGGCCGCGGCAGATCGCCCGCCAGCGCGTCCGGCGCCTCGCCGCGCACGATCTTCAGGAAGGGGGTGCCCAGCGCCGCCGCGTTCTGGGCGATCAGGGCCAGGCGGCCATCGTCGCGCTCGACCGCCACGGCCCGGCAGCGCGGGTCGCTGCGCATCCATTCGATCGCGATCGAGCCGCTTCCGGCGCCGACATCCCACAGCACCTTCCCGGGCGACGGCGCCAGCGCCGCCAGGGTCATGGCCCGGACCTCACGCTTGGTCAGCTGGCCGTCATGGGCGAAGGCATCGTCCGGCAGGCCCGGTACGGCCGGCAGCACGCGCGTCTCCGGCCCGGCGACGCAGTCGATGGCGATGGTGTTGAGGTCGTCGACCTCGCGATTGCTGACACCCTGGGCCCACGCCGCGGCGGTGGCCCGGGTGAGGCGTTCGCCCTCCCCGCCCATCCGCTCCAGCACGGCAAAGCCGCTGCGGCCCCAGCCGGTGCGGCGCAGGAGGTCGGCGAGACGCGTCGGCGTGATGCGGTCGGCGCTGAGCACCAGGATCTTCGCCCCGGGCTGCAGATGCGGCACGATCAGCTCCAGCGGCCTGCCGTGCAGCGTCACCATGCGGGCCTCGACCAGCGGCCAGCCGAGCCGGGCGCAGGCCAGGCTGAAGGCCGAGGGCGCCGGCAGCACCACCATCTCGGCGATCGGGATGCGGCGCGACAGGGTGACGCCGATTCCGAAGCACATCGGGTCGCCGCTGGCCAGGACGCAGACGCGGCGGCCGCGCAGCGCCTCGATCTCCGGCACCAGCTCCAGCAGCTGCGGCGGCCAGGGGATGCGGCGGCGGCCATCCTCCGGCACCATCGCCAGGTGCCGCTTGCCGCCGACCACGATCTCGGCGCCGTCATAGAGCGCACGGGCCGAGGGGGACAGGCCGTCCAGCCCGTCCTCGCCGATGCCGATGACGCTGAGCCAGCCCGCGCCAGGGCGTTGACCGCGGCCGAGGCCATGGCGCTGCCGCCGCGCCGGCCCGGCAGGGTCAGGAACGCCTGGTCGCTTTCGGCCAGCGCCGCCTTCGATTCGGCGGCGCCGACGAAGCCGACCGGGAAGCCCAGAATGGCGGCGGGCTTCGGGGCGCCCTCCTGCAGCAGCTCCAGCAGCCGGAACAAAGCGGTCGGTGCGTTGCCGATCACCACCACCGAATCCTCCAGCCGGTCGCGCCACAGCTCGACCATCGCCGCCGAGCGGGTGGTGCCGAGACGGCACGCCAGATCCGGCAGCGACGGGTCGCCGATCAGCGATACGATCTCGTTCTCCGCCGGCAGGCGCGACCGGATGACGCCGACCTCGACCATGCGGCAATCGACCAGCACCGGGGCGCCGGCCAGAAGGGCGGCCCGGCCGCGCGCGGCGACGTCCGGGGTGAAGAGCAGGTCGTCGACCACCTCGACCATGCCGCAGGCATGCGCCACCCGGACCGCGAGCCCAGCCACGTCCGGCGGAAACCGTTCCAGCCGCGCCTCGGCCCGGATGGTGGCGAAGGACTGGCGGTAGATCGCCTCCGGGTCGCGGAGATAAGAGAAACGACGGGAGGCTACCCCTTCCTCACTCTCCGTCGTCATTCCCGCGAAAGCGGGAATCTCTCTCGGTTCGACGCCGTCGGGAGATCCCCGCTTTCGCGGGGATG
>JAEKLZ010000262.1 GCA_019508225.1 Inquilinus limosus | reverse complement strand
CAGCTCGAGGCGGCGCAGGCCGAATGGCAGCGCAAGGCCGAGCTGGCGGTCGAGAAGGGCCGCGAGGACCTGGCCAAGGGCGCGCTGGTCGCCAAGGCCCAGGCCGCGACCGCGGCCGAGCTGCTGCGCCGCGAGCTGGAGACGATCGAGTCCGCGCTGGCCAAGACCAACGAGGATCTCGGCCGGCTCGAGGCCAAGCTGACCGAGGCCAAGAACAAGCAGAAATCCTTCACCATCCGGCACGACGCGGCGCGCGACCAGATTCGTATCCGCACCCAGCTGCATGACGGCCGGATCGACGAGGCGCTGTCCCGCTACGAGCATATCGAGCGCAAGATCGACACGCTGGAGGGCCAGGTCGAATCCTTCGATCTCGGCCGGCGCAAGACGCTGCAGGACGAGTTCGCCGATCTCGAGGCCGAGAGCGGCGTCGAGAAGGAGCTGCAGGCGATCAAGGACCGCCTCGGCCGCACCGGCGGCTGATCGGTTTCGTCAAACCGGCCCGGCGCGTGACGCCGGGCCGCAGACGCAAGGACGACTATGTTTCACGCCTTCTTCTTCGTCCCGGTCATCATCTTCCTGGTGATCGTGGCGCCGATCTGGCTGGTGCTGCACTACGTCACCCGCTGGCGGTCGTCCCGGACGCTGTCGCGCGAGGATGAGCGCATGCTGGTCGACCTGTGGGAAAGCGCCAAGCGCATGGAGCTCAGGATCCAGACGCTGGAGAAGATCCTCGATGCCGAGGCGCCGCAGTGGCGGAGGCCGACGCCATGACCGGCCGCTTCGCCGAATCGCCGAACCCGCATCGCCTCTACCGCGATCCGGACAACGGCATGTTCCTCGGCGTCTGCGCCGGCCTGGCGGCCTATTTCGGGGTCTCCCTCGGCAAGGTCCGCTTCGGCACCGTCGTCCTGGCGCTGATCTTCTTCCCGCACATCCTGATCGCCTATCTGGCGGCGGCGGTGTTCCTGAAGCGCCGGCCGCGGCTGTTGTACCGCAGCCCGGACGAGGAGGTGTTCTGGCGCTCGGTCTCGGTCCAGCCGTCCGACACCTTCTCCGCCATCCGCCACAACTTCCGCGAGCTGGAGCAGCGCATGGCCGGGATGGAGCGCTACGTCACCTCCAGCGAATTCAAGCTGAACCGGGACTTCCGCGACCTCGAAGGTCGTTGAGTCCAGGTCTCGCGCGGCAGCCTGGGCACGGTCGGCCATGTGGTCTATGCGATCTACGCCGTCTCGCTGTTCACCGCCCTGCCGATGCTGATCGGCGTGGTCATCGCCTATCTGGCGCGCGGCGACGCCCGCGGCACGGTCGGCTGGGATCACTTCACCTGGGCGATCCGCACCTTCTGGGCGTTCCTGCTGCTGGGCCTGCTGTTCGGCGCACTGACCTGGGTGCTGGTCGGCTGGCCGCTGTTGGCCCTGCTGTGGCTGTGGACCGCCTACCGCATCATCCGCGGCTGGATGGCCGTGGTCGGCGGTACCCCGCTGTACCGCTGACCTGATGCGCCGCTGAAACCGGGTCGGCGCGGCCGGCCGACTGAGGAGGGATCGTGATGGGTTCGTTGCAGACCTTGGCCTTCCTGGCGGGACTGGGCACCGCCGATCCTTCCGCGGCGGAGCCACCACCGATCCCGGCCGGCCGCTGCTGGCGACGCTGGACGAGGCGGAAGATTGCGCCGCGACCCTGCGGGTCGAGGGCCGCATCCTCACCGTCGATGTCCGCGAGCAATCCTCGGTCTGGCCGCGCGACTGCCGGCCGACGCTGTCGCTCAACCTCCGGCCCGGCACCGACCTGTCGCTGCGGCCGGCCGCCGTGTCGGCCGCGCTGAACGGCCGCTTCGGCGCCGTCGTCGTGCAGGCCCAGGCGGCCGAGCTGTCGCTGGCCGGCCAGACCCGCACGCTCGACCTCATGGCCAAGGTGCTGCAAGCGAGCCTGCGCGCCGACGATCCGGGCCAGGCCATCCGCATCGAGGCCAAGGCCGCCGATCTCGACCTCCGCGGCACCCCGGTCAGCTGGGACGTCGACGCCCGTGTCTCCATGGTCGACAGCACCATCCCCGCCAGCGCCGGCACTCCGCCGCTGGTGACGATCAAGGGCGAGTTCGTCCGCGCCCGCATCGGCTACGCCGACTGATTTCGGCAACCTATCCCCTTTGTCGTCATTCCCGCGAAAGCGGGAATCTCTTTCCAGCCAAAGCGTTGCGAGATCCCCGCTTTCGCGGGGATGACGGGTCAAGGTTTTGAAAAGTCTCGCGCGAGGGGAAGCCATGAGAATTCTGGCCACGATGCTGTCGGCCGTGCTTGTGCTCGCCGCAGGGCCGGCGGGGGCGGTCGGGTTCCAGAGCGCGACGGCGCCGGACCCGTCGGACCGGCCGCTCGCCATCGGCATCTGGTATCCCAGCGACGCGGCGGTGCCGGACCAGCCGAACACTCCGGTCCGCCAGGCGCTGGCCGTGGACGGGCCGATCCGGGGCGATCGCTTGCCCCTCATCGTCATCTCGCATGGCAGCGGCGGCTGGCTCGGCGGCCATGCCGACCTGGCCAAGGCGCTGGCCGAGGCCGGCTTCGTGGTCGTCGCGGTCACCCACACCGGCAACAACTACCAGGACGACAGCTACCCCGCGGCACGTCGGATGGTGGACCGGCCGCGTCACATCGCCCGCGTGCTCGACTACATGCTGGCGGATTGGTCCGGGCATGGCCGTCTCGATCCCGCCCGAATCGGCATCTATGGCTTTTCGTATGGCGGATTCACCGCCCTGGTGGCGATCGGCGGTACGCCCGACCTGCGGTTGCTGATCCAGCATTGCCGGCAGGTCCCCGATGAGTGGGTCTGCAAGACCGGAGGGCCCGGCGTATCCGAGGTGCCTCGGCCCGATGAGCTGCCTTCGCCTGTGTTCGTCCACGATCCGCGTATCCGGGCCGCGGTGATCGCGGCGCCGGGCCTGGGTTTTGCCTTCGACAAGGCGGCGCTGGCCTCCGTCACCGTGCCGGTCCAGCTCTGGAACGGTGCGGAGGACGAACGGGTGCCCGTGGCCACCAACGCCGACATGATCCGCCAGGCCCTGCCGACCCCGCCCGACCTCCATCTGGTCGAAGGAGCCGGCCATTTTGCCTTCCTGCAGCCGTGCCCGCCGAAGCTGAAGGCGTTGGAGCCGGAGACCTGGGCGATGGTGTGCGTCGACGCCCCAGGCTTCGACCGTGCCGCCTTTCATCGGCAGCTCAACGGCGATGTCACCGCCTTCTTCCGCGCCCAGTTCGGGGTCGACTGAGGGCGAATCGGGAAAATTCCGGCCCGTTCCCTTGCAATAGCCGACCGCCGTCCTTAAAACAGAGAGCAGATGCATCGCTCCGCCGGCCAGATCCGGCGGCCGGTGCATCTGTTGTCGTGTCCGATTTCGTTCCGGATCGGCAATCTTTACGAAAAATTGACATGGAGAATTCGGCGCGCATGCCACCGCAGAGCCTCGACTCGACTGCCCTCGCCGACAGTATTTCCGGCATGGCCCTGTTTCTCGATGTCGATGGCTGCCTGATCGACTTGGCGGAGCGGCCCGAGGACGTGGTGGTGCCGCCCGGCCTGATCGGCGATCTCGAACGGCTCTCCGCCCGCCTCGGCGGCGCCCTGGCCCTGGTCTCCGGCCGCGCCATCGCCGATCTCGACCGGCTGTTCGCGCCGCTCTCCCTGCCCGCCGCCGGCCAGCACGGGCTGGAATGGCGCGCGGCGCCGGCGGGACCGGTCGAGCGCGTCCCGGTCGACCACGTGGTGCTCGACCGGCTGAGCACGGCGCTGACGGATTTCGCCGCCGGGAAGCCGGGGCTGCGGGTCGAGCCCAAGGGCGCCGCGGTGGCGATCCATTACCGCCAGGCGCCGGCCCTCGGGCCCGACGTGATCGCCTTCGCCGGCACTCTCATGGCCGCCGCGCCGGGCTGGCACGCCCTGGCCGGCAAGATGGTGGTCGAACTCAAGCCCGACGGCGTCGACAAGGGCGCCGCGGTCACCCGTTTCCTGGCGCAGGCTCCCTTTGCCGGCCGCCGGCCGCTGGCGGCGGGCGACGACGTCACCGACGAGGATTCCTTCGCCGCGGCGCTGCGCCATGACGGCATCGCGCTGCAGGTCGGCGACAGGGAACCGACCGTGGCGAACCGGCGTTTGCCTGATCCCGCGGCCATGCGCGCCTGGATCGCGCATCTGGCCGCATCCCGCTGACGAAAAGGGACCGGCATGGGCCGCCTGATCGTGGTCTCGAACCGCATCGCCCCGGTCGAGGAGGGCAAGGCGCCGCAGGGCGGCCTGGCCGTCGCCGTGCTGGCGGCGCTGAAGGAGACCGGGGGCGTCTGGCTAGGCTGGAGCGGCCGGCTGGCCGAGGATGCGGCGCCGCAGCCGAAGCTGAAGCGCGCCGGGCCGCTGACTTACGCCATGCTCGACCTGACGCCGAAGGAGTTCGACCTCTACTACAACGGCCACTCCAATTCGACGCTGTGGCCGGTGTTCCACTACCGCAGCCAGCTGGTGCACTACACCCGCGCGGCGGAGGACGGCTACCGCCGGGTCAACGACCGGTTCGCCGAGGCGCTGCTGCCGCTGCTGCGCCCGGGCGACCGGATCTGGGTGCACGACTACCAGCTGATCCCCCTGGGCCGGGCGCTGCGCGCGCGGGGAGTGACGGCGCCGATCGGCTTCTTCCTGCACACGCCGTTCCCGACGCCCGAGGTGCTGCGCACCCTGCCGACCTATCAGGAGCTGCTGCGCGACCTCGCCGCCTATGACGTGGTCGGGCTGCACACCGCGCGCGACCGCGACGCCCTGCTGGCCGCCTGGCACCGCAGCTGGCGCGAGACCACCGACGGGCGGGTCGAGATCGACGGCCGGCGGATCGTGGTCGAGGCCTTCCCGATCTCGATCGAGACCGAGGAGATCGCCGCCGACGCCCCCGGCGCCTGGAACATGCGGGCGGCGCACCGGCTGCGCGACAGCCTGGTCGGGCGCGACCTGATCATTGGCGTCGACCGGCTCGACTACTCCAAGGGCCTGCCTCGCCGCTTCGAGGCCTTCCGCGCCCTGCTGGAGCGCTGGCCGGACCGGCGCGGCCGGGTGTCGTTCATGCAGATCGCGCCGCCGACCCGCAGCGACGTCACCGAGTACCAGGAGATCCGGCACCAGCTGGAGAGCCTGGCCGGATCGATCAACGGCGAGTTCGCCGATATCGACTGGGTGCCGCTGCGCTACCTGAACAAGAGCGTGCCGCGCAAGTCGCTGCTCGGCTTCTACCGCTCGGCCCGGGTCGGGCTGGTGACGCCGATGCGCGACGGCATGAATCTGGTGGCCAAGGAATATGCCGCGGCCCAGGACCCCGAGGACCCGGGCGTGCTGGTGCTGTCCGAATTCGCCGGCGCGGCGGAGGAGCTGGACACGGCGCTGATCGTCAACCCGTTCGACGTCGAGAGCGTGGCCGAGGCGCTGGAGCGGGCGCTGACCATGCCGGTGGAGGAGCGGCGCGAGCGCCATGCCGGGATGATGCGGGTGCTGCGGGCCAACGACATCGGCCATTGGCGCCGCCGGTTCATGGCGGCGCTGGAGGGCGCGGCCGCCTAGAGGTACCGCTTCCGGATCGTCGTCTTCAGCGTGTCCAGCAGCACCGCCGCCAACACCAGCACGCCCTGGATTACCTGAGTGTAGTGCGGCGGCATGCCCATGACGTTGATCGCGGTCTGGATCGACCCCAGCAGCAGCACGCCGGCGAAGACGCCGGACAGGCGCCCGGCGCCGCCCTTCAGGCTGACGCCGCCGATGACCACGGCGGCGAAGGTCTGGAACAGCATGCCGATGCCGAGATTGGCGGTGGCGCCGGCGGTGCGGGCGGCCAGCAGCCAGCCGGCGAAGGCGGCCAGGCCGCCGGACAGCACGAAGGCGATCGTCACCAGCCGGTCGACCTTGATGCCGGCCCGGAATGGCGCCTGCGGGTTGCCGCCGATCATGTACAGGTGCCGGCCGAACGGCGTCTTGGCCAGGATGAAGCCGAACACGACGAACACCGCGATCAGGATCCAGGCCAGGACCGGAAGGCCCAGGATCCCGCCGATGGCGACGGCGCGCAGCTCCGTCGGCAGGCCGTAGACCGAGCGGCCGCCGGAGGACGCCACCACCGATCCGCGCAGCGCGATATAGGCGGCGAGGGTGACGATGAAGGCGTTGATCTTGAACCGCACCACCAGCGCCGCATTGACCAGGCCGACGACGCAGCCCAGCAGCACGGCGCCGATCAGCGTCACCGGCAGCACCAGCCAGGGCGGGTCCAGCGTCCAGCCCAGCCCGGCGCCGTTGGTGCCGAAGAACAGCGCCGTCGCCATCGCCGACAGGGCCAGCACCGATTCGATCGACAGGTCCATCTGCCCGGCGATGATCACCAGCGACAGGCCGACGGCGAGGATGCCGACGAAGGTCGCCTGCTCGAGGATGTTGGTGAAGATCCCGGTCTGGAAGAAGCCCGGAATGGTCAGCGAGAACACCGCCAGCACGACCAGCAGGATCAGCCAGACGATATGGTCGAGCAGCGGCTCGATCCAGGCGCGGCCGCGCCGGCCGGCGGTCGGGGAATCAGGCTGGGCCACGGTGCGGTCCATCATCGGTCCTCAGGCAGGGGAACGGACGGGGCCGGCGGCCGGCCCCGTCCCGTGCGTCACTTGACCGGCTGCACCGGCGTCGTCGGCGCCTTCAGGTTGCCCCAGAAGCGCGGGTCGTCGACGTTGTCCTTGGTGATCGCGGCGCCCGGGATCTTCAGGTTCGGGCCCCATTTCTCGTCGGTCAGCTCGGCCTTCAGCCCCAGCACGTCATAGGTGCCGGGCGTCAGCTTCTCCTTGGCCACGATCTTGTCCATGAACATCGCCAGGGCGTAGGCCTGGGCGTAGAGCGGCTGCTCCACCTCGACCTGCTCCCAGCCCTTGCGGATCAGGTCGAGGCCGACCGGCGCACCGTTTGAGCTGACCAGCATGACGTCGCCCGGCTTCTTGCCCTTGGCCTCCAGGATGCCGGCCACCGGCACCGCCAGATGCGCGGCATGGACGAAGATCACGTCGATGTCCGGGTTGGTCAGCAGCTGGTCCGACGCGATGTTGCCGGCATTGGTCGCCTCCCATTGCAGCGCCGCCTGGGTGATGATCGTGACGTCCGGGAAGGCCTTCATCTTGGCCTCGAAGCCCTTCTGGATATCCAGCGTGTAGCTGTCGCCCGGGTCGCCCAGGATCTGCAGCACCTTGCCCTTCACCGACCCGTGGCGGGCCTTCAGCAGGCCCTGGATCTGGTCGGCCGCGATCTCGCCGATCTGCACCGTGCCGGCGACCGAGGTCAGGTCCAGCGGGGTCGAGGTGATCTGCCGGTCGAACACCAGCACCGGGATGCCGGCCTCGCGCGCCTTCTGGATGCCGGGCACGACCGAATCGAAGTCGACCGCGGCCAGCACGATCGCCTTCGGCTTCAGCCGGATGACGTCGTCGAACTGGTTCAGCTGCAGGTCGGTGCGGTTCTGCGCGTCCAGCGACACGGTCTCGTAGCCGACCTGCTTCAGCACGTTGGTGATGACCGTCACCGATTCCGTCTGGAACTCGTCCAGCAGCGTCGGCACCAGGTAGTAGACCTTGCCTTTGTCCTGGGCGAAGGCGCCGCCGGTGCCCGCCAGCGCCGCGAGGGCGATCGCGGCCGCCCCCAGGGTCCGTCTTGCCAATCGCATGATCTTGCCTCCTCTGTTTCGTGTTTCTCAGGCGACGCGTTGGCTCACGTCGCCGGTGATCATCCGCACCACCTCCTCGGGGCTGCTCTCGGCCGTCGCCACGTCGCCGGTGATCCGGCCGTGGCGCAGCACCACGATCCGGTCGGCCACCTGGAAGGCATGCGTCATGTTGTGGGTGATCAGGATCACGGCGACGCCCTGGGCGCGCACCCGCGCGATCATCTCCAGCCCCCGCCGGGTCTGCTCGACGCCGAGCGCGGCGAAGGGCTCGTCCAGCATCACCATCTTGCCGCCCCAATGGACGAAGCGGCTCAGCTCGATCGCCTGGCGCTGGCCGCCGGACAGGTGCTCGGCATTGGTCCGGACCGACGGGATGCGGGTGCCGGCCGCCTGCAGCGCCCGTTCGGTGATCGCCTGCATCTCGCGCTCGCGCAGCACCGGGATGCCCAGGATCCTGCGGGTCAGCTCGCGGCCCATGAAGAAGTTGGCGACGACGTCGACATTCATGCACAGCGACAGGTCCTGGTAGACCGTCTCGATGCCGCGCGCCTTGGAATCGGCCGGGCTGGTGAAATGGCACTCCTCGCCCTCGAACACCACCCGGCCCGCGGTCGGCTGCAGCCCGCCGGAGATGATCTTGATCAGGGTCGACTTGCCGGCGCCGTTGTCGCCCAGCAGGGCCAGCACCTCGCCGGCGCGGACGCTGAAGCTGGCATCGGTCAGCGCCGTGACCGCGCCGAAGCGCATCTGGATGTGCTCCAGCCGCAGCAGCTCCCGGCCGGCCATCGCGGTGTCGGGGGTATCGGTCATGCCCGTGTCTCCGTGGCGATGGCGATCGTACCGGGGCTGGGGGGCGGCGGCTCCGCCTCGGCGAACAGCAGGCCGGAGCCTGGCGACAGCAGGCCGGAGATGGCCAGCACCGCAGCCCCGACCAGGGCGTTGTCGGCGCCGATCGTCGACAGCGCCAGCCGCGGGTGGGTGCGGTCGCCGCGCCGGCTGACCGAGGGCAGCAACGGGTCCAGCCGGTCGGCCAGGCGGCGCAGGATCGGCTCCGGCATCTCGCCGCCCAGCACGGTGCAGGCGGGGTCCAGCAGGTTCTCGATGGCGCAGATGGCGCGGCGCAGCGGCGGCACGGCGGCCGCGATCCAGGCGGCGACGGCGGGATGATCGGCGGCCGCGGGATCGGCCAGGTCCGGCGCCGCCCCCGCCGCGGCCAGCGCGGTGTCCAGCGCATGCACCGAGACATAGGTCTCCAGGCAGCCCTCATTGCCGCAGCTGCAGGGGCGGCCGCCCGGCACGATCGGCATGTGGCCGAGCTCGCCGGCATTGCCCCAGGCGCCCGGATGCAGCTGGCCGTCGACCACCAGCCCGCTGCCCAGGCCCAGGCCGAAATGGATGTAGAAGAAGTCGGGCAGGCCGCGGCCCAGGCCGAACATCGCCTCGCTCAGCGCCGCGGCCGGGGCGTCGCCGCCGACGAAGGCGGGCAGACCGGTGGCGTCCTGCAGCCGCTCGGACGCCGGCACGCCGGCCCAGCCGGGCAGGGTGGTGGGGCCGATGAAGCTCATCGCCTTGACATCGACCGGCCCGGGCATGGCCAGGCCGGCGCCCAGCACGCGCCCCGGCGCCGCGTCGCGCAGCCGCCGCACCATCGCCGCCATCGCCGGCAGCGCCGCGTCGGGGGTGGCGGCCGGCAGGGCCGCCTGGGCCCGGCCGCGCACCGTGCCGGTCAGGTCCAACAGCACGCCGCGCAACCGGTCCGGCTGCAGCTGCAGCCCGACGGCGAAGCCGCCATCCGGGTCGATCGCCAACTCGATCGCCGGCTGGCCCGGCCCCTTCGGCGTCTCGCGCCGGGCGGTCAGCAGGCCGATCTCCTCGAATTCGCGGACGATGTTGGTGATGGTCTGCGGGCTCAGCGCCACCAGCCGCGCGATCTCGGCGCGCGAGATCGGCCCGTGCAGGCGCACCGCCTCCAGCACGATACGCCGGTTATACGGCCGCCCGAGATCCTGGTTCGTGCCCTTCAGCCGCGTTGCCATGCAGCCTCCCGACCCGAAGCCTGACCCCGGCGCGGGAATTCGTCAAATGGTTTTATGAATTGCGCCGACCCATCACTCCGCCGCCTGGCGCGCCTCCATCCGCCGGACGAAGGCGGCGACCACGTCGCGCAGGCCGCGATCGTCCAGCAGGTCCAGCGCCTCCTCGGGGCCAACCCAGCGGGTCTCGCGCTGATGCGCCTCGGGCCAGGTCTTGTGCTGCCGCTCGACCTTGAGCGGGAAGACGCCGACCTCGCAGGAGACGCTGACCCCGTCCTCCAGCCCCTTGTCGTAGACGAAGCTGCCGATCGCCTTGGAGCCCACGGCGCCGCGCACCCCGGCCTCCTCGAAGGCCTCGCGCGCCGCCGATTTGGACGGCTTCAGCCCTTTGATCGGCCAGCCCTTCGGGATAATCCAGCGCCGCGTCTGGCGCGAGGTGACGAGCAGGATCTGGACCGCCCCGTCCGGCCCGATCCGGTAGGGCAGGGCGCCGTGCTGCACCCGGACGGCCTTGGTCTTGCCTGCCATGCCGCGCCCTCCGCCCTTCGCCAGCCTTGATCCCCCCGGGCAAATCGGGAACGATCGCGGCGGCCTTGTCGTTCCGGTCCGCGCCGGTTCGCCCCCAACCGTATGGGAAGACCGGAGCCGAGGCGATTGCCTTTCGAAAGCGAGTATGAGCTTTTCCATCACCCTGATCGACCTGGCCGGTTACGTCGCCCTGCTGCTGTGGGGCACGCATATGGTGCAGACCGGAATCCAGCGCACCTTCGGGCCGAAGCTGCGGGCCGTGCTGGGCAGCGCGCTGAAGAACCGGTTCCGCGCCGTGCTGGCCGGCATCGGCGTCACCGCGGTGCTGCAGAGCAGCACGGCCACGGGGCTGATGGTGGCCGGCTTCGCCGCCGGCGGGCTGGTCGACCTGGTGCCGGCCCTGGCGGTGATGCTGGGCGCCAATATCGGCACCACGCTGATCGTGCAGGTCCTGTCCTTCGACGTGGCGGCCGCGGCGCCGGTGCTGATCCTGGTCGGGTTCCTGCTGTTCCGGCGCAACACCTCCACCCAGACGCATGATCTCGGCCGGGTGTTCATCGGTCTCGGCCTGATGCTGATGGCGCTGCACCAGCTGCTGCAGCTGATGGTGCCCTATGAGGACGCGCCCAGCCTGCGCCTGATGCTGGGCGCCGTCGCCACCACGCCGGTCCTGGCGGCGCTGCTGGCCGCAGCCTTCACCTGGGCGGTGCATTCCAGCGTCGCCGTGGTGTTGCTGGTGATGTCGCTGGCCGCCAATGGCGTGGTGCCGCCGGAATCCGCCTTTGCCCTGGTGCTGGGCGCCAATCTCGGCACCGCGATCAACCCGGTGCTGGAAGGTGCGTCCGGCGACGACCCGGCCAACCGCCGGCTGCCGATCGGCAACCTGCTGGCCCGCGCGCTGGGCGTGGCCGTGGTGCTGGCCGTGCTCGGCCCGGTCGGCGAGCTGATGGTGAGGATCGACCCCGACAATTCCCGTGCCGTGGCCGATTTCCACACCCTGTTCAACGTCGTGCTGGCGGTCATCTTCTTCCCGCTGCTGACGCCCTATTCGAAGCTGCTGCAGCGGCTGCTGCCGCGCCGGGTCGACCCGGCCGACCCGTCCCGCCCGCTGTATCTCGACGCCGCGGCGCGGGAGACGCCGATCGTCGCCCTCGGCGGCGCCGCGCGCGAGGCGATGCGCCTGGCCGATGTGCTGGAGACGATGCTGCACGGCGCCCGCGACGCGCTGCACAAGGGCGATCGCAAGGTGATCGCCGAGACCAAGCGGATGGACGACGTGCTCGACCACCTCAACACCGCGATCAAGACCTACCTGACCTCGCTCGATCCCGACTCGCTCAGCCACGCGGACCACCGCCGGCTGGGCGAGATCCTGAACTTCGCCATGAACATGGAGCAGGCGGGCGACGTGGTCGACCGCAACCTGCTGCCGCATTGCGCCAAGCGGATGAAGCGTGGCCTCGAATTCTCCAAGGAGGGCGAGGCCGAGCTGCTCGGGATGATGGACCGGCTGGTCACCAACCTGCGCACCGCCGCCTCGCTGTTCATGACCGACGACCGCCGTGCCGCGCGGCTGCTGGTCGACGAGAAGGTGACCTTCCGCGACCTCGAGGCCGCCGCCACCCAGTCGCATTTCGACCGGCTGCGCGCCGGCCGCCGCGACACGGCCGAGACCAGCGCCCTGCACCTCGACCTGCTGCGCGACATGAAGCGGGTGAACGGCCACATCGTCGCGGCCGCGGCCTATCCGGTGCTGGAACGCTCGGGCGAGCTGCTGCCCAGCCGGGTCACCGACGGCGAGGGAAACGAGGAAGGCTGACGCCATGGCCGGTCCGCTGCGCATCGCCATCGCCCAGAGCCGGATCGGGCGGGACGTCCGCGCCAACGGCCGGGAGATCCGCGGGTTGGTGCGCCGCGCCGCCGCCGGCGGGGCGCGCCTCATCCAGTTCCCGGAAGGCGCCGCCTCCGGCTACGCCAAATCCGAGATCACCGCTTGGGACGAGGTCGACTGGCCGGCGCTGCGCGAGGAGCTGGAGGAGACGGCGGCCCTCGCCGGCGCCCTCGGCCTCTGGGTGGTGCTCGGCAGCGCCCATCCGCTGACCGCGCCGCACCGGCCGCACAACAGCCTCTACGTCATCTCCGACACCGGCGTCCTGGCCGGGCGCTACGACAAGCGGCGCTGCTCGCACACCGAGATCACCGATTGGTTCTCACCGGGCGAGGCGCCGCTGACCTTCGCGGTGGACGGCTTCAGCTTCGGCTGCGCCATCTGCATCGAGACCGTGTTCCCCGAGCTCTTCGCCGAATACGAGGCGCTGGGCGTCGATGCGGTGCTGGTGTCCACTTATTCCCGCGATCCTGTCTTCGGCGCCCTGGCGCGCGGCCATGCGGCGGCGACCTGCCTGTGGATCGGCTTGGCGATCCCGGCTCAATGCAGCCAGCCCCTGCCGAGCAGCCTGACCGGGCCGAATGGCGCCGTCCTGGCCGAAGGCGGCCGGGAGGGCGAATCCGATCTCGTCTTCGGCACGCTCGACCGTGGCGACCCGGCCTTCGCCATCGCGCTGGAGAAGGCGCGGCCCTGGCGCCGGACGGCCCGGCTGGGCGAGATCTACGAGGAGCGCCGGGTCGACGATCCGCGCAGCCGCGACCGGTCCGGATTCTGATCCGGCGCTGGGTGGGGCCGGCTACCATCTCTCACCCCAACCCCGAGAAATCGGGGGCGGACGGACCGGCGCGTCTAGGATAACGTCCCTGCCGTGTCCGGGCGGGCCGATGTCGCCGGCGCCGCGCCGGCATGCCCGAGCGCAGCGGAGTCGAGGGGGAGGAACACCATGTCGAACGCGATCGACCGGGGCCCGGCTGCGCCTCCGGCCTCCGCGGGATCGGCCGCGCCGCTGTGGAAGGCGTTCCTGCTGTTCCTCGGGCCGATGATGCTCAGCAACGTGCTGCAGGCGCTGTCCGGCACGGTCAACAACATCTATCTCGGACAGATGATCGGGGTCCGGGCGCTGGCTGCCGTTTCGGCCTTCTTTCCGATCCTGTTCTTCTTCATCTCCTTCATCATCGGCCTCGGCGCCGGCGCCGCGGTGCTGATCGGCCAGGCCTGGGGCGCGCGCGAGCCGGACAAGGTCAAGGCGGTGGCCGGCACCACGCTGACCGTCACCATCCTGGCCGGCATCGTCGTCGCCCTGTTCGGCGGCGCCTTCACCCGGCCGCTGCTGGTCGCGGTCGGCACGCCCGCCGACATCCTGGCCGACGCCACCGAATATGCCCGGATCATGCTGATCGCCATGCCGGGGCTGTTCGTCTTCATCCTGGTGACCTCGATGATGCGCGGCACCGGCGACACGGTGACGCCGCTGCTGGTGCTGGCGCTGCAGACCGCGATCGGCCTGGTGCTGACCCCGGCGCTGATCCGCGGCTGGGGCGGGCTGCCGCAGCTCGGCGTGCTCAGCGGCGCCTATGCCGCGATCGTCTCGTTCCTCGCCGCCCTGGTCTGGCTGGCCTTCCATCTGCGCCGCCGCGGCCATGCCCTGGCGCCGGACGCCGTGCTGCTGCGCCATCTCTGGATCGATCTCCGCATCCTGCGCGCGGTGCTGCGCATCGGCCTGCCATCCGGCGTGCAGCTGGTGCTGGTGTCGCTGGCCGAGGTGGCGGTGCTGTCCTTCGTCAACGGCTTCGGCTCCGACGCCACCGCCGCCTATGGCGCGGTCAACCAGGTGGTCAGCTACGTCCAGTTCCCGGCGATCTCGATCGCCATCACCGCCTCGATCTTCGCCGCCCAGGCGATCGGCGCCGGTCATGTCGACCGGCTCGGCGCCATCACCCGCACCGGCCTGCTGCTCAACCTCGCCGTCACCGGCGGGCTGGTCGCCATCGCCTACCTGTTCTCGCGCACGCTGATGGGGCTGTTCCTGACCAGCGCGCCGGTGATCGAGCTGGCACAGGACCTGCTGCACATCACGTTGTGGAGCTACATCGTCTTCGGCATCGCCGGCGTGGTCGCCGCGGTGATGCGGGCCAGCGGCACGGTGCTGGCGCCGACCGCGATCTCGCTCTTCGCCATCCTCTGCGTCGAGGTGCCGGTGGCCGGGCTGCTCAGCCACCGGATCGGCATCGACGGCATCTGGATCGCCTATCCGGTCGCCTTCATCGTCATGGCGCTGGGCCAGGCCGCCTTCTACCGGCTGGTGTGGCGCAAGCGGGCGATCCAACGCATGATCTGACCATGGACGACCTGCTGCGCGATCTGCGCGTCGCCGCCTGCTTCCTGACCCGGCTGCCGGTGCGCTGGCCACCGGATGCGCCGTCCGACGCGCTGGCCCGGTCGATGCGGCTGTTCCCGCTGCTCGGGGCCGGCATCGGCCTCGCCGCCGGGCTGGTGTGGGCGCTGGCGCTGGGGCTCGGCGCCCCGGCGCTGGTCGCGGCGCTGCTGGCGCTGGCGGCCCAGGCCCTGCTGACCGGGGCGCTGCACGAGGACGGGCTGGCCGATGTCGCCGACGGCTTCGGCGGCGGCAGCAGCCGCGAGCGCGCGCTGGAGATCATGCGCGACAGCCGGATCGGCAGCTACGGCACCCTGGCCCTGGTGCTGTCGGTCGGGCTGCGCGCCGCCGCCCTCGCGGCCCTGGCCTGGGCGCCCTGGGCCGGCGTCGCGGCGCTGGCCGCGGCCGGGGCGGTGTCGCGGGCGACCTGCCCGGCGCTGCTGGCCTGGCTGCCCCCGGCCCGGCCCGACGGGCTCGGCGCCGGCGCCGGCCGGCCGGCCGGCGAGGCCGTGTTCACCGCCCTCGGCCTCGCTTTCTGCTTCGCCCTGCTGCTGCTCGGCTTGCGGCACGGGCTGGCGGCGCTGGTCCTGGCGGCGCTG
>JAEKLZ010000372.1 GCA_019508225.1 Inquilinus limosus | reverse complement strand
CGTGTAGTTGCTGAGATCGAGGGTGTCGATCCCCGCGCCGCCGGTGGTGTCGTCACCGAACTCGCCCTGGCGCACATAGAAGGTGTCGTTGCCGTCGCCGCCATTGACGGTGTCCTTGGTGAAACCGCCCTCGATCCAGTCGTTGCCGGCACCGCCATTGATGACATCGACGTCGTAACCACCCGTCAGGACGTCATTCCCGTCGCCGCCATTGATAGTATCGTTGCCGCTGCTGCCGTCGATGGTGTCGGCGCCGCCGTTGCCGTTCAGCACGTTGTTGGCGACGTTGCCGTGGATGATGTCGTTGCCGGAACCGCCATTGGCGTTCTCGATCAGCGAGCGCGCATCGCCGTTGTATTGCAGCGCGTTGAAGACGTTGCCGCGGGCATAGCCGCCGTTCGGGCCGCCGCCGAGATAGGCGAGCTGGCCTGACGAGAAGACGGAGAAGCCGCCGGGATTCAGATCCAGGGTCAGGTTGGTGCTGTAGTTCGACAGGTCGTAGGTGTCGACGCCGCCGCCGTCCCAGACCGTCTCGAAGATGCGGTTGCCGCCCGGCGCGATGGCCGTCACTCCGTTGACGAAGGAGGTGCCGGCAGTCGGGCTCCAGGTATAGACCGTGTCGGAGCTGTTGATGCTGAAGTTCGCGCCGTACATATATTGCAGCGCGGCGATGTCGAGCATCATGAAGGTCTGGGGCGCCCCCCAGGTCTCGTAATTGTAGCCGCTCGCGTCGTCGCCGATGAAGGTGCGATAGGTCATCACCGAGAATTCGAGCGAATCATGGTCGGCCGGCAGAGCCCCGTAGACGCCGGTCTCGTGGCCGTGCTTCAGGCCCAGCGCGTGGCCGAGCTCATGGATGATGGTGTGCCAGTCGTAGTTGCCGGCGGTCGGCAGGTCGCCGCTGGGCCCGTAGAAGGCATCGCCGCCATAGACGGCGGTGGATGGGTAGTAGGCATAGGCCGTGCCGGGGTCGGTGGTGTTGACGACGCGGATCGTGCCGGTTCCCAACCCGGTGCCGGCATAGGTGATGTCGAGGTTGGTGAAGCCCTCGACCGAGAAGCCGCCGGCCCCGAGGGGCTGCGTGTAGTTCGCGGCGTTCAGCGCGAAGTGGACGGCGATCATCTGCTGCGCCGTCATCTGGTGGAAGCCGGTGAAGGCCTCGGGATGGCCGGCCTGATAGTCGGACACGGAGTCCGGGTCGCTGTAGGTGATCGAGCCGTCCGACCAGCGGATGCCGGCCAGGAGGCCGTCGATCAGCTGGTTGCCGGATGCGGCCACGGCCACCGTGGGGTCGCCCGAACCCTGCTCCTCCGGCTTCGGCGCGCCGCTGGTGGTGCCGGTGGTGTGGGCCGGGACGACGAATCCGTCGGACCGGTCGCCGATCGCCGCGCGGACGGCATCCGCGAGGGCGCCGCCATCGGCCAGGAGCGAGTCCAGCCGGGATGCGTCGGAGAATGTGTGGTGGAACAGCAGGTCGTCCGACAGCCTCCGCATCGGCGACCCATTCAGAGAGTCATGGAAAAGGTCGTTGTCTTCCGAGGTCAACAAGCCGGAATCGAATATTCGTGACGACGTCATATCGGGTCTCCCCTAACGTGGTGAAGATCCGCAACCTTTCAGTGTTATCCGCAACATTTTTGATTGAAGAGAAATTGTTAGAGCTCCGAGTTGTTCTGAGACCTCAGAAGCTCAGGCCCACATTGTTTGTGGCATGGAACCTTGTCGCAAAGATGTCGCGATTTCGTCCGGACGTGGAACAAGGATGTATCGCGATCCTATCTCGCCACAAAGTGTCCCAGTGGAAACGATCTTTTCCTAACCAATCTATTATAGATAGAATTGTACACACTGTCAAGAAAATGGAAGACAATAATTTCGATATCAAGTCAATAGGCTGGGCGTGGATTGCTGATGACGGCATTCCTAAGCGGTCTGCCAGCGTGAATTCATGATTTTGCCGCATTCCAAGTTTATCGTCGACGCTTCTGTATTTCCGGTGTGGTCGAATTGTCGGCGAGGCATCGGATGCCTGTGATCGATTCAGCAAGAACAGTGGGTGTCTGGGGTGGGATTGCCGCGGCTCCGGTATTCCTGCTGCTGTTCGCATCGCTATCCTGCTGGGCGGGCGCTGCCGCCGCCGGTCACCGAACCAGTGCTGCCTTTTCCGCTCGGGAGGACGGCTGGATGTCGGCCCAGTCCATCATGGCGCCCCCGCCGGACGAGGCGGCGGTGATCGCGCAGGAGTACCGCGGCGCCGTCGACGACGGCTCGAGCGCGGCGCTGATCCGCTTCATCGCGCGCCACCCCGATCATGCCCTGGCGGAGGAGGCGCGGCGGCGCCTCGCGCTCCGGACAGAGCCGGATGGACGATCGCTCGCCGGCGACCCGGACGCGGCGGTGTATTCCGCCTTCGATGCCGCCCGCCGCGCCGGCACTGCCCGGGCCTATCGGGATTTCGCCAGCACCTATGCCAACCATCCTCTGGCAGCGGAGGCGGAGCGGCAGGCCCTCGCCCTCCAGTGACGAGCGGGGCCGCGAGATTTTTACTGCGGTCCGAAGCGCGCCGGGCCTTGCATTCCGTCCCAAACGGCGCACCATAATCTCATGTGGCCACGGAGGAGGCTGCGTTGGGAAACGCTCATCTGGAAAAGTGGCGGTCCCTGGTCGATGAGTTCAGGGAAAAGGCGCGGCAGCTCGAGCTGGAGGAGCGGAGCACGTGTCTGGCCTGCACCGCGGAGGAACGCGCCCGGGTCGCCGAGGCGCAGCATTTCATGGAAAACAGCGGTCTCGGCCAGGCGCTGTGCGTCCTGGTGTGGGATGTCCGCCGCTTCGTGGCCTGGTCGTGCCACGCCAAGGACCGCTCGGTGCCGCCGGAATACACCGAGCTCGAGATGGTCGCCGACAACATGAAGGACTTCGCCGCCCGCTTCTCCTACCGGGGGCGGGGCTACGCCATCGCCTTCAGGGAGCATGTGTCGTCGCATCCGGACCCGCATGCCGACAGCCGCGGCGAGGCCTCCCTGTTTGCCGAGGACAGGGTGGTGTTCGGGGTGTCGATGACAAGCCGGCCGGGCGCGGCTTATGACGACTGGCAGCCGGCGACGGTCGAGGCCTTCCGCCCCGGAAGCTGGATCGCCGACCTGCTCGAGATGCATCGCGAGCACAACCGCACCGTGCAGGCAGCGCAGGCGAAGGCGTGGGACGAAGTCACCAGCCGGCGGGCGGCGATGATCTCGCTGGAGTAAGTCCGGGGCCGGCCTCCAGGCGCGTCGCGACGGCCGCTCAGGCCCGCGTGATGCGCAGATGGGCGAACTGTGCCTCATAGCCGGCGGCCTTCGGGCTGCAGGCGTAGAGGCCGGCCAGCACCGGGCCGGCGCCGTCATCGGCGTGCAGCCGCGCGATGCGCAGCTGCACCCAGCGGTCATCGTCCTCCGGCGCGGCCTCGACGATGTAGTCGGCGCCGGTGCGGCGGACCCGGAAGCCGATGGCGCCGCCCGGCCGGGTCGGCACATCCTGGGTTGACCAGTCGGACCAGCCGGCATTGGTGACCACGGCGCCCAGGCGGCTGTGCTCTGCCGTCTCGAACTCGACCGAGGTCTTGATCCAGCTCTCCGGCGACAGGCGCAGGATCAGCCCGGCTTGGTCGTACTGGTGCACGGGGGTGCCGCGCACCGCCGTCTCCATGACGAAATCGCCGGCGACCGGCAGCGCCAGCACATGGCCGTTGTCGACCCGGAAGCCGTAATGCGTGCCCTGCCAGAAATCGGTCTGCGCTGCCGTGCGCAGCCGCAGCCCCTCTGGCCCGATCGACCAGTCCGGCGGCGGATTGGTCCAGGCCAGGCGCGGGTCGAGGGCCGGGGACAGGAAAGTCTCGTTCAGGATCTCCACCGCGTCTCTCCCGCCTTGATCGCGGCGCCATGAGACGCGAGGTTGGTCGTTCCCGCAAGATCCCGAATGGCCCCCGCATGCGCCTCGCCGTCCTCGCCGACATCCATGGCAACCTCCCGGCCCTCGAGG
>JAEKLZ010000261.1 GCA_019508225.1 Inquilinus limosus | reverse complement strand
AAGGCGCGCATCTCGGCATACTGCTCGGTGAAGTCGTCGGAGACGACCGCATCGCGCGACCGGCGCATCGCCAGCGCCGTCAGCTGGTCCGAGCCCGGAGCGCGGCCGAGGCCGAGATCGATCCGCCCGGGATGCAGCGATTCCAGCATCTTGAAGGCCTCGACCACCCGCAGCGGCGCGTGGTTGGGCAGCATCACCCCGCCGGAGCCGACGCGGATCCGCTGCGTCACCTGGGCGACGTGGCCGATCAGAATCTCCGGCGCGGTCGAGGCGACGCCAGGGATCGAATGATGCTCGGCCACCCAGTAGCGGGTGAAGCCCAGCCGATCGGTCAGCCGGGCGAGATCGAGCGAGTTGCGGACGGCCTGGCCGGGCAGAGAGCCGGAGGCGATCGGCGCGAGGTCGAGGACCGAGAGCGGCAATGTCATCTCCTCAACTTTGGCGGCCGCGGCCAAGGTTCAAGGCGCGAGGCGATCCGGCATGGCTGCGCCGTCCGCATGGCGGTCATCCACGGCGGATGACGGACGGCTGTGGACAGGAGTGAGACTCGGGCCCGGCGCGGAGTTCCGCGATGATCGTTTGACGTCAAACCGTCAGGCGGGCACCCCATGCCGCGCCGCGACGGCCGGGGCCAGCGCGCAGAGCAGCTCGAACATCAGCGTCGCCCCGGTCACGGCGGTGAGCCCGGAGGGATCGAAGGGCGGCGACACCTCGACCAGGTCGGCGCCGACCAGGTCCAGCCCGCCCAGGCGGCGCACCATGCGCTGCGCCTCGCGAGTGGTGAGGCCGCCGATCTCCGGCGTGCCGGTGCCCGGCGCCATCGACGGGTCGAGGGCGTCGATGTCGAAGGTCGCGTAGGTCGGTCCAGTGCCGAGGATCTCCAGCGCCTCGTCCATCACGTCGTCGGGGCCGCGGCGCTCGAACTCCTCGATGAAGATCATGCGGATGCCGCAGGCCTTGGCGAAGTCGTAGTTGCCGGCGTCGGAGATCGAGCCACGCAGGCCGATCTGGACCATCCGCTTCGGGTCGACCAGCCCCTCCTCGATCGCCCGACGGAACGGCGTGCCGTGGTTGTAGGGATTGCCGAAGAAGCTGTCATAGGTGTCGGAATGGGCGTCGAACTGAATCAGCCCGACCGGGCCGCCGGCGGCGATGCCGCGCAGGATCAGCAACGATACCAGATGGTCGCCGCCGGCCGACAGCGGCACCGCGCCGGCCTCGCGCAGCTCGGCGTAGAAGCCGGCGATCGACTCCAGCGAATTCGCCAGGCTGATCGGATCGACCGGAGCATCGCCGCAATCGCCGACCCGCACCAGATCATAGGGCGACACGCCGGTGACGTGATGCACCCGGCGCATCAGGCTGGACTGGTTGCGCAGCTCGCGCGGGGCGTGCCGCGCCCCCGCGCGGTTGGTGACGCCGCCGTCGAACGGCACGCCGACCAGGGCGATGTCGACCTCGGCCGGCGTCGCCAGCGGCAGGCGCATGAAGGTCGGGATGCCGGCGAAGCGCGGCACCTGGCCGGAATCCAGCGGCTCGAACTTGCCGACCAAGCTCCCCTCCCCTTCATCCGGTCGCCCGCCCCGGCGCTGGTCCGGGGCGGGCCGTCCGGCTCAGACGTTCAGCAGCAGGTTCTCGCGTTCCCAGGAGCTGATGACGCGATGATAGGCGTCGTACTCCTTGTTCTTCACCCACCACACCGCGTCGACCAGCTTCTCGCCCAGCACCTCGCGCAGCGGGCGCGAGGCGGAGAACTTGTTGAGGCTGTCATAGAGGTGGCGCGGCAGGGTGAAGGCCAGGCGCTTGGCCGAGCCCTCGACCGGGTTCGACGGCTGCATCTCGTTGACGATGCCGAGATAGCCGCAGGCCAGCGAGGCCGCGAACATCAGGTAGGGGTTGCAGTCGGCGCCGGCGACGCGGTTCTCGACCCGCTTGGCCTGCGGCTCGTCGATCGGCACGCGGAAGCCGACCGTGCGGTTGTCCATGCCCCAATGGACGTTGATCGGCGCGTCGCTCTCGGGGTCGAGGCGGCGGTAGGAGTTCACATTCGGGGCAAACAGCGGCATCGCCGCCGGCACGAATTTCTGAAGGCCTGCGATGTAGGACAGGAACAGATCGCTGTTCCCGCCGTCCGCGGTGGCGAACAGGTTCCGGCCGGTCTTGGCGTCGTTCACGCTCTGGTGCAGATGCATGGCGCTGCCGGGCTCGTTCTGCAGCGGCTTGGCCATGAAGGTGGCGTAGACGTCGTGGCGCATCGCCGTCTCGCGCACGGTGCGCTTGAAGATCAGCACCTGATCGGCGAGCTCGAGCGGGTCGCCATGGTTGAAGTTGATCTCGATCTGCGCCGCTCCGGCCTCATGCGCCAGCGTGTCGACGTCGAGACCCATCGCCTCGCAATGATCGTAGATTTCCTCGAAGATCGGGTCGAATTCGTTGACCGCGTCGATGCCGTAGGACTGGCGCCCGGTCTCCGGCCGGCCGGACCGGCCGATCGGCGGCTCCAGCGGGTAGTCCGGGTCGATGTTCTTCTTCACCAGGTAGAATTCGAGCTCGGGCGCCACCAGCGGCTTCCAGCCCTTCGCCTCGTACAGCTTCAGCACCCGTCGCAGCACATGGCGGCAGGACAGCTCGCAGGGGCTGCCATCGACATATTCCGCGTCGCAGATCACCTGCGCCGTCGGCTCCTCGTACCACGGCACCATCCGGATCGTCTCCGGGTCGGGCACCATGTAGATGTCGATATCGGCCGCGTTGGTGACGTCGTCGTCGGGGTAGTCCCCGGTCACCGTCTGCATGAAGATCGATTCCGGGATCCGCATCCCGCGGGTCTTCAGGCCCTTGATGAATTTGTCGTCGGGCAGGATCTTGCCCCGGGCGATGCCGTTGATGTCCGGGACGAGGCACTCGACTTCGGTCACGCCATGGCCGTGAATGAAGTCTTCCAGTTTTTGCATAAAATCATGGCCAGCCCCTTTAGGCGGACCCCGCTTCTCGTTTCAGCCGGGTCACCATAGCCGAGCCCCCCGGGGGGGTGGGAAGGGGAAACGGGCGTCCGCATGGCCGCTGCGACTCGGCCCGGCTTGACACTTCCCGACCGCCTGCGAGGATGAACGCCTCTCGGCAACAATTGCGTGACCAAATGCATGAACGCACACCGAACGACATCGTAAGCAATTTCCGCGCGCAATTTCCTGATATCAGCCACATCGACGCCCTGGTCTGCGACATGTGCGGCGTCCTGCGCGGCAAGAAGGTCCCCGTCGGCACGCTGGACAAGATCTTCCGCGACGGCCTGACCTTCCCCGGCTCCCTCTTCGCCACCGACATCACCGGCGAAACGGTCGAAGAGACCGGCCTCGGCTTCGCCGATGGCGACGCGGACCGCGACTGCTTCCCCGTCCCGCACACCCTCGACCCCGTGCCCTGGCTGTCGCGCCCGACCGGCCAGGTGCTGCTGGCGATGCAGGACCTCGACGGCTCCTCCTTCTTCGCCGATCCGCGCACCGTCCTGGCCAACATCGTCAAGCGCCTGCGCGACGACGGGCTGCACCCGGTGGTGGCGGTGGAGCTTGAATTCTACCTGGTCGACCGCAAGCGCGGCGAGGACGGGCGGCCGCGGCCGCCGGTGTCGCCGATCAGCGGCAAGCGCCAGGACACCACCCAGGTCTACGGCATCGACGAGCTGTACGACTTCAACGAGCTGCTGCACGAGATCTACGACACCTGCGTGGCGCAGGGCATTCCGGTGGACAGCCTCGTCTCGGAATACGCGCCCGGGCAGTACGAGATCAACCTGCGCCACGTCTCCGACCCGCTCGAGGCCTGCGACGACGCGGTCCTGTTCAAGCGCGTGGTCAAGTCGGTCGCGGCCAAGCACGGGGTCGAGGCGACCTTCATGGCGAAGCCCTATCCGGACCAGGCCGGCAGCGGCTTCCACATCCATATGAGCCTGCTGGATGCCGACGGCGCGAACCTGTTCGCCGCCGAGGATCCCCACGGCACCCCGATGCTGCGGCACGCCATCGGCGGCCTGGGCGTCACCATGGCCGACGGCATGGCGGTGTTCGCCCAGAACCAGAACGCCTTCCGCCGTTTCCAGCCGAATTCCTACGTCCCACACGCCCCGACCTGGGCCGCCAACAACCGCAGCGTGTCGCTGCGCATCCCGCCGGGCAAGCCGAAGGACCGCCGGGTCGAGCACCGCGTTTCGGGCGCCGACAGCAACCCCTATCTGGTGGTCGCGGCGGTGCTGGCCGGCGCGCATCACGGCATCAGGCGGCAGATCGATCCGGGCCCGCCGATCCAGGGCAACGCCTATGCCAAGATCGAGCCGACCCTGACCTCGTCCTGGATCGTGGCGCTGGAGCAGCTCGACGGCTCGGCCTTCTTCAACGAGTATTTCGGCCGGCGCTTCCTGGACGTCTACCTGGCCCTGAAGTGGGCCGAGCGCGACAAGTTCTTCTCCCAGATCAGCCAGCTCGAATACGATTGGTACCTGAGTAAGGTTTAGGCCCGGCTGCGGCGCTCCTGGCCGGCTTCGGCCGGTCGGGACTGCCGCCGCCTCGGCGTGTTGTCCTGCTGAACCGCGGCCGGTGCCGTCGGTTCCGGCCGCCGCTTGGCCGCCTTGCGCTCGGGCACATGGATATCCAGCAGCTCGACCAGCCGCTCCTGGTTGCCGGCGGTCATCTCCGCCCGGGTGGCGAAGGCCAGCTCCCGCGCGTCATGCTCGCCGAGCTGGGCCACCGAATACTTCTTCTGGCGGCGCACGCCGTCCTGGGTCCAGTACGCCGTCCAGAATGCCGAATTCCCGCCGGGGCGGACATAACGCGCCACGCCCGGAATCCCATGCGGCGTGTTCCGCCGCGGCAGTAGCCGGGTCCGCAGCGACCGGATCTCCTGATGCTCTATCAGATGCGCCAGCGCGAAGGCCTCGGCGGCGGCCTTCGCCTTCGCCGAGGACCCGCCATGAGACAGGTCCGAGAAGAACTTGCGCGTGTGCTTGCCGGCCACCGAATACCGTACCAGCCAACCGAGCATTCGTTTTGCGGGGTTGTCAATTCGGCTAAGGCGCATCGAGATCTCCAAGTTGCCGGGCAGATATTGGCATAGGGTACAACCGTTTGGCAGCGCTTGTGGAAAGATGAAGCATTTGTATGAATCCACTCGCCCGATCACGCGGCGCGCCGCCGCAGAGGACAGACGAGAGCGGCGGTTCGATCCGGCCCGGGACGGAGCCTGGACCGAAGCCGGAGACACCGAAGCTGGAGGATTCGATGCTTGAGCTGCGCCCGAACTGCGAATGCTGCAACAAGGACCTGCCGCCCGGCTCGCTGGAGGCGGTGATCTGCAGCTTCGAATGCACCTTCTGCGCCGGCTGCGCCGAGACGGTGCTGGGCGGCCGCTGCCCGAATTGCGGCGGCGGCTTCGCCTCGCGCCCGATCCGGCCCGCGGCGGCGCTGGCCCGCCACCCCGCGTCGACCAGACGGGTGCTCAAGCCGGAGGGGTGCCGGCCGCCCGCCGGCTGAATCCGGGATCGATCTCGGGACTGCGGCAACAGCAGGCTTGCGTTCGAAATTTAATTGTTATGATATAACATTAAATTTATTGGACGGAAGCCATGCCAGATCAGTCCTCCAGGCCGGATGCCCGCCTCCCCGTCACCGTCCTGTCCGGCTATCGACGCCGAGCTGGTCCGCGCCGGCGGCGCCGATCTCAGCCGCACCAGCGAGACCCTGGTCGAGATGACCAATGGCTGCATCTGCTGCACCCTGCGCGACGACCTGCTGCGCGAGGTCCGCCATCTGGCCGAGCAGGGCCGGTTCGATTGCCTGGTGATCGAATCGACCGGCATCTCCGAGCCGCTGCCGGTGGCCGCGACCTTCGACTTCCGGGACGAGGATGGGGCCTCGCTGGGCGATGTGGCCCGCATCGACACCATGGTGACGGTGGTCGACGCCGCCAACCTGCTGGCCGATTTCAGCTCAACCGATTTTCTGGGCGACCGCGGCGAGACCGCCGGCGACGGCGACGGCCGCACCCTGGTCGACCTGCTGGTCGACCAGATCGAATTCGCCGATGTGGTGGTCCTCAACAAGATCGACACGGCGACGCCGGAGCAGCGGCAGATGGTCCGCCGGATCATCGCGGGGCTGAACCCGGAGGCGGCGATCGTCGAGGCGAATTTCGGCGCCGTGGCCTTGGATTCGATCCTTGGCACCGGCCGCTTCGACTTCGACCGGGCCCGCGAGCACCCGCTCTGGTACAAGGAGCTGTATCAGTTCGCGGAGCACAAGCCGGAGACGCTGGAATACGGCGTCGAGAGCTTCGTCTACCGCGCCCGCCGCCCCTTCCACCCGGCCCGGCTGCACGCCGCCTTCCAGCGGCCCTGGCCCGGCGTGATCCGCTCCAAGGGCCATTTCTGGCTGGCGACCCGGCCCCGCTGGGTCGGCGAGATGAGCCAGGCCGGCGCCATCCTGCGGCACGAGGCGATCGGCTTCTGGTGGGCCGCCGTGCCGCGCGACCGCTGGCCCCAGGACCGGGAGATGCGCCGGATGATCGAGTCCCGCTGGGACCCGGTGTTCGGTGACCGCCGGCAGGAGCTGGTGTTCATCGGCATCGGCATCGACCAGGCGGCGATCCGGCGCGATCTCGATGCCTGCCTGCTCGACCCGGTGGCCGGCGGCGGCTTCGACCCGGCGGGCTGGGCCGACCTGCCCGACCCCTTCCCCGCCTGGCGCCGGGCGGCATAGCCGGGTCTGGGCCGGATCTTCTAGGCCGAGGCGCGCGACGGCGGCTCCGGCTCGACACTGCGCTGCCGGAGCTGCTGCTTCGCGGCATAGAGCCGGGCATCGGCCACCGCGGCCAGCCCGTGCTCGTCCTCGGCATCCCGGGGCAGGAAGGCCCAGCCGATGCTGGCGCCGACCGAGACGGTCCCGGTGCCGACCGGGATGGGCGCGGCCAGTGCCGCCCCGATCCGGGCGGCCAGGGCCTCGACCTCGCCGGCGCCGAGCTCGTCGCCGATCACGGCGAACTCGTCGCCGCCGGTCCGCACCGGCGTCATGCCGTCGGGAAGAGCCCCGGCCAGGCGCTGCGCCAAGGCGCGCAGCACGGCATCGCCCGCCAGATGGCCGTGGCCGTCATTGACCGCCTTGAAGCCGTCGAGGTCGATCACCATCAGCACCGCCCCCGCCGAGCGGCGACGCCAGGCCGCGATCCGGTCGCGCAGCGCCGCATCGAGCGCATGCCGGTTGGCCAGCCCGGTCAGGGCGTCATGATTGGCCATGTATTCGATCTTCTGCTCCAGCGCCTTGCGGGCCGAGACATCCATGAAGGAGCCGACGAGGCGCAGAGGCCGCCCGGCCTCGTCGCGCTCGACCGTCCGGCCCCGCGCCAGCTGCCAGATCCAGCCCCCATCGGGCGTGGGCCAGCGATACTCGACGACGCAATCCGGCGACTGGCCGGCCAGATGCTCCTCCAGCACCACCGCAACCCGCTCCCGATCTTCCGGATGGATCCGGCGCAGATACTCGTCGAGCGGCCGGCGCTGCGCCGCATCGGTTCGCTCGGCCAGCGAGATGGAATCGAGGGCGGACATCCGGCGGGACGGCACATCCAGGTCCCAGATGCCGTCCGTGGTGCCCTCGAACGCCAGAGCCAGCCGACGCTCGCTCTCGGCCAGGCGCTGCTCGATCCGCCGGCGCGTCGACATGATGCTGGCCACCAGGACGGCGGCCAGGGAGATCAGGGCGACCGAGAGCCGGGTCGACAGCAGGATGCGCAGCGGGTCCTCGGCCACGGTCTGCGACGGCAGCCGGTCGAGGCCGAGGCCTAGCGCCGCGAAGATCCACAGCCCGACCAGCGCCGCCATCACCGTGGTGGCGAAGATGCCGACCCGCATCGCCGACCAGATCAGGGGCAGCAGCAGGTAGCCGGTGGTGCCGATGCCGCCGGTGGCGATGCCGAGCGCCGCCATCAGGACCAGCAGCATCACCGGCCCCGCCAGCTCCGGCAGCTCCTCCCGCGTCAGGCGCGAGACCCAGCCCGCCGGCCAGGGCCGTGACGGCAGGGTCAGGGCGACGGGAAGCGCCGCCGCCAGGCTGGCGATTTCCGACATCCACCAGGTCGCGGTGTTCAGCAGGATCGAGCTGTCGCCGAGCAGGCCGAAACCGAGCGCCGAGACGATGCCGCCGGCCAGCGCCGAGACGATGCACGCGACGCCGACGCGCAGCACGGCGGCCGGATGATCGAGATCCCGCCCCTCCGGCCACATCGGCGACAGCACCAGCAGGCCCGCCACGATCTCCGCCAAGTTGGACAGCAGCAGCACCAGGGCCAGCTCGATGCCGCGCCCGTAGCTCAGATCGGCAGCGACGAAGGCGACGATCACCCCGACCCAGCACAGCGGATGCCGGCGCGCCGGGCTGCGCAGGAACCAGCCGATCAGCACGCCGTTCGCCGGCCAGAACAGGGCAAGCGGTTCCAGCCCCTTCGTGGCGATGCCAAGCATCGCCAGGACGAAGGTCAGAACCGTCGCCTCCACCACCTCGCGAATCTGCATGCGCTCCGGCAAAGGTCCACACCCCGGCGTCACGGCATATGGTCCTATTCTCGCCCGTCCCCCCGGCCACCACAAGCGAACAGCCGTCCGGGCTGCCTTGGGCTGGCGTCATGCGGGCAGGACATGACGGACCGGGCGTCCGCCCGGCTGGCCGCGCCGGGGCCGTCCAAGCTATTCAAGGCCCCGTCCGAAGCCACCAAAACCGTGTCATGCAACCAGTCCGCCCGGTCGGCCATGTCCGCTCCTGGTATGCCGCCACCGCCAACCGCGAGCTGCGCTTCTCGTCGCTGGACGGGGACCAGCGTTGCGACGTGCTGGTGGTCGGCGGCGGCTATACCGGTCTCAGCACCGCGATCGAGCTGAGGGAGCGTGGCCTCGACGTCGTGCTGGTCGAGGCCCAGCGGGTTGGCTGGGGCGCCTCCGGCCGCAATGGCGGCCAGGCGGTGACTGGCTTCAACAAGGACATCGGCACCATCGCCGGCTGGGTCGGCCGCGACGACGCCCGCAAGCTGTGGGACATGTCGGAGGAGGCGAAGTCCCTGCTGCGGCAGCGCATCGAGCGCTACGGCATCGATTGCGACCTGCGCTGGGGCTATGTGCTGGGCGCACTGAAGCGCCGGCACATGGAGGAGTTGGAAGCCCATCTCGACGAATGGGACGGGCTCGGCTACCACCAGGGGCGGATGCTGTCTCGGGCCGAGATCCGGGCGCTGGTCGACGCGCCGGGCTATGTCGGCGGCCTGCTGGACAGCGGCAGCGGCCAGCTGCACCCGCTGAATTACGCGCTCGGCTTGGCCGAGGCCGCGCGATCGCTCGGCGTGCGGATCTTCGAGGACACGCCGGTCACCCGGCTGGACCAGGCCAGCCCGGCGGTGGCGACGACGCCGAAGGGCCGGATCACCGCCGATTTCGTGGCGCTGTGCGGCAATGCCTACCTGCCGTCGCTGTCGGCCGATGTCGACCGCACCATCCGGTCGCGGGTCATGCCGGTCGGCACCTACATCATCGCCACCGAGCCGCTGGGCGAGGCGCTGGCGCAGCAGACCGTGCCGTCGGGCTTCGCCGTGGCCGACATCAACTTCGTGCTGAACTACTACCGGCTGAGCCATGACGGCAGGATGCTGTTCGGCGGCGGCGTCAGCTATTCCGGCTACGAGCCGCGGCGCCTGGCCGAGAGCATGCGGCGGACCATGGCGCGCACCCTGCCCCGCCTGGCCGGCAAGAAGATCGAGTTCTGCTGGGGCGGCCATGTCGGCATCACCATGAACCGCACGCCGCATTTCGGCCGGCTGGCGCCGCACGTCTTCTTCGCCCAGGGCTTCTCCGGCCATGGCGTGCTGCTGACCGGCATGGCCGGGCGGGTGATGGCCGAGGCGATCCACGGCCAGGCCGACCGCTTCGATGTCTTCGCCCGGATCCCGCACCAGCCGTTCCCGGGCGGGCGGGTGCTGCGCATGCCGGCCCTGGTGCTGGCGATGGCCTGGTACCGGCTGCGCGACCTCCTCTAATACGCCGCTGCCCACTGCCGCAGCAATTCCCGCTCCACTGCCCGGGCCTGGCCGAGCCAGCGCCGGGCCGGCTGCGATACGGACAGGACATAGGGGTCGGTCGCCGCATCGGCCGCGGCGCGCTGCGGTTCGTCGACGACGAAGATGGCGAAGCCGAGCTGCCGGCCGCTGTTGGCCGAAAGATAGCCGGCCAGGCCGCGGACATACCCCATGGTGCCGGTCTTGGCCCGCAGCCGGCCGGCGGCGAGCGGCGGCGGCTCGCCGCTGCCGGCTTCGCCCCCGCCGTCCGGCCGCTCCGGCATCAGCGCCGGCAGGCCGATGCGGTTGCCCTCGATCAGCACCGCGGCCATCTGCACCGGGGAGATCCGGGCGGCGGTGCTGAGACCCGACGCGCCGGGGATCGACAGCCCGCCCCAGTCGATCTCCGGCAGCTTCTGCGCCCACCAAGCGGCCAGGGTCCGGCCGGCCTCGCCCTGGGTGATGCTGCTGCGGCCCAGCGCCTGCCGCGCCGCCATCATGCCGATCATCTCGGCCGACAGGTTGTTGCTGTATTTCAGCACGCGGGTGACGATCGCCGGCAGCGGTTCGCTGTCATGCCGGCCGATGATCGTGCCTTCCGCCGTGCGCGGCCCGATCGCCGGCGCCGGCAGGGTGATCCCGGCGTCGCGGGCGAAGGCGCGGAAGATCTCCGCCGCGGTTGCCGCCGGGTAGCGGATCGGCAGCAGGTCGGAGCCCTTATCCGGCAGCCGCGACGACAGGACCCAGCCCTCGTGACCGTCGATCGGGCGATATGGCGTCGCCGCGCCCTCGCTGATATCGACCCAAGGCAGCGTGACGTTGCGGCCCTCCGCCACCGCGTCGGCCCGGGCGTCGAGGCGCCCAGCCCGTGTCTGCCAGCTCACCCGCAGGGCGTTGAAGTTGACCGCCAGGCCGGACAGGCCGGGATTGTAGGACGCGGCCAGGGGCTGCAGCCGGTCGAGGAACGGCAAGGCCTGCAGCACCGTGTCGTCGACGATGAAGCGACCGGTCACCCGGGTGATCCCGGCCTGGCGGACCTGGCCGACCAGATCCGCCAGGTCATTGATGTCCAGGGTGGGGTCGCCGCCGCCGATCAGCGCCAGGTCGCCGTTCAGCACGCCGCCCGCGATCGAGCCGCTGGCGGTGACGATGGTGGTGAAACGGTGGTCGGCGCCGAGGATCTCGATCGACGCCAGCATGCTCGCGACCTTCATGGTCGAGGCCGGGATCATCGGCCGCGTCGCCTGGGCGCTGTCGATCAGCTGGCCGCTCTGCGCGTCGAACACGATATAGGCGACATCCCCGGCCGGCAGGCCGCTGCGGGTCGCCGCGGCGCCGGCCTGGGCCATGGCCGCCTGGACCGGCAGGGCCGCCGCCAGCGCCAGCAGCAGGAACAGGCGGAACAGTCTGGTCATGGGCACGGGCCGGCATCCTCCGCATCGCGTCGCGCCCTCCTATAGCCCCGGGCGGGGCGAGTCGGAAGCGACTGCGAAGCCCGAAACGAACATGGCCCCCGCGAGCGGGGGCCATGTCGGCCGTTCTTCAGGGCGGACGCGCCGCCGGTCGGGCCGGTGCGGCTAGTAGGCGCCGGCGCCAGGCAGGAACACCTTCGGCGTCTTGAACAGGATCACGATGTCGCGCCACAGGGTCCAGGTCCGCACGTAGTCGACATTGAGGCGGATCTTGGTCTCGTAGCTGGTGTCGTTGCGGCCGGAAATCTGCCAGGCGCCGGTCATCCCCGGCCGGACGCTGTGGTAGTAGCGGATCGCCGCCCCCCAGCGCTCCTGCTCCTCCTCGTACATCGGCCGCGGGCCGACCAGGCTCATCTCGCCCTTCAACACGTTGAACAGCTGCGGCAGCTCGTCGAGGCTGGTCCTGCGCAGGAATCGGCCGATCGCGGTCACCCGCGGGTCCATCTTCAGCTTGAAGCCCGCCTCCCATTCGCGCCGCAGCGCCGGGTCCTTCTGCAGCAGGTCCGCCAGCAGCTTGTTGGCGTTGGGCACCATGGTCCGGAACTTGTGGCAGTAGAAGATCCGGCCGTCGCGCCCGACGCGCTTGTCGCTGTAGAAGATGCCCCGGCCCGATCGCCGGATCATGGCCGCGCAGACCAGGAACAGCGGCGCGAACAGCACCAGCAGCGCGGCCGACAGGACGATGTCGGTGAGCCGCTTGGCCGCAACGGCGGCACGGGTGCCGGGCAACGTCCTCGAGACCGTGGCCTCGGCGACCACGCTGACCGGGATATCGGACGGCATCTCAAATCCCCCACCAAGACTCGACACTCACGAACCGGGACCGCGGTTCCGTCGCCGGCTCCGCGACCCCACTGCCTTCCTAGCCAACCGGGACGGCAGTGCCCACCCCCATTCGGGAGGGCGGCCGAGCGGAAAATGGCGATGTCGCCATCACCCGCCGCGCAGCCTCAACGCCCAAGGCGCGGCCCCGTTCCTTTTTCCCGAGAGCAACCTGGATCTCAATCCCCCAGAATTGAGGGGGCTCCCGCCGGACAGGTTGCGTCGGCGGATCAGCCGCCGATCGCGCCGCAGAGCAGGGCCATGGCGACGGCCTCGGCGCGGCTGCCCGCCCCCAGCTTGCGCATCGCCGAGGCGACATATTCGTTGACGGTGTAGACCGACAGCGACAGCTGACGCGCGGTCGCCTTGCTCGACGCGCCGCGGGCGATCCAGCCCAGGCAGTCGCGTTCGCGCGGGGTCAGAGGCGATGCCGGGCGGTGCGCCTCGGCCACGGCCGCCCCGCCGGCGGCGGCCAGCCCGCGCTCGATCCGCAGCGCCCGGCCGAGATGGGGCCCGATCGCGCGCAGCACCTGGATCTGCTCGTCGTCCCACTCCGGCCGGCGCAGCGGCCGCCAGACCGACAGCATCGCCGACAGGCTGCTGTGATCGAAATCCACCCAGTACAGACCTCGGTCCTTGCCCTGCGGCCGCATGAAGTCGTTGTAGAACTCGGTGCGCCGGTACTCCGCATCCGGAATCAGCGCCGATTGGGTGAAGGTCGACCCTGGCTGCAGCCGCGGCAGCAAGGGCAGCAACGGCAGCAGCCGGTGGTAGTGCGTCTGGTAGCGCTCGACATAGTCCGGGTCGGTCTCGGTCGCCAGGGTCGCGGGGCCGGGCGTCGCCAGGGCCAGCCGGCGCAGCACCACCGCCTCGCCGCCCAGCGCGTCGCCGAGCCGGCGCAGCACGCCGGCCCAGTCCTCGTTGCCGATGCCGGCCCCGTAGATCAGGTCGATCAGCCCGAGGACCTGCTGTTCATCCGGCCGGGCGAAGGAAGACGGCACATCGACCATCGGCCGGACCGCCGACTCGCCGATGAAACGGCCTTGCATTGGGTTCCCCTCTCATCTCGCCGAAGCTGGCGCTGCACTTGCCGTGCATAGGATAATAGTGGATCTGCCCGGCCATTGTCGCGGTGACGAAGCGCACACCCCGGGATTCGTTCGGAAATCCTAAAAGAGGCTGTCCAGCGGCCGCGGCCGGCCGACGGCGAAGCCCTGCGCCTGGTCGATCCCCATGGCGCGCACCAGCGCCAGGGTCTCGGCATCCTCGACCTGCTCGGCCACGGTGACGGTGCCGAGGCGATGGCCGATCGCGTTGATCGATTCGACGATCACCCGGTCGACCGCGCTGGTGGTGATCTGGCGGATGAAGCCGCCATCGATCTTCAGCCCGTCGACCGGGAATTGGCGGAGATAGGCGAAGGAGCTGAGGCCGCTGCCGAAATCGTCCAGCACCACGGCGCAGCCGGCGGCGCGCACCTTGGCGACGAAGCGGCTGGCCGCCGCCAGGTTATTGATCACCGCGGTCTCGGTGATCTCGAAATGCAGCCGGCCGGGATCAAGGCCCGAGGCGTCCAACTCCTCCTTCAGGAAGGGCCACAGGAACGGATCGTCCAGGGTGTTGGCCGAGAGATTGATGCCGATTGAGAGATCGGGCGACGCCCGCAGCTGCGGGCCGTGGCCATGCAGGGCGGCTCGGATCACCCACCGGTCGATATTGCCCATCAGGTCGTAGCGCTCCGAGGCCGGGATGAACCCGGACGGCTCGACCATCTCGCCGTTGCCGTCCTGCATCCGCAGCAGGATCTCGACATGCCGAGCCCGCTCGCGTCCGGGGCGCAGGTCGCGGATCTCCTGCGCGAACAGGCGGAACCGGTCGGCCTCGATCGCATCGCGGATGCCGGCGGCGACCTGGATATCGCGGCGATGGCGCTGCGCCGCGCTGCCGTCGCCGCCATAGACCGAGACCTGGCTGCGGCCGGCCGTCTTGGCGGTGTAGCAGGCGACGTCCGCCTGGCTCAGCAGCTCGTCCGCCCGGGTCCGGTCGGCGGCGACCGCGGTCAGGCCGATACTGGCCCCGATCTGATAGGTCTTGTCGTCCCAGGTGAAACGCAGCTCGGCCACGGCGCGGATGAACTGGCGGGCGATGGTGACGCCGTCATCGACCGAGCAGTCGCGCAGCAGCAGGGCGAACTCGTCGCCGCCGAGGCGAGCAACCAAGTCCCGGCCGCGGCTGTGGCGGCGCAGCAGGTTGGCGACATCGCGCAGCAGCGCGTCGCCGGCGGCATGGCCGGCGCCGTCATTGACGATCTTGAACCGGTCCAGATCCATGAAGCACAGCACATGCTTGCGCCCATCGCGGCGCGCCTGCTCGCAGGCCTCGGCCAGCGCCCGCTCGAAAGCGGCGCGGTTGGGCAGGCCGGTCAGGCTGTCATGGCTGGCGGAATGGGCCAGGGCCTGCTGCAGCGTGCGGTCGCGAGTGACGTCCTGGAACACCAGCACCGCGCCGATGACCTCGCCCGAGGCCGTGCGCACCGGTGCCGCAGAATCCCGGATGTGGCGCCGCTCGTCATCGCGGGCCAGCAGGATGACGTCGGTGTCGAGATGATAGGGCTGCATCCGGGCCAGATAGGATTCGACCGGGTCCGGGACGGCGTGGCCTGCCTCGTCGATCAGGCGGAAGACCTGAGACAGGGGGCGGCCCATCGCCTCCTCCGCCGGCCAGCCGGTCATCTGCTCGGCGGCCGGGTTCATGAAGGTGACCCGGGCCAGCGCGTCGGTCGAGATCACCGCATCGCCGATCGAGTGCAGGGTGACCCGCAGCCGCTCCTTCTCCTCGAACAACGCCTCGGCCAGATCGACATGGTCGGTGATGTCCCAGTTCATCCCGACCGCGTGGTTCGGCCTGCCGTCGGGGTGCCGGATCACCCGGGCCAGGGACCGGATATGGCGAATGGCGCCCGACCGCTGCCGCCGGATGCGGAAATCCATGCTGAACAGCGAGGTGCGCTCGACCGCCTCCTCATAGCCGCGCAGCACCCGCGGCACGTCGTCCGGATGGAGGTAGCCGAGCCACGACTCCATGGTCCCGTCGAAGGCGCCCGGCGCCAGCTCGTAAAGCGCGTGCATCTGGTCGTCCCAGCTGTAGCGGCCGGCCGCGAAGTCGAACTCGAAGATGCCGGCGCCGGCGCCCTCGATCGCCAGCTGCAGGCGCTGGTTCAGCGCCCGCATCGCATCCTCGGCCCGCTTCCGCTCGGTGATGTCGGTATGTGTGCCGATGACGCGCAGCGCCCGGCCGTCCTCGGCGCGCTCGACGACCTTGCCGCGGTCGAAGATCCAGCGCCAGGACCCGTCGTGGGCCCGCATCCGGTGCTCGAGCACGAAGTCGGGCGACCGGCCGGCGAGATGGTCGTCGATGATCGCCCGGCAGCGCGGCAGGTCCTCCGGATGCACCCGGCCGGACCAGTCTTCGACGGTGGTGCCGACGTCGTCCTCGCCGTAGCCCAGCATCGCCTTCCACTGGCGCGAGTAGAAGACGCGGCCGGTGTCGATGTCCCAGTCCCAGATGCCGTCGCCCGCCCCGTCGAGGGCGAACTGCCAGCGCGCCTCGCTGCGGCGCAGGGCGGCCTCGGCGGCCTTCATCTCCGTCAGGTCGCGCGACGTGCCGATCAGCCCGATGATGGCGCCGCGCTCGTCCCGCAGCGGCACCTTGGCCGAGGAATAGACGCGGGTGACGCCGCCGACCACGGCGATCTCCTCGGTGGTCAGGGTTTCGCCGGCCTCCAGGACGCTGCGATCGTTCTCGACCAGCTCCCGCGCCGTCCCGGAGGGGAAGATCTCGGTGTCGTGCCGGCCGACGATCTCGATCCCCTCCCGCGCCATCACCTTCTCGACGGCGGGATTGACCAGGAGATAGCGGCCGTGGAGGTCCTTGACGTAGATCAGGTCGGGAGTCCCGTTCATCACCGCCTGCAGCAGCGTCAGGGTGTCGTGCAGCCGCCGGTTGCGCTCGACGTCGTCGCTGATGTCCCAGCAGGCGCCGAGGCCGCGCAGCAGGGTGCCGTCGGCGGCGAAGGCCAGCCGGATCGAGGCGCGGATGTGGCGGGTCGTGCCCGAGGCCTGGTGCAGGACGCGGTAGTCGACCCGGTACTGACGGGTGCGGTCGCGCTCGGCCGCCTCGTGGATCCGGGTGACCCGCTCGACATCCTCCGGGGGCAGCAGGTGGCGGAAGCCTTCGGGCGTGCGGTCGAAGCTGTCCGGCGACGTCCCATGCAGCTCGTATGTCCGGGCGTCCCACAGCCGCTCGCCGGTGGTGAAGTCGACCTCGAAGATGCCGACGCCGCCGGCGTCGAGCGCGACCTCCAGCCGCTCGTTCAGGGCCGACAGCCGCGCTTCGGCCTGCTTGTGGTCGGTGATGTCCCAGTTGGTGCCGACCGCGCGCAGCGGCGTGCCGTCGGCGGCGCGGACCACCCGCGCCAGCGACCGGACATGCCGGACCCCGCCCGAGGCCGGGCGCAGGATCCGATAGTCGGCCTGGTAGAGCGATGTCTCGTTCAGCGCGACCTCGTACTCCCGCATCGCATGCGGGATGTCGTCGGGATGGATCAGCCGCAGCCAGCCCTCCAGCGTGCCGTCGAAGCCGCCCGGCGGCAGCCCGTACAGCGCGTGCATCCGTTCGTCCCAGCGGTACCGGCCGGTGGTGAAGTCCAGCTCGTAGATGCCGACCCCGCCGGCCTCGATCGCAACCTGCAGCCGCTCGGTCACCTCGGCCAGCTGCGCCTCCGCCTGCTTCTGCGGCTCGATGTCGACGATCTGCAGGAGATAATGGCTCGGCGGGACGTCGGCCGTGTCGCGCAAGGCCGATGCGGTCACCATTCCCCAGAAGGTCTCGCCGGTCTTGCGGACATAGCGCCGCTCGGCGCGCGGGGTCTCGACATCGCCCCGCCGCAGCGCGTCGAGGCCGGCCCGCACCGCCGCACGGTCGTCGGGATGGACGATGTCGTCGACGGTGCGGCCGACGCATTCCGCCACGCTGTAGCCGAACATGGCGCAGAAGGCGGCGTTGACGTACAGGCACTGGCCGTCCGCCCCCGCGACCGCCATGCTGACCGCCGCCTGGTCGATGATCCGGCGCAGCAGATCCGCGCTGCCGGGGAGGACGGGCGGGCCACCGTGCCCGGGGCTCCGTCCTGGACTATCATTCATGACATCGATGCTCGGCGACCGGGGCACTCGCAATGGGCGCGCCCTCACGATAAGCCGTTCTGACGACAGACGGAAATCCGGAGCGGATGATGGATGTGACAATGCGGCCGGCCGGCACCGGCGACCTGCCGGCGATCCTGCGGCTGCTGGCGGACGACCCGCTGGGCAAGAACCGCGAGGCGACGATCAAGGCGGCGGGCGAGGCGCCCTACCAGGCCGCCTTCGCCGCGATCGCCGCCGATCCCAATCACGAGATGGTGGTGGCGGAGCTGGACGGAAGGGTGGTCGGCTGCTTCCAGCTCAGCTTCATCCCCGGCCTGTCGCGCCGCGGCGCCTGGCGGGCGCAGATCGAATCCGTCCGCATCGACTCGGCGCTGCGCGGCCGCGGCGCCGGCCAGGCGATGATGGAATGGGCGATCGCCCGGGCCCGGGCGCGAGGCTGTGCCCTGGTGCAGCTGACCACCGACAAACGCCGGCCCGACGCCCACCGCTTCTATGCCCGGCTCGGCTTCGTCGCCAGCCATGAGGGCATGAAGCTGGAGCTTTAGGGCGGGGCCAGCTGGGGCGCGGCCTGTGCCGCCGCGCCCTGCTGATAGGCCGCCTGGAAGGCCCGCAGCTCCGACAGGTCGATATCGGCCACCGCCCAGAACTCCAGCCCCGACCGCACCCAGTGCAGCAGGCGGTATCCCTCCTCCGTCTCCGCCGCCGGCGCGCGGTCCGCGGCGTCCGGGCTGGGCCAGACGAACAGGTTGACCACATGTCCGCCGCCGTGCCGGTAGACCAGCGCCGCCACCACCCGGCGGTCGAGATAGTCGAGCCGTCCGCCCGCCAGCGGGAAGCCCTGCGCCGCGAGGTCGACCACCGGCGGGGCCGCGTCGATCTTGCCGACGAACCAGGGCTTGACCGTGTGCCGGTCGGAGGACGGCACGTCGACCAGGTGCTCGGCCAGCAGCGACCGCACATGGCTGTCGACAAGCTGCCGGGCGAGGTCGTCGCCGCCGCGCGGCAGGACCACCAGCAACATCAGGGCCATGGCCAGCGCCGCCGCTCCGGCCCCGCCCAGGCGCCAGTCGCCCAGGAGGCGCCGCCACCATGGGACCGGCGGCGGCTGCAGCGCCACCTCGAGCTTGCGGCGCAGCACGTCGGGGGCGCGGTCGCGCAGCTCCGGCCGGTGCAGTGCCGCCCGGATCGCCTGCTGCCGCCGGTATTCCGCGGCGCAGGCCGGGCATTCCTTCAGATGCGCCTCGAAGGCCAGGGCACCGACGACGTC
>JAEKLZ010000371.1 GCA_019508225.1 Inquilinus limosus | reverse complement strand
AGTTCGCCCGGTTCCAGGAGCTCAACGCCGCCTATGTCGAGCGCTTCGGCTTCCCCTTCATCATGGCGGTGAAGGGCCGCAGCCGGGCCGAGATCCTGGCCGCCTTCGAGCGCCGGGTCGGCAACCCGCGCGACACCGAATTCGCCACGGCCCTGGCCGAGGTCGAAAAAATCGCCCTGCTGCGACTGAAGGACCTGCTGCCGTGACCCTCGGCACCGCTCCGACCCAGAACACCCTCGCCCATGGCCCCGCGCTGATGCGGCGGCTCGACGAACTGGCCCGCTTCAGCGAGGACCCGGACCGGCTGACCCGCACCTTCCTGTCGCCGGCGCACCGCCAGGCGGCCGACCAGGTGCTGGCCTGGATGCGCGAGGCCGGCATGACGGCGCGGACCGACGCCGCCGGCACTATCGTCGGCCGCTATGAGGGCGACCGCCCGGGCCTGCCGGCGCTGCTGCTCGGCTCCCACATCGACACCGTGCGCGACGCCGGCAAGTACGACGGCAATCTCGGCGTGCTGGCCGCCATCGCCGTGGTCGGCGAGCTGCACCGGCGCGGCGAGCGGCTGCCCTTCGCCGTCGAGGTGCTGGCCTTCGGCGACGAGGAGGGCGTGCGCTTCCCGGTCACCCTGACCGGCAGCGCCACCATCGCCGGCACCGTCGACCCGGCGGTGGCCGATGCGGTGGACGACAACGGACTGCGCCTGGGCGACCTGCTGCGCGACTTCGGCGGCGACCCGGACGGGCTGCAGGCCGAGGCCCGGCGGCGCGACCGCGTGCTCGGTTATGTCGAGCTGCATATCGAGCAGGGGCCGGTCTTGGAGGCCGAGGACCTGCCGCTCGGAATCGTCACCGCGATCAACGGCGCCGCCCGCTACAACGCCACGGTCCGCGGCATGGCCGGCCATGCCGGCACCGTGCCGATGGATCTGCGCCGCGACGCGCTGGCCGCCGCCGCCTCGATGGTGCTGGCGGTGGAGCGCTGCGCCCAGGCGGGGCGCGAGGTGGTGGCGACCGTCGGACAGCTCGACGTGCAGCCCGGCGCCGTCAACGTCATCCCCGGCGCGGTGCGCTTCACCATCGACATCCGCGCGCCCGACGATGCCGACCGCCTGGCCGCGATGGCCGAGATGGTGGCGGCGCTGGAGGGCATCGCCCGCGGCCGTGGCGTCGAGCTGGTGCTCGACCGCTACCACGACGCCGGCGCCGTCCGCTGCGACGAGGCGCTGATGCAGCGGCTGGAGACGGCGATCCGCCGCCACGGCCTGCCGGCCCGGCGCCTGCCCAGCGGCGCCGGCCACGACGCCATGGCCATGGCGTCGCTGACCCAGGTCGCCATGCTGTTCCTGCGCTGCCGCGGCGGCATCAGCCACAACCCGGCCGAATCCATCACCGTGGAGGATGCGGACTTGGCCGTCCGAATCCTGCTCGACCTCCTCCGCCAGTACGACCCTGCCTGACACGAAAGCACCCGTGATGACCGACAGCATCGACACCGCCATCCACGATTACCTCCACGGCGCGCGCGAGCAGCAGGCCCGGTTCCTGGCGGAGCTGGTCAAGGTCCCGTCCGACAACCCGCCCGGCGACTGCGATGCGCATGCCAGGCGGACCACGGAGCTGCTGCGCGAGCTCGGCTTCGAGGTCGAGATCCACCCCGTTCCGGCCGAGCTGGCGAAGGCGCATGGCATGATCAGCGCCAGCAACCTGATCGTCCGCCGCCGCTTCGGTGACGGGCCGGTGATCGCGCTGAACGCCCATGGCGACGTGGTCGCTCCGGGCGAGGGCTGGACCCACGACCCCTATGGCGCCGAGGTGGTCGATGGCTGGATGTATGGCCGCGGCGCCGCCGTCTCGAAATCCGACATCGCCAGCTACGCCTTCGCCCTGAAGGCGCTGGAGCAGGCCGGCCGGCTGACCCGCGGCACGGTCGAGCTGCACATCATCTATGACGAGGAATCCGGCGGCGAGATCGGGCCGAAGCTGATCCTGGAGCAGGGGCTGTCGAAGCCGGACTTCGCCATCGCCGCCGCCTTCAGCTATGCGGTGGTGACGGCGCATAATGGCTGCCTGCATCTCGAGGTCGAGGTGCGCGGCCGGTCGGCCCATGCCGCGCTGCCCTCCACCGGCATCGACGCGCTGGAGGCGGCGACGCCGATCCTGCTGCGGCTGTACGAGCACCGGCGCCTCTACCGGACCACGATGTCGAAGGTGTCCGGTATCGGCTCGCCGCAGCTGACCATCGGGTTGATCGAGGGCGGCATCAACACCAATGTCGTGCCCGACCGCGTCGCGTTCCGGCTCGACCGCCGCCTGATCCCGGAGGAGAACGGCGCGGCGGTGGAGGCGGAGCTGCGCGGCGTGATCGAGGACGCGGCCAAGGCGTTCCCGAAGGCGACGGTCACCGTCCGCCGCATCCTGCTGGCCGAGCCGCTGTCGCCGCTGCCGGGCACCGACCGGCTGGCCCAGGCGATCCGCCGTCGGGCCGGCCCGGTGCTGGGCGAGGAGATCCCGGTCAAGGGCGTGCCGCTCTACACCGACGCCCGGCACTACGCGGCGGCCGGCGTGCCGATCGCCCTCTACGGCGCCGGCCCGCGCACCATCGAAGACGCCAACGCCCACCGCGCCGACGAGCGGCTGAAGCTGGACGACCTGTACAAGGCGACGGAGGTGATCGCGCTGGCGGTCCGGGATCTATTGACTGAGGCGTAGGTTGGGTTCGCCCTTGCGAACCCAACATCGTGCCGCTTGAACAAGTGTTGGGTTCGCTGTCGCGAACCCAACCTACGATGCTGAAACGAAAGGGCCGGGCAATTGCCCGGCCCTTGTGCCTTACATCACGCCCTGCAGGTGCGGCCACACCTCCACCGAGCCGCGCCAGATCATGTCGATGGCGACATAGAGGATGATCGCCAGGCCGACATAGGCGATCCAGCGGTGGCGGTTCAGCAGCTTGGCGATGAACGAGGCGGCGAAGCCCATCAGGGCGATCGACAGCGCCAGGCCGAACACCAGGATGGCCGGGTGCTCGCGCGCCGCGCCGGCCACGGCCAGCACGTTGTCCAGCGACATCGACACGTCGGCGATCACGATCTGCCAGGCCGCCTGGGCGAAGGTCTTGCGCGGCGCGCCGTTGCCGTTCACCTCGTGACCTTCCAGAGCCTCCTCGGCCTGGTGCTCCTCCTTGGCGGTGTGGCGCAGCTCGCGCCACATCTTCCAGCACACCCACAGCAGCAGCACGCCGCCGGCCAGCAGCAAGCCGACGATGGCCAGAAGCTGCGTCGTGATCAGGGCAAAGCCGATACGCAGCACCGTGGCCGCGGCGATGCCGATCAGGATCGCCTTGCCGCGTTGTTCCTTGGGCAGCCCGGCCGCGGCCAGGCCGATGACGATGGCGTTGTCGCCCGCCAGCACCAGGTCGATCATGATGACCTGGAGCAGGGCGGTCAGCGCCTCGCCCGTCAGCAGATGTTCCATGCGAAAACCGTCCTCTTCGTCGCGAGGAGCGGCCTGCGTGCCATCCCGGGGGAGCGTGTCAGGGTCGGCAGGCGGGCCACTCGATGAGTCTCCAGTCCGACATCGCAGATCCCGGAGGAGCTGCCAGAGGGGCCCGGCCTGGTCGCGCCCATATAGCGACGAGGCCTCGCCGGCTCAAGTTCCCGGTCGTAGACTGCGGCGCGGACGCCGCAGGTCGTCCCAGGAGTGTGGCGGAATGGATACACATGAACCCGTGATCCGGTCCGGCGCGATCGTGCCGCAGAAGGCCGGACAATGGGCGGGCTTCGCCGCCGGCTGGTGCAGGACCGGCTGCAGCGCGAGGGCGACATCGACCTGCTGCCCGCGGGTGCGGCGGGAGCCTGGGAAGATGAAGGCCCGGCCCGCTTCCTGCTGCTGCGCCTGGCCCCGGCGCTGATGCGCAGCGCGGCGGAGGGGCTGGGCCTGGCCTCGGGCCGGCTGGAGATCGCGCCGCGGCTGCAGCTGCGCGACCCGCGGATCGCGCATCTCGGCTGGGCCCTGAAGGCCGAGCTGGAGGCGGGGGCAGAGTCCGACCCGCTCTATGCCGACAGCATCGGCCTGGCCCTGGCGGCCCATCTGCTGCGGCGCTATGCGGCGCCGATGCCGGCCGCCGCCTCGGGCCAGGCGCTGTCGCGGCGCCAGCTGGCCCGGGTGCTGGAGCTGATCGAGGCGCGGCTGGACCAGCGCCTGACCCTGGCCGAGCTGGCGGCCACCGCCGGCCTCAGCCCGTCGCATTTCAAGCCGCTGTTCAAGGCCT
>JAEKLZ010000260.1 GCA_019508225.1 Inquilinus limosus | reverse complement strand
CCAGGGCGACGTGATCACCACCTATGACGGCAAGCCGGTGGGCCAGCTCTCCGACCTGCCGCGCCTGGTCGCCGACACCACCGCCGGCAAGACCGTGCCGGTCGAGGTGCTGCGCAACGGCAAGCCCGAGACCGTCTCGGTCGAGATCGCCAAGCTGCCGGCCTCGCAGGAGAAGGTCGCCAGCGCCGAGGAGAACGGCCCGGCGGTCGACGACCAGCTCGGCCTGTCGCTCTCGACGCTGACCCCGAAGGTGCGCCGCGAATTCAGCGTGCCGGACGAGATCGAGGGTGTGCTGGTCACCGGCATCCGCGACGACGGCCCGGCGCGTGAGACCGGCGTCGGTCCCGGCGACGTCATCGTCCGGGTCGGCAGCGAGGCCGTGAAGACCCCGTCCGAGGTCGCCAAGCAGGTCAAGGCGGCCAAGGAGGCGGACCGCAACGCCGTGATGCTGCTGATCAACCACCAGGGCGACCAGCGCTTCGTCGCGCTGAAGCTGCCGAAGGCCTGATCCCCGGCCTTCTTCCTTCCCCCCTCGACTTCGGGCGCCGGATTCCCCTTTCCGGCGCCCGTTTTTTTTGCCTTCATCCGGGGCATGCCTCCCCGGGAGGCGACAGGCAATGGCGGAGTAGGCTTTGGACCGGATCGAGACCTTGCTCGCGGCGATGACGCTCGACGAGAAGATCGGCCAGCTCACCATGATGTCGTCGAACCTGGCGGTGACCGGGCCGGTGCTGCCCGGCGACGTCACCGAGGGCATCCGCGCCGGCCGCATCGGCAGCCTGTTCAACCATTGGGGGCCGGAGCGGGTGCGCGAGACCCAGCGCATGGCGGTGGAGGAGACGCGGCTGAAGATCCCGCTGTTCTTCGCCTTCGACGTCATCCACGGCCACCGCACCATCTTCCCGATCCCGCTGGCCGAGGCGGCGCTGTTCTCGCCCGAGCTGTGGGAGCACACCGCGCGCGAGGCGGCGATGGAATCGGCGGAGGAGGGGCTGGACCTGGTGTTCTCGCCGATGCTGGACATCGCCCGCGATCCGCGCTGGGGCCGCATCTCCGAAGGGCCGGGCGAGGATCCCTGGCTGGCCTCCCGCATCGCCGAGGCCAAGGTCCGCGGCTACCAGACCGCGGATCTCTCGGCGCCCGACGCGGTGGCGGCCTGCGCCAAGCACTATTTGGCCTATGGCGCCGCGCTGGCGGGCCGCGACTACAACTCGGCCGACGTGTCGGACCGGGCGATCCGCGAGGTTTACCTGCCGCCCTTCGCCGCCGCCATCACCGCCGGGGCGGCCACGGTGATGCCGGCCTTCAACGACGTCGCCGGCGTGCCGATGACGGCGAATGTCGCCCTCCTGCGCGGCACGCTGTTCGGCGAGCTCGGCTTCGAGGGCGCGGTGATCAGCGACTACAACGCGATCATGGAGCTGCTGCCCCATGGCGTCGCCGGCGATGCGGTCGAGGCCGCTTCCTTGGCGCTGAAGGCCGGTGTCGACATGGACATGATGAGCGGCGCCTATGCCGCCGGCCTGCCCACGGCGCTGCAGCGCGGCCTGGTCACCCAGGACGACATCGACGGCGCGGTCCGCCGTGTCCTGCGGCTGAAGCAGCGGCTGGGCCTGTTCGACGACCCGTATCGCCGCGTCACCGCCACGCCCGACGCCTTCCACGCGGCGGAGCGGCGGCGGCTGGCGCGCGAGGCGGCGGCGAAATCGATCGTGCTCCTGACCAACAAGGGCGTGCTGCCGCTGGCGCCGTCCGCCAGGCGCATCGCCGTGATCGGGCCGCTGGCCGAGGCGCGGTCGGAGATGCTGGGCTCCTGGGCCGGTGCAGGGCGGTGGGAGGAGGCGGTGACCATCCTCGAGGGCATCAAGGCCGCCCTGCCGCAGGCCGAGATCGCCTATGTCCCCGGCACCGAGATCGAGACCGGTGGCGACGCCGGCATCGCCGCCGCGGTCGAGGCCGCGCGCGGCGCCGAGATCGTGCTGCTGTGCCTGGGCGAGGCCGCGATCATGAGCGGCGAGGCGGCCAGCCGCGCCCGGCCGGAGCTGCCGGGCCGCCAGCGCAACCTGGCCGAGGCGGTGCTGGATCTCGGCATACCGGTGGTGGCGCTCTTGTCCTCCGGCCGGCCGCTGATGCTGCCCTGGCTGTTCGACCGCGCCGCGGCGGTTCTGGCCACCTGGTTCCTCGGGCACGAGGCCGGCCATGCCGTCGCCGATGTGCTGACCGGCGCGGTCAACCCCTCCGGCCGGCTGCCGGTGACCTGGCCGCGCGATGTCGGCCAGGTGCCGATCTATTTCGGCGAGCGCAACACCGGCCGGCCGACGGACCCGGAGCAGCACTACACCAGCAAGTACATCGACCTGCCGTCGACACCGGAATTCCCCTTCGGTCATGGCCTGTCCTACAGCCGCTTCGCCCTCGGCGACCTCCGCGTCTCGGCCCCGGTGCTGCGCCCGGGCGAGACGCTGACGGTCGAGGTGGCGGTGACCAACACCGGTACGGTGGCGGGGGAGGAGACGGTGTTCTTGTTCACCCGCGATCCAGTCGCCAGCGTGGCCCGGCCGCTCCTGGAGCTGAAGGGCATGGCCAAGGCGACGCCGGCGCCCGGCCAGAAGCAGGTGCTGAGCCTGACGCTAGAGGCCGAGGCGCTGCAGTTCCCCGGCCTCGACTTGAAGCCGGTGCTGGAGCCGGGCGAGATCGAGATCCTGGTCGGCACCAAGGCCGAGCGGTCCGAGCTGCTGTCGGCGACAATCCGAGTCGAGGTCTGAGGCCGGTCTCAAGGAGAGGCCGTCATTGCAAGGAGCGAAGCGACGAAGCAATCCAGGGGCCGGTGCGAGCGGCCCTGGATTGCTTCGCTGCGCTCGCAATGACGGGAAGGGGATCATCCGCGGCGCCTTGTTGTTACGATCCGTTATGTTATAACATTAATTATAGTTAACCATTTCCCAGGATCCCCGACATGACCAGACCCCGCTGGACCGCCGCCGCAGCGCTGCTGGCCGCCCTTTCCGTCGATGCCTCCGCCCATGACAACGTGTCGCGCGGCCGCCTGGTCTTCGCCGATCATGAGGAGCCCGTCGTCAGCGTGCTCGACCTCGACACCGCGAAGGTGACCCACAGCTTTCCGGTGTCGAAGGCCGATCCGGCGCTGATCGGCACCGAGGGCGGGCGCTTCGTGGTGATCCGCACCGGCGATGACGCCGGCACCATCCGGCTGCTGGACAGCGGCCTGTTCTACGAATCCCACGAGGACCATTTCGACATCGAGAAGGGCGAGGTGAAGCTGCTCGACCTGACCCTGACCGGCGACAAGCCGTCCCATGTCGTGTCCGAGAAGGGTTGGCTGACCGTCTTCTACGATGGGCAGCGGCCGTGGTTGGGCAAGAGCGACCCGAAGGTGGTGGCACTCCGCCTCGACGCGTTGGACGACGACAAGGTCGAGACCGCCACCTGGCCAGCGCCTGCGCCGCAGCACGGCATCGCCGTCCCGCTGGGCGGCGACCGCTTCCTGGTCTCGGTGTCGAAGGAGGCCTATGCCAATGGCGACGACAAGACCGTGTCGTCGCGGCCGAACGGCTTCCAGATCCTCGATAGGGCGCAGGGCTGGACGCCCGTCGCCACCTTCAACGACACGGCCGACCCGGACCGCTCCTGCAAGGAGTTCCACGGCCATGCCGGGCTGCAGGGTGTCCATGTCTTCGGCTGCAACGCCCGGATCGAGGGCGACGCCGCCAGCGACGGCGGCGTGCTGGTGATCGGGCCGGGGCCGGACGGCGCCTGGGGCTCGCGCAAGCTCGCCTATCCGGACGGCCGCCGCGCCAGCACGATCAAGGGCCGACCGGCGGGCCGTTACCTGGTCGCCAACTATGGCGGCGAGGGCGGCCGGCCGTTCGAGGCCCTGCTGCGGATTGACCCGGCGGCCGAGGTGCTGACCGCCGCCGACGTGTTCCCGATCCCTGCCGGCCAGGCGGTGTGCCAGTACGAGATCACCAGCGACGGCAAGCGCGTCGTCAACCTGACCCAGGACGGCAAGCTGCGGATCTACGACATCGCGCCGGAATGGACGCCGGTGGCCGAGTTCGACGCCGTCCCGGCCTTCGACTGCGCCTGGGACGCGGCGACGCCGGCACCGACCGTCGCCATCATCGGCAACAGCGCCTTCGTCAGCGATCCGGAGAACGGCCGCATCCGTGAGTTCTACCTGAACAGCCTGAAGCAGGGGCTGGACGTTCCGGTTGGCGGCAAGCCCTCAGCCATCGCCGGCGGCGGCAGCGCCGGGTAGCTTATCGGAACGGGGACAAGCGGCCGGGCCGGAGCCGCCCCCTCACCCGAAATCGCTGCGCGATTCCGACCTCTCCCCAAGGAGAGGTAAAGAAGAGCCAGCTCGCATTCCCCTCTCCTCGGGGAGAGGGAGGGACCCGGCCCGCTTGGGCCGGGAGGGTGAGGGGGCGGCCGCACCGTGACGCCAATGTCGGTCATGCCTCCCCCCGGCCGGTCCGCACCGACCCGGCATACATGCCGCTGCGCCGGAAGTCGCGCGGGCCGATGCCGTAGAAGCGGCGGAACACCTTGGCGAAGTAGTTGGCGTCGTCGAAGCCGCAGCGCTGGGCGATCACCTTGACCGGCGCCTCGTCGACATGCAGCAGCCGCGCCGCTTCCTCCATGCGCAGGCGCAGCAGGTAGCGGGCCGGCGTCGTGCCCTCATGTGCGGCGAAGACCCGGCTGAAATGATAGCGGCTGTAGCCGGCGGCCTTGGCCATGCGGGCGACGTCGATCCGCTCGGCCGGCTGGCCGGCGCACAACGATACCGCCCGCTCGACCGCGGCCGGCCGGGGCGAATCCACCGGCGTCTCGCCCCAGGGCAGCAGCTCCTCGGCCAGGCCCATCGCCGCGGAGTAGGCGAGGGCGGAGGCGCGGGCCGGGCTGGCGGCCTCGCCCTGCAGCGCCGCCAGGCACAAGCCCGCCAGCCGCTCCACCGCGGCCTCCGGCAGCGTCACCACCGGGCCGTGCGCGGCGATCACCTCGCGCCACACCCGCAGCACCTCGCGGCCGTTCAGGCACAGCCAGAAGAACTCCCATTCCGGGTTGCGGCCCAGCCAGTAGCGGTTGTCCTGCGGGAAGCGCAGCAGCATGGTCTGGCCCGGCCGCAGCTCCCAGCGCTTGCGCTCGACCCGCAGATGGCCGCGCCCGCCGATCGTGTGCTGCAGCAGCACGAAGGGCGCGTCGCCGCGCCTCAGCCCATGCCAGTCATAGCCGGGGTCGGTGCAGCGGTCATAGCCGGCGCTGGTGACCATGGCGTGCAGCCGGTAGCGGTCCTTCGGGAACACCACCGAGACCCCGCCCGGCGCGCGGTCGCGCAGCGTCGGCAGCATGGAATGCCCCATGATCGCACGAAATTCCTCTTTCGCCGCTTTTCCCGGCCCCATAGACCATAGCACGAAATGGCTTGCCGAGGAGCCAATGGGCTCCGGGAGGATGCGATGAAGGTTGCCGTGATCGGCGCGGGCAGCGTCGGCTTCACCCGGAAGCTGGTGCGCGACATGCTGAAGGTGCCGGAGCTGCAGGACACCGAATTCGCGCTGCACGACATCAATGCCGACAACCTCGACATGGTGGCGCAGATCCTGCGCCGCGACATCGAGGCCAACCGATTGCCGGCGCGGGTCACCACCTCCGTGGACCGGCGCCGGGCGCTGGCGGGCGCACGCTACGTCATCAGCTGCGTCCGCATCGGCGGCTTGAGCGCCTTCGCCAGCGACATCGAGATCCCGCTGAAATACGGCGTCGACCAATGCGTCGGCGACACCATCTGCGCCGGCGGCATCCTGTACGGCCAGCGCAACATCCCGCAGATCCTGGAATTCTGCCGCGACATCCGGGCGGAGGCGGAGGAGGGGGCGTGGTTCCTGAACTACGCCAACCCGATGGCGATGAACACCTGGGCCGCGATCGAGCATGGCGGCGTCGCCAACACCATCGGCCTGTGCCACGGCGTGCAGCATGGCTGGCACCAGATCGCCGAGGTCCTGGGCGCCGAGGACCCGCGCGAGGTCGACTATGTCTGCGCCGGCATCAACCACCAGACCTGGTACACCGATATCCGCTTCCGGGGCCGGAAGATCGAGGCGGCGGAGCTGCTGGAGGCCTTCGAGCGCCACCCGCGCTACAGCCAGGAGGAGAAGGTCCGGATCGACGTGCTGCGGCGCTTCGGCTGCTATTCGACCGAGAGCAACGGCCATCTCAGCGAATACCTGCCCTGGTATCGGAAGCGGCCGGACGAGATCAACCGCTGGATCGACCTGTCGAACTGGATCAACGGCGAGACCGGCGGCTATCTGCGCCACTGCACCGAGCAGCGGAACTGGTTCGAGACCGACTTCCCGCGCTGGCTGTCCGAGGCCGGGGCGCCGCTCTCCGACTACCGCCGCTCCGACGAGCACGGCAGCTACATCATCGAGGCGCTGGAGACCGGCCGGGTCTATCGCGGCCATTTCAACCGGCGCAACGAGGGGCTGATCACGAACCTGCCGCAGGACTGCATCGTCGAGACGCCGGGCTTCGTCGACCGCTTCGGCCTGAACATGGCGGCGGGGCTGGAGCTGCCGCTGGGCTGCGCCGCCACCTGCAGCGCCTCGGTCAACGTCCAGCGCATGGCGGTGCAGGCGGCGGTGACCGGCGACCTCGACCTGCTGCGCCTGGCCGTGCTGCACGACCCGCTGGTCGGCGCCGTCTGCAACCCGGACGAGGTCTGGCAGATGGTCGACGAGCTGCTGGTGGCCCAGGCCGAATGGCTGCCGCAATACGCCGATGCCATTGACGGCGCGAAGCAGCGCCTGGCCCGCGGCGGCGTGGCGACGCGCGACTGGGGCGGCGCCGCCCGCCTGTCGGTGCGCAGCGTCGACGAGCTGCGCGAGGCACGGGCCCGGACGAAGGCCGACGCCGCGGAATAGCCCGGGCGGCCAACGCCCGGCGGAGATCATCATCGAGGGGAGGCGACCATGAGGTTGACCAAGATCGCGCTCGTTCTGGCGGGGCTGCTGCTGGCGCTGCCCGCCATGGCCGAGCCGGTGACGCTGCGCTTCTGGGTGGCCTGGGACCCGGCCCAGCCGGACGCCAAGGCGATGCAGGCGCAGATCGCTGCCTTCGAGCAGGCGCATCCGGACATCAGGATCGAGACCCAGAACATCGCCTTCAGCGCCCTGCACGACAAGCTGGTGACGGCGGTGGCCGGCGGCGACGCCCCCGACCTCAGCTGGGGCCTGCCGGAATGGTTCGGCGAGCTGTACCGCATGGGCGCGCTGCTCGACCTCACCCCCTACGCCGCCGACTGGCCGGGGCGCGAGGCGATCTACCCGAACGTCCTCGATGCCCTGACGATCGACGGCAAGCTGATGGCGATGCCGCATTACCTCGGCATCCGGGCGCTGCTGTACCACGAGGAGACGCTGAAGAAGGCCGGCGTCGCGGCACCGCCGAAGACCTGGGACGAGCTGATCGCGGCGGCCGTGAAGGTCAAGGCAGCGACCGGCCAGTACGGCTTCGGCATCGCCGGCACCGGGGTGCGGGCGCCGCAGGAGCTGATCATGTACCTGGCCCAGAACGACGTCGCCATCGCCCGGCGCCAGCCGGATGGCGGCTACAAGAACAGCTGGGCCGACGACCCGGCCGAGCTGGCGCGGGCCACCGAGGTCTTCGCCTTCTACCGTCGGCTGCTGGACGAGGGCGCCTTGCAGCCCGAAGCCGCCGGCTGGGGCTGGGAGGAGGAGGACAGCAACTTCGCCCTCGGCAAATACGCCATGGCGATCGACGGCGCCTGGATGCAGTCGCGCGCCCAGCAGAACCCCGAATCCATGGCCGATGTGAAGGTGGCGCCGCCGCCCTACAAGCTGAAGCCGGCGACCTTCTTCGAGATCAACCCCTTCTTCCTCTACAAGGCGACGCAGCATCCGAAGGAGGTCTGGGCCTTCGCCGCCTTCATGACCGGTCGCGACTACCAGGCGGCGGCGCGGCCGACGACCTCGATCCGCCAGGACGTGGTCAGCCCCGGCGTTTGGGGCGAGGGCTTCTCCTCGCTGGCCTCGACCGGCGTGGTCTTCCCGCCGGTGGCGCTGGGCCAGATCACCCGGGCGATGGAGGAATCGATCGGCCGCGTGCTGCTGAAGAAGGAGGATCCGGCCGAGGTCGCCGCCTGGCTCGCCAAGCAGGTCAACCGCGCCCTGCGCCAGTCCGGCGAGCTGAGCTCGTCATAGGGCCGTCGCCGACCCTTCTTCCTGTCATCCTCGGGCTTGACCCGAGGATCCAGGGGCTTTCCAGAGCGGTTCTTGGTGGCCCCTGGATTGCCCGGTCAAGCCGGGCAATGACAGCAAAGACAAAAGCGACTTTGCACCCGCATCAATGCCTGGGGAGGATATCGGAAGCATGAAGGCCGAAGCCGCCGCCCGGGCGCCGATCCTCCCCCTCCGGGCGGTGGGCCGCCCCCCGACCCGCGCCGCACGGATCCGGCGCACCGCGCTGGTGTTCCTGGCGCCGGCCGGGATCCTGGTCCTGGTGCTGGTCGCCTATCCGCTGCTGCGGGTGCTGTGGGACAGCCTGCGTTACGTCAACCTGGTCAACCCGTCGGTCACGGGCTTCGCCGGCTGGGACAACTACCTGACCGTCTGGGAGGACGGCGACTTCCTCCCGGCGCTGGGAAACACCGCGATCTGGACCGGGCTGTCGGTCGTGGGCGAATACGCGCTCGGCCTCGCCTCCGCCGTGGCGCTGGCCCAGCCGGTCAGGGCCCGGGCGATCTTCCGCGGCTTGATCATCATCCCCTGGGTGATCCCGATCGCCGTCGCCGGGCTGAACTGGACCTGGATGCTGACGCCGGACTACGGGATCCTGAACATCTGGATGGTGAAGCTGGGCCTGCTCGACGCGCCCTATCCCTGGCTCGGCCAGATGGACACGGCGCTGCTGACCGTCACCTTCGTCAACATCTGGCGCAGCTATCCGTTCTACACCTTGAGCCTGCTGGCGGCGCTGCAGGCGATCCCGCGCGAGCTGCACGAGGCCGCGGCGGTGGACGGGGCAGGGGCCTGGCGCCGCTTCCGGGTGATCACCCTGCCGCATCTGCGCACCGTGTCGCTGACCCTGATCTTCATCCACATCGTCTGGACCGCGATCAATTTCGACTTCATCTGGGTGATGACCCAGGGCGGCCCGCTGAACGCGTCGGAGACACTGCCGATCATGATCTACCGCTACGCCATGCAGGATTTCGACGTCGGCGCCGCCTGCGCCGTGGCCTCGATGTCCATGGCGTTCCTGGCCAGCCTGTTCTTCGTCTACCACTATGGCGTCGCCCGGCGCCGGCGGGAGGGCTGAGCGATGGTCGTCGGCGCCTCCCAGCGGTCGCTCCGCGGCGTGCTGACCTACGGCACGCTGATCCTGTTCGCGGCCTACAGCCTGTTCCCCTTCCTGTGGATGATCGACACGGCCTTCAAGCCGGTGGCGGAGGTGCTCAGCGCCGATCCCAGCTTCTGGATCCACTCCCCGACCCTGTCGAACTTCACCCGGGTGCTGCTGGACAACGAGTTCCTGACCTATTTCCGCAACAGCCTGATCGTCGCCGCCGGGTCGACCATCCTGACCATCACCATCTCGGTGTTCTGCAGCTACGCCCTCAGCCGCTGGGCCTATCTCTCGCTGTCGCGCCTGGTCGGCGGCGCGCTGCTGCTGTCGCAGATGATCCCGGGCGTGCTGCTGCTGGTGCCGCTCTACATCCTGATGCAGCGCCTCGGTTTGCTGTCGACCTATGCGGCGCTGATCATCGTCTACTGCACCTTCACCATCCCGCTCTGCACTTTTATGCTCAAGGGCTTCTTCGACGCCGTGCCGCGCGAGCTGGAGGACGCGTCGGAGATCGACGGCTGCTCCCGCACCGGTTTCATCCTGCGCGTGCTGCTGCCGGTCTCGGCGCCCGGCATCTTCGCCACCGCGGTCTTCGCCTTCGTCACCGCCTGGAACGAGTTCATGTTCGGCTATGTGCTGATCAACAGCGATGCCCGCCGGACGCTGACGCCCGGCATCATGCTGTTCAAGGGCTCGCATCTGACCGACTGGGGCGGGCTGATGGCCGCCTCCGTGCTCGCCGTGGTGCCGATCGCGCTCGGCTTCGTCTATCTCCAGCGCTTCCTGGTCGAGGGGCTGTCGGCGGGGGCGGTGAAGGGGTAGGGCGGAGTACAATGCCAGCGCCCTCATATTGACCCGTCATGGCGAGGCGCGCAGCGCCGTGGCCATCCAGGGGCCGATGCGAGCGGCCCTGGATGGCCGCGCCCCTTCGGGGCTCGCCATGACGGGGATCGAGAGTCCGATGAGAGCTGGCCGGCGTAGACGGTTTCCGGATGCGGAAACTGTTGTTGCTCGCATTATCGACTTCGAATAGTTTCCCCATAAGGAAACTGTTGGAGTGGACCAATGGCGCTGACCCTGTACCTCCACCCGCTGGCGTCCTTCTGTCACAAGGTCCTGATCGCCTTCTACGAGAACGAGGTCGCGTTCCAGCCGGTGACGGTCGACCTGCAGGACCCGGGCGAGGCGGGGGCGCTGATGGCGAAATGGCCGGTCGGGAAGATCCCGGTCCTCCATGATACGGCGCGCGACCGCGTCGTTGCCGAGACCAGCGTCATCATCGAATACGTCCAGCGGCACTATCCCGGGCCGGTGCCGATGCTGCCGGACGACGAGGAGCAGGCGCTCGACGCCCGGCTCTGGGACCGCGCCTTCGACCTCTATGTCGCCACGCCGATGCAGAAGATCGTCGTCGACCGGATCCGCCCCGAGGGCAGCCAGGATCCCTACGGCGTCGCCGAGGCGCGAGGGACGCTCGACACCGCCTATGCCATGATCGACGCGCAGCTGGCGGGGAAGGACTGGGCTGCCGGCGACCGCTTCACCCTCGCCGACTGCGCTGCATGCCCGGCGCTGTTCTACGCCTCGATCGTGCACCCCTTCGGGCCCGGGCACGCCAACCTCGCCGCCTATTTCGAGCGGCTGCTGGACCGGCCGTCGATGCGGCGCACGCTGCGCGAGGCGCGGCCCTTCTTCACGATGTTCCCCTATCGCGAGGCCATGCCGGACCGGTTCCTGCACGATTAGCCGGAGGCCCGGGCCGTGGAGCCGCAAGCCGTCGACCGCATCTTCATCGCCCTGTCCGACCCGAACCGCCGGGGCATGGCCGAACGCCTGAGCCGCGGCCCGGCCACGGTCAAGCAGCTGGCCGAGCCGGCGGGGATGCGGCTGCCCTCGGCGGTGAAGCATCTGCGGATCCTGGAGGACAGCGGCATCGTCGTGTCGCGCAAGGCGGGCCGCGCCCGCACCTACAGCCTGCAGCCCGCCGCCCTGACCGTGATCGCGGACTGGGTGCGCGATCGGGAAGCCGCCCTGCACGCCGCCTTCGACCGCCTGGACGCCGCGATGCGCGAGATCCCCGAGGAGACGCCGTGACCACCATCGACCATCACACCTTCATCATCGAACGCGAACTGCCGGGCAGCCCCGCCCATGCCTTCCGCTTCTGGGCGGAGCCGGAGCTCAAGCGGCGCTGGACCGACTGCCATCCCGACTGGGCCGTGCTCGAGGACCTGTTCGACTTCCGGATCGGCGGCATCGAAGCCAAGCATTGGCGGATGCCCGACGGGCAGGAGATGACCTTCCGGGCCCATTACCTCGACATCGTCGTCGGGCAGCGGATCCTCTACGCCTATGAGATGAGCTTCGGCGGCCAGCGGGTCTCGGCCTCGCTGGCGACGGTCGAGTTGTTCCCCGCCGGCACCGCAACCCGGATGAAATTCACCGAGCAGGCGGCGTTCCTCGCCGGCGGCGACGGCGCCCGCCGCCAGCGCATCGGCGGCACCGAGGGCGTGTTCGACGGGCTGGTCGAGATTCTCCGGCAGGATCTCGCCGGCGATCGGTAGCCCGTCAGGACTGCGACGCGATCCGGCCCGTCGGGGCGGCACCATCCTGCGGCACATCCTGGGGACCGGCCAGCACATGCGGGAAGCGCATGGCGACGTGCAGCCCGGGCGCGTTGTCGGCCAGGGTCAGCGTCGCCCGGTGCAGCCGCGCCACTGCCGAGACCAGCGACAGGCCCAGCCCGGCGCCCGGGGCGCTGCGGCTGGCGTCGAGCCGAACGAAGCGGTCCAGCACCCGGCCTCGCGCCTCTTCCGGGATGCCCGGGCCGCTGTCGCGGATGTCGAGCACCGCGCCATCCCCGTCACGCCGGACGGCGAGCCGGATCCGCCCGCCCTCCGGCGTGTATTTGATGGCATTGTCCAGCAGGTTGGCCACGGCCTGGGCCAGCAGGTGGCTGTTGCCGGGCACGGTCACGCCGGGCTCGATCGCGGTCGTCAGGGTCTGGCCCTTGTCCTCGGCCACCGGGCCGTACAGCTCGCCGGCATCGGCGGCTAGCGCCGAGAGCTCGATCGGGCTGAACCGGTCGCGCACCGCCCCGGCCTCGGCCAGTGCGATCTCCAGGAGCGCGTTGAAGGTGGCGAGGATGCCGTCGGCCTCGCGGATCGAATCCTCCATCGCCCGGCGAAAGCCGTCGGCGTCGGTCTCGCTCATCAGCGAGACCTCCAGCCGGCTGCGCAGCCGCGAGATCGGGCTGCGCAGGTCGTGCGCGATGTTGTCGGCCACGCCGCGCATGCCGGTCATCAGCCCGTCGATCTGGTCCAGCATCGCGTTCAGGCTGGTGGCCAGGCGGTCGAACTCGTCGCGGTTGCCGCGCACCGGCATGCGCCGGGTCAGGTCGCCCTGCAGGATGTCCTCGGTGCCGCGGTTGATGCCCTCGATCCGGGCCAGCAGGCTGCGGCTCATCAGGATGCCGCCGGCGATGCCGAACACCGCGGTCAGGATCAGGCCGCCGATCAGCGCATCGGTCATCAGCTTGGTGAAATCGGTGCGCTCGGTCATGTCGCGCCCGACCAGCAGGTAGAAGCCGCCGGCCAGGGCGAAGGTGCGGGCCCGCGCCACCTGGGGCTTGGAATCGCCGCCGGCATCGGTCGCGACCAGGAAGTCGACCGTGCTGTCGGAGGCGCTGCGCGCGATCGGCGGCCAGGACGACAGGTTGCCTTCGATCCGGTTGTAGTTGCGGTCGGCCAGCAGGTACAGGCCGCGCCGGCCGGGGGCGGCCTGGCTGCGCTCGCGGATGATGCGCATCAG
>JAEKLZ010000259.1 GCA_019508225.1 Inquilinus limosus | reverse complement strand
ACGGCCGGGGAGTCGGCGAATTTCTGCAGGTTCGGGTACAGGGGGAACGGGTAGATCGTCGCGATCTTGGCGCCGTCATAGAGCACCTCGTTGATGCGGTCGCGGTCGATCGCCAGGCTGATCGCCTTGCGCACCCGCGCATCGCTGTAGGGCGCCAGCTGGGTGTTCATCCACAGAGAGTTCGGCCACCAATCGAGATAGCCATACGGCGATTCCGCGCCGGTCCAGGACTGGATGTCCTTGTTCTGCTCGACGATGTTGCCGATCACCTGGGCGCGCATGTCGACCGAGCTGTCGAACTCGTTGTTCACGAGGCGCTGCGCCACCGTGTCGATCGGCTGGTTCAGTACGTTGACGATGACGACGCGCTTCACCGCCGGCTGGCCGATCCGGCCCGCCTTCACCGCCCACCAGTCCGGGCGCAGGTCCATGATCTTCTGGTTGGCGTTCCAGGCGACCACGTTGTAGGGCCCGGAATGCGGGATGGCATCGAGGCCCACGGCCGCGGTCGGGTTCGGCTGGGCCGCTTCCCATTCCGCCGGAACGATCGGCAGGCCGGTGTCGAACTTCTCGGTCAGCACCTCGAACTTAAAGCGCGGCGCCGGCTGCTTGAACTTGACCTCGACCGTCAGGCCGTCCTTGGCGCTGACGCTGTCGACGAACTGCTCGAAATGCGCGTGGTAGGGCAGGGTCTCATACTTCATCTGCCCTTCGAAGGTGTAGACCACGTCCTTGGATGTGACCGGCTTGCCGTCGCTCCACTTGGCGTCCTTGTTGAGCTTGATCTCCAGCGTTTTGAAATCCGGCGAGGTGTATTCCATGCTGTCGGCCAGCCACGGCACGAATTCGCCCTTGAAGATGGCGAAGTACATCAGCGGCTCGAACAGCAGGTTGTTGCCTTCCTGATGGGTGTAGCCCGGCAGCACCCAGGGGTTGGTGGTGCCGATCGAGGTGCCGCCGGCGACGCCCCAGCCGAGGATCAGCGTCTGGTTGCGCGGCACGTCGGGCAGCGGGCCCTTCGGCGTGATCTCCTGCGCGGCCGGCAGGCCGGCGCTCTGCGCCACCGCCGCGGCCGGCGCGAGCAGCGCCGCCGCTGCGAGCACGAGGCCGGCGAGCCTCCGGCCGGCAAGGCGTTTCAGATGAACCATAGGACAGATCTCCTCCCTGTGATTGTCGAATGGTGCAAATCTCGTCTTTGCACCTCATGGCGCCGTTCCCCGACGCGTCAACCCACTCTCACAAAGCCAAAAAGATCCCACCGCCCGACCGACAATCATCGATCGACCATAGACACATCATTCACTCCGAATATCTGTATCCGGCGGCTTCCTGCTTTCCTCCTTCTGCAGCGATATTGCTCATTTTCAAGCAATTCGCGTCTTCTATATTTATCGGCAGCCTAGGTCAGTTTCGCGACCGGCTCAACTGCCAATACGGCGCGCCGCCCGCATCTGCTCGATGATGTGGCGGCCGGATCCTTCGACATGGCGGGCGATCACGGCCGCCGCCGCGTCCGCGTCCTGGGCCTTGATCGCGTCCAGGACGTCCTGATGGTCCCGCATCACCGTCGCCTGCCGGCCGAGCGAGATCGGCAGCCGTCGGCTGATCGCGCGCAGGATCTCGCGGTGCTTCCACCACAGATCGACCGCATGCCGGTTGTAGTGGCGCTCATACATCGTGTGGTGGAACTGGGTGTCCAGCAGCCCGTGCCGCACCGGGTCCGAATAGTTCAGCCGCAGCATCTCGGCGTGCAGCGCCTCCAGCGCGGCGATGTCGGCATCGGTGGCGATGCCGACGAACCAGCGCGTCAGCGCCGGCTCGATCAGCACCTCGATCTCGTAGATGTCGCGGATGAAATCCTGGTCGATCGGGCGCACCCGCGCGCCGCGATTGGCGGCCATCACGACGAAGCCTTCGCCGCGCAGCTGCTGCAGCGCCTCGCGCACCGGATTGGTCGAGGTGCCGTGCCGCTCGGCCAGCTCGGCGACGATCAACCGGGCATTGGCCGGAATGCGGCCGGAGATGATGTCCTCGCGGATCGCCTCATAGACCGAGGCCTCGCGGTCCGGCGCCTGGAACGCCGGCAGGGCCAAGCCGGAAACCACGCCTTCGGGCTGGGCTCCCGCCCCGCCTGCCGCTGCCTCCCGATATCCAGCCTGGGGATTCGACACGCGATCCTCCGGATTCTGTGTACGATCTTTGCCGGACTTGCCACGAGATGTCGAGCCGGAACGGTACGACCGCGGGAGTTGATCCGATCCGGCGGCGGAACCCGGCCCGGCAAGACCTCATTTTCGACAGCAGGACCCGCGGCCGCCCGGCCGCCGCAGGGCCGTCCTTGCGAGGGCGGCCGAAAGGGCTTGCCATGACGCCAGACGATGCAGCGCGCGCCGAGACCTCGGCGGCGGAAGACGGGAAGCCGGCCGAGCCGGAGGACCGCCGCGGCTTCCTCGCCCGGCACCGCAAGGCGGTGCTGATCGGCGCGGTCGCGGCCGTGGTGCTGCTGGCCGCCGGCATCGGCTGGTGGCTGCACGCCCGCAACTACGAAAGCACCGACGACGCCTTCATCGACACCCGCACCGTGTCGGTCAGCCCGCAGGTCAGCGGCGCGATCGTCGACGTGCCGGTGACCGACAACCAGCTGGTCGAGGCCGGCGCCGTCCTGGCCCGGATCGACGACCGCGACTACGCCGCCGCCCTGGCCCAGGCGCGTGCCAAGGTCGACCAGTCCCAGGCCGATATCGCGAATTTCGCGGCCCAGGTCGAGGCGCAGCAGGCCAGGGTCGACCAGTCGCGGCTGCAGGTCACCTCGGCCCAGGCCGCGTTGCAATTCGCCGAGGACGAGAACAAGCGGGCGCAGGATCTGGTGAAGACCGGCGCCGGCACGCAGCAGCGGGCCGACCAGGCGGCGACCGACCTGCGCCAGCGCCAGGCCGATTTCAACGGCGCCCAGGCGGCGCAGACCTCCGCCGACAAGCAGCTGGGCGTGCTGCGGGCCCAGGCCCAGGGCGCCGCGGCCGCGCTGGAACAGGCGCAGGCCTCGCTGCAGCAGGCCCAGGCGAACCAGGACCGGACCGTGCTGACGGCGCCGGTCGCCGGCCGCGTCGCCAAGCTGTCGGCCGCGCGGGGCGCCTATGCCTCGCCGGGCCAGAGCCTGATGATGCTGGTGCCGCGCGAGATCTGGGTCACCGCCAACTTCAAGGAGACGCAGCTCGACCTGATGCGCGCGGGCCAGCCGGTCTCGATCTCGATCGACGCCTATCCCGGCCGCGACTTCCCGGGCCATGTCGACAGCCAGCAATTCGGCAGCGGCACCGCCTTCGCCCTGCTGCCGGCGGAGAACGCCACCGGCAACTACGTCAAGGTGGTGCAGCGGGTGCCGGTGAAGATCGTGTTCGACCAGCCGCCGGACCTGCCGCTAGGCCCCGGCATGTCGGTGGTGCCGACCGTGACGGTGCGATGAGCGCCGCGGCCGAGGCCGCCGGCAGCCGCTCCGCGGCCGGCGGCCGAAACCCGTGGGTGATCGCCGGGGTGGTCTCGATCGCCACCTTCATGGAGGTGCTGGACACCTCGATCGCCAATGTCGCGCTGCGCCACATCGCCGGCGGGCTCGCCGCCGGCCAGGACGAGAGCACCTGGGTGATCACCAGCTATCTCGTCGCCAACGCCGTGGTGCTGCCGATCAGCGGCTGGCTGTCCGGCGTGGTCGGGCGCAAGCGCCTGTACATGATCTGCGTCGCCCTGTTCACCGTCAGCTCGCTGCTGTGCGGGCTGTCGACCAGCCTGGAGATGCTGATCGTCTGCCGGGTGCTGCAGGGGCTCGGCGGCGGCGGGCTGGCGCCGAGCGAGCAGTCGATCCTGGCCGACAGCTTCCCGCCGGAGAAGCGGGCCCAGGCCTTCGGCATCTACGCCATCGCCGTGATCGTCGCCCCGACCTTCGGGCCCACCATCGGCGGCTGGATCACCGACAACTACTCCTGGCACTGGATCTTCCTGATCAACGTGCCGATGGGCATCGCCTCGCTGGCCCTGGTGCAGTGGCTGCTGGTCGAGCCGGACGTGCTGAAGCAGGAGCGCCGGAAAGCCCTGGCCGGCGGGCTGAAGGTTGACTGGATCGGGCTGGTGCTGGTGGCGCTGTGGCTCGGCTGCCTCGAGGTCATGCTCGACAAGGGCCAGCGCGAGGACTGGTTCGATTCCGGCCTCATCGCCACCTTCGCCGTGATCTCCTTGCTGTCCCTGATCCTGCTGGTGCCGTGGGAGCTGTCGCGCAAGGACCCGATCGTCGACATCCGGCTGGTGCTGCGCCGCCAGTTCGGCACCACCTGCCTGGTGATGCTGGCGGTCGGCGCCATCCTCTACAGCTCGACCCAGATCCTGCCGCAGTTGCTGCAGGAGCAGTACGGCTACACCGCCACCTGGGCCGGGCTGGCGCTGATGCCGGGCGGGCTGGTGATGTTCCTGCTGATGCCGATCTCCTCCCGCCTGACCAACCTGGTGTCGCCGAAATACCTGATCATGGGCGGCATGGCGGTGGTGGCGCTGGCGATGTGGCACTTCACCACCCTCTCGCCCGACGCGGATTTCAGCTATTTCGCCTGGTCGCGGGTGTTCCAGATGATCGGGCTGCCGTTCCTGTTCCTGCCGATCACCACCGCCTCCTACGCCGACCTGCCGCCCGACAAGACCGGCCAGGCATCGGCGCTGATCAATGTCGCGCGCAACCTCGGCGGTTCGATCGGCGTGTCGCTGTCGACCACGCTGCTGGCCCAGAACGCGCAGGTGCACCAGACCACCCTGGCCGGCCACGCCTCGCCCTCGGTGCTGGGCTACCAGCAGGGCCTTGACCAGGCGACCGCGCATTTCCTGGCCCAGGGCGCCAGCCAGGCCACCGCGCAGCAGCAGGCCTTCGATTGGATCGGCCAGCTGGTCCAGGACCAGGCCACGCTGCTGTCCTATATCGACGTGTTCCAGGCGCTCGCGGTCCTGGCGCTGCTGATGGTCCCTGTCGCGCTGCTGCTGCGCGGCGGCCGATCCGGCGCGGCGGCGGGCTGACCGGATCGGCGGAACCCGGGCGGGCCGGCGGCCATTGTTCCGTCAACGCAACGGCCGCCCGAGGAGGCGGAGATGGTTTCGGACCAAGAGATGCCGGGCCGGCGCGGGCCGGCCCCCACCGAACGGCCGCCCGGCGGCGAGTCCGAGGGTGAGCGGGTGATCGAGCGGGCGCAGGACATCAGCCTGGCGCGCGGGCCGGAGCAGGAGGGCGGGTCGCGCTGGACGCTGCCGATCCTGGTCGCGCTGCTCGCCGTCGTCCTGATCCTGCTGGTCCTGGCGCTGACCTAGCGGTCAGCCGGCCCCTTTGGCGTAGCGAGCCAGGGTCGCCCTCGTGCCGATGTCCCAGAGCGACCCCAGGCTGTCGGCGAAGGCCGCGGCGAAGGTCTCGGACGCCGCGACATCGCCGTAGATGTCGGCCATCGAGATCCAGGCCCGCGGATCCGCCCTGGCGGCGGTGGCCCGCGCCTGCAAGGCATCCCAGCTGGTGTCGTTCGGCGGCAGCTGCCGGCCGGAATCGGTGGTGCCGAAGCAGTGGCGGCACCACAGCGCCGAAACCAGGGCCAGCCCGCCGACGCTGCCGCCCGCCTTCAGCCGGTCGGCGATCACCGGGATGATGAATTTCGGCTGCCGGTCGGAGCCGTCGCGGGCCAGCCGCGGGATCGTGTCGGCCACCTTCGGGTTCAGGAAACGCTTCTGCACCTGGCTGAAATAGGCCTGGAGATCGGTGTCCGGCACCGGCGGGACGGACGGAATGATCTCCTCGCGTTCGAGCCGGACCAGGAAGGCGCCGATCTCCGGGTCCGCCATCGCCTCATGCACGAAGCGGATGTCGAGCAGCTCTCCCGGATAGGCGATCGCCGCGTGGCCGCCGTTCAGGATGCGGATCTTCATCAGCTCATAGGGGGCGACATCCGGCACGAAGGTTACGCCGACCTTCTCCAGCGCCGGCCGGCCCGCTGTGAAATGGTCCTCCAGCACCCATTGCCGGAACTCCTCGCAATAGACCGGGCTGGCATCGGCGACGCCGAAGGTCTCGCGGCAATGCTCGATCTCGCGCGGCCCGGTCGCCGGGGTGATGCGGTCGACCATCGCGTTCGGGAAGGCGACCTCGGCCAGGATCCAGTCCGCCAGCCCGGGATCGGACAGGCGGGCCAGGCCGGCCACCGCCGCCTGGGCGGCATGGCCGTTGCCGGGGATGTTGTCGCAGGACAGCACCGTGAAGGGCACCACGCCCGCGGCGCGGCGGCGCTTCAGCCCGGCGACGATGAGGCCGAACACCGTCCTCGGATCGTCCGGGCTGCGGCCGTCGGCGGCGATCGCCGGATGCTCCGGATCGAAGGCGCCGGAGGCCGGGTGCAGGAAGTAGCCGCCCTCGGTGATCGTCAGCGAGACGATGCGGATCGCCGGGTCGGCCAGCGTCGCGATGGTGGCCGCGCGGTCCTGCGGGTCGAGGAAATCGATCATGGCGCCGGTGACGCGCGCGGCCGTCCGGCCGGAATCCTGCTCCACCACCGTGGTCAGCCAGTCCTGCGCCCGCAGCCGGTCGCGCATCGCGCTGTCATAGGCCGTGACACCGGCGCCGATCAGGCCCCAGTCGCGGTCCTCGCCGAGGTCGAGCAGCGCGTCGAGATAGACCGCCTGATGGGCCCGGTGGAAGTTGCCGATGCCGAAATGCACGATCCCGGCCGACAGATCCTCCCGGCGGTAGGACGGCACGGCCATCCGGGCGGAGATCGCCCCGAGATTGGCCAGCGTCAGTGACATCGCCATCGCATCGTTCCCCGTGCTCACCCGACCAGCGCGCCCGCCGATCAGTATCAGGCCGCCGGAGCGGACGGCAATGATCAGCGCGCCCGGATCGGGCCGGACCGCCGACACCTGTCAGCGATGGACTTGCCGATCGGCCGGCGGCACAGTCGCGCCGCCGCAGGAGGAGCCGCCCGATGACAAACGCCCCGGACCGGATCACGGTCCATGCCGCCGGCAGCCTGCGCGTCGCCCTGCCGGCGCTGGCCGCCGCCTTCACTGCGGCGACCGGCGTCGCGGTCGAGACCCGGCACGGCCCCGCCGGGCTGCTGCGCGAGCGGATCGAGGCCGGCGACCGACCCGACCTGTTCCTGTCCGCCGATCTCGGCCATCCGGCGCGGCTGGCGGCGGCGGGCCTGGCCGGGCCGCCGGTGCTGTTCGCCCGCAACGCGATGGTCGCGGCGGCCCATCGCCGGGCCGCGGTGACCGGCAGCGCCGACCTGCTGGACCGCATGCTCGACCCGGCCATCCGCCTCGGTACCTCGACGCCGCTGAAGGACCCGTCGGGCGACTATGCCTGGGCGATCTTCCGCCGCGCCGACAGGCTGCGGCCGGGTGCCTTCGCGACGCTCGACGCCAAGGCCCTGAAGCTGGTCGGCGGGACCGAGCCGCCGCCGGCTACCCCGACGACCCCGTACAGCCCGATCGCGAAGGCCCTGGCCGAGGGCGAAGCCGACATCTTCCTCGGCTACGCCACCGGGCTGCGGCCGCTGGCCGCGGAGCATGCGGACCTCATCGTCATCGACCTGCCGCCCGAGCTGGTCGTCGGCCCGGAATACGGCTTGACCCTGCTGGCCGACGCCGCGCCGGACGCCGCCCGCTTCGCCCTGTTCCTGCTGTCGCTGGACGGCCAGGCGCTGCTGCGCCAGGCCGGCTTCGCGCCGGTGGCGCTGCCGGCGTAACGCCGATAGGCGGCGTTGCCGGCCCGGTCCGATCGATATATACGCTCCCATATAGCGGCGGCGCGCTGCCCGCCGGCACACCACACCCATAAAAGGGGCCAGGGGGCATGATGACATCGTGGCATCGCGGTCTGCGCGGCGCGCTGGCGCTGCTGTGCGCCGCCTGGCTGCTGGCGCAGCCGCCGGCCCCCGCATTGGCGGCGGACACGGTCACGGTGACCGACCAGCTGAACCGCAGCGTCACCGTGCCGGCCGATATCCGGCGCATCGTCGTGCTGCAGCACCAGACGCTGGACATCCTGGTCGAGCTCGGCGCCGCCGACCGGATCGTCGGCGTGCTGCGCAGCTGGCCCAGCCTGATCCCCGGCCTGGACCGGTACGCGCCGGAGCTGAAGGGCCTGCCAACGCCCGGCGACCTGTCGATGGTCAATGTCGAGGAGTTGCTGCGGCTGAAGCCGGACGTCGTCTTCGTCACCAACTACGCGCCGGCGGCGATGATCGACCAGATCAGCCGGGCCGGCCTGCCGGTGGTCGCCATCTCGCTGTCGCAGGGCGAGGGGGTCGAGGCGCCGAAGCTGAACCCGACCTTCGCCGATGACGATGTGGCCTATGCCGAGGGGCTGAAGGCCGGGGTCAAGCTGATCGGCCGGATCGTCGGCAAGGCCGACCGCGCCGACCAGCTGCTGGACTATGCCTTCACCCGGCGGAAGCTGGTGGAGGACCGGGTGGCCGGGCTGATGGCAAGCGACCGCATCCGCCTGTACATGGCCAACCCGGACCTGAACACCTACGGCTCGGGCAAGTACACCGGCGTGATCATGGCCCGGTCGGGCGGGGTCAATGTCGCCGCCGGCGTGCGCGGCGCCACCAAGGTGTCGATGGAGGACATCCTGGCCTGGGACCCGCAGGTGATCTTCGTGCAGGACCGCTACGCCGCGATCGCCGACCAGATCCGCCAGGGCAGCGCCTGGCGGCAGGTCGACGCGGTGCGCAACGGCCGCCTCTACATCACCCCGGAATATGTGAAGCCCTGGGGCTATCCGCTACCCGAAGCCCTGGCGCTGGGCGAGCTGTGGATGGCGAAGAAATTGTACCCCGACCGCTTCGCCGACATCGACATGCAGGCCGAGGCGGACGCCTATTACCGGCGCTTCTACGGCCAGCCCTACACCGGTCCGAACTGAGAGGCCTTATGGAAATGCTACTGCTGCGGCCGTCTGACGGCGGTTTCTGCGCTTCCGGTGCTCACGGACGACTATGTCCGCTGCGCTCCGGTTCTCGAAACCACCGCCAGCCGACTCACAGCAGCGCATTTCCAAAAGGCCTCTGAGGTGGCCCGGCCGCGGACCAAAGCCGGGCTGACGGCGCTGCTGCTGGTGCTGGCGCCGATTGCCATCTTCCTGCTGTCCTTCCTGGTCGGCCGCTATCCGGTGCCGCCGCTGACCGTGATCCGGGTGATCGCGGCGCAGCTCCTGCCGGTGACACCGGACTGGCCGGCCGTGGTCGGGTCGGTGGTGCTGGATGTCCGCCTGCCCCGCGTGATCGCCGCCATGCTGGTCGGCGGCGGCTTGGCGATGTCCGGCGCCTGCTACCAGGGCGTGTTCCGCAACCCGCTGGTGTCGCCCTTCACCCTCGGCGTCTCGGCCGGGGCCGGCTTCGGCGCCGCCGTCGCCATCCTGCTGTTCCAGCAGCGCTATGCCGTCCAGCTCTGCGCCTTCGCCTTCGGCCTCGCCGCCGTGGCGTTGTGCTTCCTCATGAGCCGGATGCACCGGGCGGGCTCCACCCTGGTCCTGGTGCTGGCCGGGGTCATCGTCGGGTCGCTGTTCACGGCGCTGCTGTCGCTGCTGAAATACGTCGCCGACCCGAACTCCAAGCTGCCGGTGATCGAGTTCTGGCTGCTCGGCTCGCTATCCTCGGTGTCGATGGCCGACATCGCCGCGGTCGCCGCCGTGGCCGTGCCCTCCGCCGCGATCCTGCTGCTGCTGCGCTGGCGCATCAACCTGCTGGCGATGGGCGACGAGCAGGCGCGGATCCTGGGCGTCGAGGCCGGGACGCTGCGGGCGGTGGTGGTGCTGCTGGCCACGCTGATCGCCGCCTCCACCGTCGCGATCAGCGGCATCATCGGCTGGGTCGGGCTGGTGATCCCGCATTTCGCCCGGATCCTCGTCGGGCCGGACTTCCGCAAGCTGCTGCCGGCCACCCTGTCGCTCGGCGCCTGCTACCTGCTGGTGATCGACGACCTGGCACGGTCGGTGACGGCGGCCGAGATCCCGCTAGGCATCCTGACCGCCCTGGTCGGGGCGCCGGCCTTCATGCTGCTGCTGCGCCGCGGGTCGCTGGGATGGGCGTGATCCTGGCGGCCGAGCGGCTGGGCTTCACCTATCCCGGACGGCCGCGGCCGGTGTTCGACGGCGTCGGCCTCGACGTCTCGGCCGGCGAGATCCTGTGCGTGCTGGGCCCGAACGGCATCGGCAAGTCGACGCTGCTGCGCTGCCTGGCCGGGCTGGCGCCGCCGACCACCGGCATCGTCCGCGTCGCCGGCCGGCCGATCGCCACGCTGGGGCGGGCCGAGATCGCACGCCACCTGGCGCTGGTGCCACAGAGCCATCAATCCGTCTTCGCCTTCCCGGTCCGCACCGTGGTGGAGATGGGGCGGGCGCCGCATCTCGGCTGGTTCGGCGTGCCGGGGCGGGAGGATGTGGCCCGCGCCTCCGAGGCGCTGGCAACTTTGGGCATCGCCCATCTGGCCGACGCGCCCTACACCGAGATCAGCGGCGGCGAGCAGCAGCTGGTGCAGATCGCCCGGGTGCTGGCGCAGGGGCCGGCGCTGATGATCCTGGACGAGCCGACGGCCCATCTCGACTTCGCCAACCAGGCCCGTTTCCTGGCGCTGATGCGCCGGCTGGCGCGGCAGGGCTTGGGCATTCTCTTCACCACCCATGCCCCGGACCATGCCCATGCGCTGGCCGACCGGACGCTGATCCTGTCGCCGTCGGAGCCGCCGCAGCTGGGCCCAACCGCCGCGCTGCTGACCGAGGAAACGCTGTCCGGCGCCTATGGCGTGCCGATCCGGCTGGTGCGCGCGGACGGCCATGTCGCCTGCGTCGCCGTGGTGGATTAGCGGCCGCGCGCGGCCGGCATCACAGGATGCCGGTCACTCTCAGGAACAGGACCAACGCCGCCAGGACGAGAGCCAGCAGGGCCAGGGTGCCCCTGTTCCACCCGCCGACAGTGGATGATTGCGGTCCGGACTTTGCGGCAACGAATGACATCGGCCCTGGTCCCGGCAGCAACGACGCCAGGCGCGTCGCGATGGCCAGGATCTCGCTGCTGGACCGATCGGCCTGCGCCGTGCCTGTGATGATCTCGGCCAGCTCGAGCACGGCGGCATCGCGCGGCTGCCCGGCCAGCCGGCCCGCCGTTGCCCAGGGATCGCCGCCCAGGCGGCCCAGCATCGAGACCACGCTCAAAGGCATGCCGTTGGATTCCGCCCCGACATCAGCGAACAGAAACGCATTCAGTTTTGACTGGCGCAGGCGAAAGACGTCGGTATCGGGCATGTCCAAGTTTTACCCCTTGGGTATAGAGCGCGGCGGCCATGAGCCAAAAATCAAGACCAAAATACACCAGCGGCGTCAAAATATCGAGACTCCCGCCCTCTGTCGAAGATAAGAATTAATGCCATGGCTTGTCCGGCACTGTGCCTGGGTCGCCAAATCCAGCGTGATTGGAATTGTCGATCGACCGCAGCATTCAAAATAAACCCCGACCAATATCTCGGACGTGATAGCTTGAAGGGCGAGAGAGATTTGCCTCTCTCCGAATGAAAGCACAATCCCATGAAAACCCCTGAATGGCTCAAGCCGGCGCTCTATGGCGCCGTCTGCGGCGCCGTCGCGCTCGGCGTCATCGGTTTCAGCTGGGGTGGCTGGGTCACCGGCTCGTCGGCCCAACGCATGGCCCAGGACCGGTCCAAGACGGATGTCGTGGCCGCGCTTTCGCTGATCTGCATCGACCAGTCGAAACGCGACCCGCAGCTGACGGCGAGACTGGCCGAGCTCAAGGCCGCATCGAGCTACAGCCGCGGCGACCTGGTGGTCAAGGCGGGCTGGGCGACGATGCCGGGCGGGACGGTCGCCGATGCCCAGGTCGCCAAGGTCTGCGCCACCCAGCTCGCCAGCTAGGCCGGAGGCGGCGGCCGCAAGCCGCCTGCGGGCCCAGAGTTCGTCCATCGCCCGCCAAAAGTGGCGGCGATCGGCGAGCTTGGGGCGCAGCCGTATCGCAGCCCCGGCCTGATGCCGGATCAGCGGCCGTCAGATCGGCGAAAGACGCCAGTATCACGCTCGACCGGACGGGACAGTTCTTCCTCCGGCACCATCCGTTCCTCGCTGCCGATCACGCTGCGAATCCGGTAGAGCGGGCCGGACGTGTCGCTGGGATAGCGGGCGAGCACCTTGAACGTCCCGTCTCCGGATTGCCCGGACAGCGACCGGCGCGAGACATGCACGGTGGCGCCCACCGGGAACTTGTAGTCCTTCATCGCGACATTTCTGGCCTCCCAGGGGAGGGCCGGCTGAGGGATGGGATGCGGCACGACCGGCGCACCGGATTTCCGATAGAGTACACCGGAACCCAGGAACAAGCCCGCTGAATCGGGCCGATTACCTAATAATCATTGAAAATCATAACAAGATCTGAACCGTCGATCACAGAAAACGGCACCAATCTTTATTTCCGAACAACAAGGCGCTCACCTTGCATGTCGGGACAGTGATGCGCATCTGTGAGGGAGATAGTGAATCACGCCTATCTCCCAAAATTGATTTTCCGAAGGACTGAGCCGATGAAATTCCGCCCGCTGCACGACCGGGTCGTGGTCCGCCGCATCGATGCCGAAGCCAAGACCGCGGGCGGGATCATCATCCCCGATACCGCCCAGGAGAAGCCGCAGCAGGGCGAGGTCGTGGCCGTCGGCCAGGGCGCGCGGGACGCGCAGGGCGTGATCCAGGCGCTCGACGTCGGCGTCGGCGACCGTATCCTGTTCGGCAAATGGTCCGGCTCCGAGATCCGGCTCGATGGGGTCGACTACCTCGTGATGAAGGAGAGCGACGTGATCGGCGTCGTCGCCTGATCCCACCCGCCTCCCGCATCCCCCTTCCCTTTCAAGGACCAGCACCATGCCAGCCAAAGACGTCAAGTTCAGCACCGATGCCCGCGACCGGATGCTGCGCGGCATCGACATCCTCGCCCGCGCCGTCAAGGTCACGCTCGGCCCCAAGGGCCGCAACGTCGTGCTCGACAAATCCTGGGGCTCGCCGCGCATCACCAAGGACGGGGTGACGGTGGCCAAGGAGATCGAGCTGTCCGACAAGTTCGAGAACATGGGCGCGCAGATGGTGCGCGAGGTCGCGACCAAGACCGCCGACCTGGCCGGCGACGGCACCACCACCGC
>JAEKLZ010000370.1 GCA_019508225.1 Inquilinus limosus | reverse complement strand
CTGCGGGTCGAGGTCAAGCACGCCGACGACGCCGAGGAGGTGTTCTCCACCCTGATGGGCGACGTGGTCGAGCCGCGCCGCGACTTCATCCAGGAGAACGCGCTGAAGGTGACGAACCTGGACGTGTGAGCGTCCGGGCTGGCCATCCGGCGGGATGCGCGGGCCGCCTCTTCAGGATACCGCCGTTCGAGCCGATCCATCCCTCTACGCTCCCCCTCCCCTCGCGGGAGGGGGCAGGGGGAGGGTTTTTTTACTGTTTTCTCCTGGCCGTCATTCCCGCGAAAGCGGGAATCTCCCTCGGGTCCAGGCGCGACGAGATCCCCGCTTTCGCGGGGATGACGAGGGTTTTATAGGCAGCGGGTGCGGACGCACGCAGACCCCTCCCCCACCCCTCTCGCAAGGGGAGAGGGAGTGTGGAAGGCTGCGTTCGCGGATGCTGAAGGTTGGTGAAGGGGCGAGTTCGCCGGCGGTTATCCCGTTCCCATGGCTTAGGCTTGCGGCGAGCGGGCGCGGCTGAGCAGGGCTCGGGAGGATCCTGCGGATCGTCCTCATCGTCCTCGCCATCCTCCGGCGGGATGAAGCCGTAATGCTCCATGGCCTCGTCGGCCATGTCGAGCCACCGCTCCACCTGCGGCGGAAAGTTCCAGCGCCGGCACAGGGCGGCGACAGCGACCTCCGGCCGGCTGGCCTCGATGAACTCCGATACCTCCGGCCGCTCCACCCGCTCACAGACCTCGGCGACGCTGCGGTCGACCTCCTCGTCTTGCTCCGACACCTCGCAGGCGGCCGCGAGCATCGCCAGCTTCACCCGCAGGTCGTGCCAGTCTGCCTGGGCCGATTCGCGTCTCGCCGCGGCCTTGCGCCGCTCGTCGCGATGGCCGGCGAACTTGTCCTCCAGCAGCAGGGTCAGCCGCAGCGACTTGGTGACCACGGCGATCCGCTGGCCATAGTCGATTCCGGGCTGCGGCGCCTCGACCGCCTCGGTGCGGGTCGCCTCCATCACCTCCATATGGATGTCCGCCGCCCGGGCGAGCATGCGCAGATGCCGCGCCGCCCGCTCCTCCTGGGGAGCGGCCGGGACTTCCGACATCCGATCGGTCTGCGCCTTGTCCATAGAACATAGCATGAACGAAGTCGCAGATTAATACAACCAAACAATGTGTTAACTGAGTCCGCCCCGATGCCGGCCCGGGCGGCGGCGGGCCGGATCGCCACGCCCTTGCGAGGCCCACGGCGCTATTTCAGCGGCAGGAACAGCTCCACGACGATGTCATGGACCGGCACGTCCGGCATGAAGGAAAGCCGGCGCTGGCAATAGATCGGGAAGTCGCGCGCTTCCTCGCCGCTGGCCGGGAGCCAGTCGCGATACAGGTAGAGCGCGGCGGGCTCCAGGTTGTTGGTGTTGCCGGGATAGCGCAGCACCGCGCAGCGCCCGCCGGGGATCACGCCGGCCTGCATCTGCCCGTCATCCGGATCGATCGGCCGGTCGGTCACGACGCACAGGTCCATGCTGTAATCGGCCGGGTTCGCGGGGCATCTCTCGGACCGGAAGACGGTGATGGTCGGGCTGGTCCCGGGCGACAGGCCGGCCGCCTTGCGCCAGGCGATGAACCGCTGGATGGTGGCGCCGAGCGTCGCCCGGTCGCCCCGATGCTCCATGATCGCCACCGGCGTCGGGGGCACGTCGCGGATCGTCACGTCGTCGGGGGTAAAGGTGATCTGCATGAGCTTGCTCCTCGCAGTGTCGAGAGGCCCGAAGGCCGCAAGCCACGGCTCCCAGTCGGGAGATTTCCGGAACGACGACGGCGATTGCCCCAAGCGCCGCCGAAACGCGCGGGCGAAGGCATCCGGTGCATCGTAGCCCGCATCCATCGCGATCTCGGTGACGCTCCGGGCGTCCGCCGCGGCCAGCCGGTGCGACGCCTGCTTCATGCGGGCGAGCTGGACATAGCGATGCACGGACAGCCCGAAGGTCGTCGAAAACTGCCGGTGGAAATGGAATTTCGAGAAGGCGGCAACCCGGCTCACCGTATCCAGGTCCAGGTCGCCGTCGAGATGCCGGTCGATATAGTCCAGCACCCGCTGCATCCGGGCGTGATAGTTCTGAAGCGCCGCTTTCATCGTCCCTTCCCTCGTGGCGACACCAGCTAGGCGCCCGGGGCCGTCACGCGCTCGACCGATCTTGCGGTTCGGGATGGTATCACCGGACACTGCTGTCGATCGCCGGCAGGCATCGGCCGCCATGGAACATCCGCAGGGCGGAAGAGCAGGCGCCCGCGCATGTTCCGTATTTGTTCTTGACATGATGCCGCGTCGAGCCGCACAATTGCGGCAGAGTCGAAGAGTTGCGCCCGCCCGGCCCCGCCGCGGCGGGCTTTTTCGTGCGAGGTCGGAATGCGGGAGACCATGAGGCGACGCAAGCGGGGCTGGATCGGCCTCGCCGGGCGGCTGCGCGGCGGCGCGCGGGCGGCGGCCATCTTCGCCCGCTTCGATCGCGGCAATGCCGGCGGGCGGAGCCGGGCGATGCCGAAGCGGCCCGAGGCCCTGATCCTGTGCTTCGCGGCGGCGGCCGGGCGGCGGCGGCGGGGAGAGCCCGGCCCGAGAACGGTGCGCCGGCTGACCGACGCGGCCAGGGCCCGGCCGCGCCCGGAGGACGGCCGCGCCGCGGCCGGATGGCTGCGGCTGGACCAGGCGTATCGGGAGTTCCGCGGCGGCCGGGGGCTGGACGGAGAGGACGCGCCGGCCGCCCTGCCCCCGCCCAATCTGCCCCCCGCCTTCGGCCCGCTGCTGGAGCCGTCCCGCTACAAGGGCGCCTATGGCGGCCGCGGCTCCGGCAAGTCGCACGCCTTCGCCGAGCTGCTGGTGCGGCGCTGCGTCGAGAAGGCACCGGTGCGGGCGGTGTGCATCCGCGAGGTGCAGCGGTCGCTCGACCAGTCGGTCAAGCGGCTGATCGAGGACAAGATCCAGGCGCTGGGCCTGGGCCCGGCCTTCACGGTGCAGGCGGATCGGATCCTCACGCCCGGCGGCGGCCGCATCATCTTCCAGGGCATGCAGAACCACACGGCGGAGTCGATCAAATCGCTCGAGGGCTACGACATCGCCTGGGTCGAGGAGGCCCAGGCGCTGTCGATCCGCAGCCTGGACCTGCTGCGGCCGACCATCCGCAAGCCGGGGTCGGAGCTGTGGTTCTCGTGGAACCCGACCCGGGAGGACGACCCGGTGGACGCGCTGTTCCGCGCCGGGCCGCCGCCGCCCGGCTCGGTGCTGGTGCTGGTGAGCCATGCCGACAACCCGCATTTCCCGGAGGTGCTGAAGGTGGAGATGGAGTGGGACCGGGCGCGCGACCCGGACAAGCACCAGCATGTCTGGCTCGGTGGCTATCGCACCTTCAGCGAGGCCCGGGTGTTCGAGAACTGGAAGGTGGAGGCGTTCGAGACGCCGGCCGATGCCCGATTCCTGTTCGGCGCCGACTGGGGATTCGCCCGCGACCCGACGGTGCTGCTGCGCTGCTTCGTCGTCGGGCGGACGCTGTTCGTCGACCACGAAGCCTATCAGGTCGGCTGCGAGATCGACCGGACACCGGCGCTGTTCGACACCGTGCCGGGGTCGCGGCACGGCCAGATCATCGCCGACAGCGCCCGGCCGGAGACGATCAGCTACATGCAGCGCCAGGGCTTCGGCAGCATCACGCCGTCGACCAAGGGGGCGGGGTCGGTGCAGGACGGGGTCGAGTTCCTGAAGGCGCATGACATCGTGGTGCATCCGCGCTGCCGTCACCTGATCGACGAGCTGGCGCTGTACAGCTATCGCACCGACCCGAAGACCGGACAGCTCGCTGAAGTGGGTGTGAGGGGCCTCAGCCCAGGGGTGCAGTCCAATCAAGGCGTCCAGCTGCAATGGTTGACAGGTGGCGATGAAAGCCTTCGCCAGGTTACTCGCAACGGGCGACCTATGAGTGCCTATGCGCTCGCAAAGGTTGCGGACCCAAAATCTGGAGGAGTCTCGCTATGGATATGCCGGATCCAACGGTTCAGCAGATTGCCTCGCTCATTCATGGTTGGCTCGACCAATCGGTGGAAATGGGCACCGACCAGGCAGTCAAGATTGTCTTCGGCAATCAAATGGTCGGCGGCGCCCTGGCGGAATGGTCGCGAGGAACCATGTCGAATGACGACTGTCTCACCCTGCTGCAGTCCGCCTTGAAACTTATATAGAATCGAGGCGCGGCCTGACCGGGTCGCGCCTGTCAATTCTTTAATTCTTGTGCACAATCTTTACGCGACGAAAATCTCTATCGTCAGCGCGAATCTTAACTTCGAAGGAACTTCCGATGACTGAAGATGACTTTCGCAACATCTGTGCCGAAGTGGCCGACAGAAATGGAATGGATACTGTCGAGTGGTTCGCCGAAAACCTGGAAGACAATCTGCAGTTCGGAGGCTATTACGGCGTAGCCGTGATTAAAGATACCGGAGACACTGCCATCATGTCAGGCAATCTATCGAACAAGTGGCAGTGGACGGGCCAGACACTGGCAGGCCTGGCTGTGCGTGTCATTGCGCTCAATGAGCCCAACCCCATGTAACAAGCCCACTAGGCTTCAAGAGAATTCCGTTGAAATTCGGTGACGGTGCGTGAATTCCGCAGTTCGGCGAGAGCTTGGTTCCGCTCTGTACAGCCGCCGAATTCATTAAGCGCACTGTCACCGATTCACTCATGTCGCCCTAATTCTTCTGTCTCAGTCCAGGGGTGCAGTCCAATTGGTGCTTTCCGGGAGGGGCGGTGGCACAGACCTGTCGGCCGGCGTGACCTACGTCGCCGCGGTGCTGATCCGGGGGCGCAGCGCGGCCGGTTTCGGCGGCTCGGCGCCGAGCGGGACGTAGCTCGGGTTCAGGGTGCGGAACAGCGGCAGGACGGCGGCGCCGCGGGCGGCGGCGTCGCGGCCCAGCGTCGCCCGCATCAGCCGCGGCCAGCGCCGGCGCCGGCCGGAGCCGAGCGAGCGGTACAGCGGCTGCACCCGCTCGGCCAGCCGCTCCAGCAGCCAGTCGGGCGCGTCGCCGCCGAGCAGGATCGCCTCCGGGTCGAAGATGTTCTCCAGCATGTTGAGGCCGATCCGGAACGGCTCGATGGCGGCGTCGAGCCAGCCGTCAAGCCGCGGATCGTCCGGCGCGATCTCGCGCTCGAACGCCTCGATCGACTCCAGCGCCAGCCCCTGCCCCGCCAGGTCGCGGAAGGCGGCGTTGAGCGACAGATAGGCCTCGAGGCAGCCGAGATTGCCGCAGTCGCAGGGCAGGCCGCCGGGACGGACGATGACATGGCCGAACTCGCCGGCATTGCCGGCGGCGCCGGAGAAGGGCCGGCCGTCGATCATCATGCCGGCGCCGAGGCCGATGCCGAGGAAGACGTAGACGAAGGTCGAGAGCGACCGCGCCGCGCCGTACAGCCATTCGGCGCTGGCGGCGGCGGTGGCGTCGTTCTCCAGCGACACCGGCAGGCCGATCGCGGCCTCCAGGTCGGCGGCGACGGTCAGCCCGTCCCAGCCGGGCAGGCTGGTCGGGCCCAGCCCCTCGACCTCGAACGGCCCCGGCATCACCAGCCCGACGCCGAGCAGCCGGTCGCGGGCGATGCCGGACTCGGCGACGAGGGCATCGACCTGCTGCTGCAGCCGCGGCACCGCCTGGTCCGGGCCGGGCGTGTCGATCGGCTGCACCGCGCGCCGGCGCACCTGGCCCGACAGGTCGGCCAGCACCGCCACCAGCCGGCCGCGGTCGAGCTGCAGCCCGATGGTGCAGCCGCCATCCGGGTTGATCGCCAGCTGGATCGAGGGCTTGCCGACGCCGGCGACCTTGCGCCCCTCCGGCCGCAGCAGCCCGGCCTCGTACAGCTCGTCGGCGAGGTTGGAGACGGTCTGCTTCGACAGGCCGGTCAGCCGGGCGATGTCGGCCCGGGACAGCGGCCCGTGCAGGCGCACCGCATCGAACACGACCCACAGGTTGATCAGCTTGGCCCGCTCGATATTGGTCGCCTTCAGCAGCATGGCGCTCCCCTCTCTGCCCGTCGAACCTATGCCCTGAAAATTTATAAGTCAAATTGATCGCCTAATTGACGAGGCTATGCCGATCCCGCATTGTTGGGGCGACCCGATCGGATCGCCCGCCCCTTCTGGGGTGCCGCGGCGGTCGAGACCGGGACAAGAAACAGGGAGAAAGCACGATGAGACGCACCCTGGCCCTGGCGGCGCTGCTGGCCGCCTTCGCCCCCGCCGCCACCGGCCTGGCGGAAGAGCCCTTCTACAAGGACAGGCTGGCGCTGGACCTGTCGGCGCCCCTGCCCGGCCCGGACGGCAGCGCGCCGACCCCGGCCAAGGATCTGAGCCTGAGCGATGCCGAGATCGGCACGCTGAAATCCGGCGGGCACAAGGCGGCGCTGCTGTGGCATGGCGGCGGCGACTGGGTGAATGCGGTCACCGCCGGCGCCAAGGCGCGCTTCGCCGAGCTGGGGATCGAGGTCGTCGCCACCGCCGACGCGCAATACGACCCGGCGAAGCAGGCCAACGACATCGAGACCGCGATGGCGCTGCAGCCCGACGTCATCCTGACCCTGATCCTCGATCCGGTGCAGGGTGCGGCGGCGCTGAAGCCGGCGGTGGCCAAGGGCGTCACGACCGTGCTGCTGAGCAACCCGGTGCAGGGCTTCGCGGCCGGCAAGGACTATGTCGGCATCGTCACCGACGACATCGCCGGCATGGGCACGGCCGCGGCCGGGCTGATGAACGACGCGCTGGGCGGCAAGGGCGCGGTCGGCTTCATCTATCACGACGCCAAATACTTCATCACCAACGGCCGCGACAACGGCTTCCGGGCGACGCTGGAGCAGAA
>JAEKLZ010000258.1 GCA_019508225.1 Inquilinus limosus | reverse complement strand
TGAGCCTGTACGGCTACACCACCCGGCGCAGCCTGTCGGCCTTCGGCTCGTTCCTGATCATGGGCCTGTTCGGCATCGTCATCGCCAGCATCGTCAACATCTTCCTGGCCTCGAGCGGCCTGGCCTTCGTCATCAGCGTGCTCGGCGTGCTGATCTTCGCCGGCCTGATCGCCTACGACACCCAGCGGCTGAAGGAGCAGTATGCCGAGGGGCTGGGCCAGGAGGTCGAGACCAAGACCGCGGTCTGGGGCGCGCTGACCCTGTACCTGAACTTCCTGAACCTGTTCCTGTTCCTGCTGCGGCTGTTCGGCAACCGCAACTGACGGACCGTCGTCATGACGGACAGCCCGGCGGCCTCGGCCGCCGGGCTTCGCTTTTCCGGACCGCGCCATCGATATGGACATGACCGAAGCCGTTCCCGACCAGTCCCGAAAAGGCCGCGGCCGCCTGGCCGACGCGCTCGACAGCTGGATCGTCGACCACTGCGTGTTCCGGACCTTCGTCAACACCCGGGTCGAGATCGCGCCGGGCGTCTGGCGGTCCGGCCAGCCGCTGCCCTACCAGATCCGCGGCATGGCGCGCGACGGCATCCGCACCATCATCAACCTGCGCGGCCCGCGCGACTGCGGCTCCTACCGCCGCGAGGCCGAGGCCTGCCGCCGTTACGGCATCACCCTGGTCGATGTCACCACCAAGTCGCGCGACGCGCCGAAGGTCAGCGTGCTGCACCAGATCAAGCGGGCGCTGGAGACGGCGGAATACCCGATCCTCGTCCACTGCAAGTCCGGCTCGGACCGCGCGGGGCTGGTGGCCGCCCTGATCCTGATGACGCGGGGAAACCTTCCCCCGGCCGAGGCGCTGAAGCAGCTGCACTGGCGCTACCTGCATTTCAAGAAGTCGCCGACCGGCCTGCTGGACCGCTTCATCGAGGCCTATGCCGAGGCCAATGCGCGTGAGCCGATCGCCTTCTGGGACTGGGTCGACACCGCCTATGACCGCAAGAAGGTGAAGGCATCCTTCACCCCGAGCGGCCTCGCGACCATGATCGTCGACCGGGTGCTGGGGCGGGAGTGAGCCGGCGGCTTTACCAGAGATCGCATCCGGTCTAAATTCAGTCCTTATTCGGACCGATCCGGAGAATGCCGCCATGAAGCTGTCCGACCGCGTGAAGCCGATCAGCTACCTGAAGGCCCATGCCCCGGAGGTCATCCAGGGGCTGAAGGAGGGGCAGGAGCCGTTCATCATCACCGTCAACGGCGAGGCCAAGGCGGTGCTGCAGGATATCGACAGCTACGAGCAGACCCAGGAGACGCTGGCGCTGCTGAAGATCCTGGCGCTGGGAGAGCGCGACTACGAAGCGGGCAAGTTCCGGCCGGCCGAGGACGTCTTTGCCGACCTGGAAGCCCGCCTCGAGGCGCGCCTCAAAGATTGATCCCGGTGTCCCTGCCGGTCGTCGTGCTGCGGGAAGCGGAACGGGACCTCGAAAGCATCGTCGACTTCATCGCCGATCACGATTCGGCGGAGAACGCTCGTCGCATCCTCCAATCCCTGAACGATGTGGTCCAGCGGCTGGCAACCCTGCCGTCACGCGGCAACGTCTCGAAGGAATTGCGCGCCCTCGGACTGACTCAGTTTCGCGAGGCCCACTACAAGCCGTATCGTATCATCTATCGGGTCCGCGAGGACGCAATGGTCGTCCATTGCATTGTCGACGGACGGCGCGACATGCAGAGCCTGCTGCAGCACCGATTGCTGCAAACGCCCTGAGCCAAATGAAAAGGGCGCAGCTTCGGCTGCGCCCTTTCCCATTTCTTCCCTAAACCCGGTTCTTCTTATGCGTAGTGCTGGCCGAAGCGGTTGGCCAGGAAGTCGGACAGGTTCGCCTGCTCCTGCCGCACGAAGCCCTGCTGCGGCAGCTGGCCAGCGCGGTGCAGGTCGACCATGGCGCAGATGCCGGCCGCGGTCGTCACCTGGATCGCGCTCCACAGCTGGCCGCCGATCTCCTTGGCGTAGACCTTCTTGGCATAGGTCTCCTGCATCAGGCGGCCTTCCTTCTTGCCCCAGGCGGTGACGAAGATCAGGACCACGTCCTGCTTGGTCATCGGGATCGAGGCCTCGAGCACGTCCTTCAGGATGTCGCGGCGCTGGCCCAGCTGCAGCTCGTTGACCAGCAGCTTGACGATGTCGCGGTGGCCCGGATAGCGCACGGTCTTGTAGTTCAGGAACTTGACCTTGCCGTCCAGCGTCTCGCACAGCGTGCCGAGGCCGCCCGAGGTGTTGAACGCCTCGTAGTCGATACCGTCGAGCGAGATGTGCTCCATGCCCTCGAGCGGCAGCACCTCGCGCAGCTCGCCCTCATGGATCGCCTCGCAGGGGTTGCAGTACTCGTTGATCAGCCCGTCGGTCGACCAGGTCAGGTTGTACTTCAGCGCGTTCGACGGATAGACCGGCAGGGCGCCGACGCGCATATGCACGGTGTGCAGCTCGTCGAAGCGCTTGGCCAGATCGTAGCCGACGATCGAGATGAAGCCCGGGGCCAGGCCGCATTGCGGGGTGAAGGCGGTCTTCGCGCCTTCGGCCAGGGCCTTGACCTGGCGGGTGCTCTCGACGTCCTCGGTCAGGTCGAAATAGTGGGCGCCGCGGTCCTTCGCCGCCTCGGCGATCAGCGGCGTCAGGTGGAACGGCGCCGCCGAGATCACCACGTCGTGGCCGGAAACCGCGTCGCGCAGCGCCTGGGCGTCGTCGAAGCGCAGCTGGCGCTTGGCGACATTGGCGTCGAGCCGGTCGAGCATGCCCTGGTCCTGGTCGCCGACGGTGAGCTGGTAGTCACCGGTGGCGGTCAGCAGGGCGGTGATGCAGGTGCCGATCTTGCCGCCGCCGAGCAGCAGAACCTTGGTCATGACGCCTCTCCTTCAGACAGACACCCCGGGGACCGGGGCGGTACGGATTGGCGCCGTCTCTACACCCGCCGGAAAGCCGCAGAAAGCCTTGTGTCCCGGCGTTCCGTAAGGTGCGCCGGGAAGCTCGGCGGCCTTCGAGTCGCCGGTGGACCGGGAAGGAAGAGAAAGATAATTAGCCGACCGGAATCTGTGGCCGACACCGCATTCAACACTGATTCTTCGAGGTAGGTTGGGCTCGCCCTCGGCGAACCCAACCCACGCGTCTCGCTACGCCACCACCTCCGGCCGCAGCCGCACCACCCCGCGCAGGACTTCGCCCGGCTGCAGCACCGCCATGCCGGTGTCGGTGCGGCCGGCCTCGGCCAAGTTGAAGGCGTCGGTGGCGTTGCTCACCGGCTCGACGCAGACATAAGGGTCGTCCGGCGCGTAGCAGACCAGGAAGTCGAGCGGCGCGTCGGCCTCCATCACCAGCCGGGCGCGGCGCTCCGGCCAGTCGATCACCGCCCGGTGGTCCCAGCCGGTGAAGTTGTTGTCGGTGCGCACAGCCTCGGGCACGAAACCGCGGCGCAAATCCTTCTCCGGCGGCGGCTCGACCAGATCCAGCGGCATCACCTCGGCGTCGTTGACCCACATCCGCTCGATCCCGGCGGTCACCGTCGTCCGCGGCGTGCGCGGGAAGTAGAAATGCTGGCCCAGACCGGCGGGCATCGGCCGGTCGCCGGTGTTCTCGACCGCGATCAGCAGGTCGAACCCGGCCGGGGTCAGCGTGAACTCCTGCCGCGCCCGGTAGGGGAAGGGCCAGGCATCGGCGGCATAGTCGTCGACCAGCACGCAGCGCGTCGCCGACCGCTCCAGCACCGACCAGGGCCGCTGCCAGCCATGGCCGTGCAGCTGGTGCCGCTCGCCGGTGTTCAGCGGCAGCTGCACCTCCCGCCCCTGGAAGCGGAAGCGGCCCTCGCGGATCCGGTTCGAGAACGGGGTCAGCGGGAAGTTGCCGAGGCCGAGCGGGTCGCCCGCCGCCAGCGCCGCCGGCGTGGCCGGGCGCAGCCAGTCGCGCCGGTCCGGGCCCGAGCCGGTCCACCAGCCGGCGATGCCGCCGCCGATCGCCGGCACGATGTCGGCCCCGCTGTCCCCGGCCCGCAGTTGCACGATCTCAAGCGCCATTCCATCCTCCCGTGGCATCCGCCTCTGCAGCGTTCTTCGGCAATGCTTGACGCCGATCCGCCGAGGGCTCAATACTCAATTTGTATGATGAATAGCAAAGAGTGCGATCGGCAAGCCAGATCGCACCACTGGGGAAAGGCCGTGGTCGAGAAGAGCGGAGAGAATGTCGTTCGCGTGGACGGCATGCGGATGGTCCGTGGCACTGCCACCGGGACCAGCCCCAACCTGCGCATCGGCCGGAACCGGATCGTCGGACCGACAGGATACGGCGGAGCCGGGACGCTGCGGCGCCCGGGCGGCTTCGGCTGCGTCTGACCGGCACAGGAAAGGGGAACAGATGTCCGGCCCGGACAGACCAGTCGGAAAACCGATCGCGATGGCTGCGCATGCGGATGCGGCGGCGGGGATCCTGTCGCGCCCGGTGCAGCGGCAGTCCGCCGCGGCCGCCCGCGCCGACCAGACGCAGGGCAGCAGCAAGACCTTCTCGCGCCGCTCACTGCACGGCCAGATCGCCTACGATATCGGCACCCGCATCGTGCGCGGCGACATCCAGCCCGGCACGGTGCTGCCGAACGAATCCGACCTGTCGACCCAGTTCTCGGTCAGCCGCACCGCGCTGCGCGAGGCGATCAAGGTGCTGGCCGCCAAGGGACTGGTCGAATCCCGCCCCAAGACCGGCACCCGGGTGCGGCCGCGCGGCGAGTGGAACATGCTGGACCCGGACTTGCTGGCCTGGCAGTTCGCGACCCAGCCGATGGAGCGCCTGGCCAAGGACCTGTTCGAGATCCGCCAGGTGATCGAGCCGGCGGCCGCGGCGATGGCGGCGGAGCGTGCCGACGACGGCCAACGGACGGCGATCACCCGCGCCTTCGCCGACATGGAGGCGGCGCCGGACGGCGATGCCTCGGTCGAGCCCGACCTGCGCTTCCACCAGTCGATCCTGGCGGCGTCGAACAATGAGTTCCTGCAGCCGCTGGGCGCCTTGATCGAGACCGCGATGGCGTCGAGCTTCCGCATCACCAACAACGAGCCCGGGGCGCTGCAGGTGTCGCTGCCGCTGCACCGCGCGGTGCGCGACGCCATCCTGGCGCGGCAGCCGGAGGAGGCGCGCCAGGCGATGCGGATCCTGCTCGAGGACGCGGCGCGGGACATGCACCGGGCCCTGCCGCATTTCAAGCCGACCCTCTGACCACAGCCTAGCCACAAGGATCTCGTGATGGCTGACGACGCCGGCAGCAGCAACAACAACCGGAAGCCTCTCCGCTCCTCCGCCTGGTTCGGGCACTACGACAAGGACGGCTTCATCCATCGCAGCTGGATGCGCAACCAGGGCCTGCCGGACCATGTGTTCGACGGCCGCCCGGTGATCGGCATCTGCCAGACCTTCTCCGAGCTGACCCCCTGCAACGCCCATTTCCGCAAGCTGGCGGAGCATGTGAAGCGCGGCGTGTGGGAGATGGGCGGCTTTCCGGTGGAGTTCCCGGTGTTCTCGACCGGCGAGACCAACCTGCGGCCGACGGCGATGCTGTACCGCAACCTGGCGGCGATGGATGTCGAGGAGGCGATCCGCGCCAACCCGATCGACGGCGTCATCCTGCTGACCGGCTGCGACAAGACCACGCCGTCGCTGCTGATGGGCGCGGCCAGCTGCGACATCCCGGCGCTCGTCGTCTCCGGCGGCCCGATGCTGAACGGCCGCTACCAGGACCGCACCATCGGGTCGGGCACCGCCGTCTGGCAGTTCGACGCCGACGTCAAGGCCGGGGTGATGAGCCTGCAGCAGTTCATGGAGGCCGAGGCGGCGCAGTCGCGCTCCGCCGGGCACTGCATGACCATGGGCACGGCCAGCACCATGAACTCGATGGCCGAGGCGCTGGGCACCAGCCTGACCGGCTGCGCCGCCATCCCCGCGGTCGACGCCCGCCGCTATGTCATCGCCCACATGTCCGGCCGCCGCATCGTCGAGATGGTGCATGAGGATCTGCGCATCTCGAAGATCCTGACCCGCGAGGCCTTCCTGAACGCGGTGCGCGTCAACGGCGCCATCGGCGGATCGACCAACGCCGTCATCCATCTGCTGGCCCTGGCCGGCCGCACCGGCGTCGACTTCACCCTGAAGGACTGGGACGAGTTCGGCCGCGACGTGCCGACCCTGGTCGACCTGATGCCGTCCGGCCGCTTCCTGATGGAGGATTTCTACTATGCCGGCGGCATCCCGGCGGTGACCCGGGCGCTGGGCGAGAACGGCATGCTGTTCAAGGACGCCCCGACCGTCACCGGCAAGACCATGTGGGAGAACGTCCAGAACGCCGCCAACTGGAACCCGGAGGTGATCCGCCCCTGGGACAACGCGCTGGTGAAGCAGGGCGGCATCACCGTGCTGAAGGGCAACCTGGCGCCGGACGGCGCCGTGCTGAAGCCCTCCGCCGCCACGCCGGAGCTGATGCAGCATCGCGGCCGGGCCGTGGTGTTCGAGAGCATCGAGCACTACAAGGCCCGCGTCGACGACCCGGATCTCCGACATGGTCCGCATCTCCGACGCCCGGATGAGCGGCACCGCCTACGGCACCGTGGTGCTGCACACGGCGCCGGAGGCGGCGGCCGGCGGCCCGCTGGCCCTGGTGCAGGACGGCGACATGATCGAGCTGGACGTCGCCAACCGGCGGCTGCATCTCGACGTGCCCGAGGCCGAGCTGGCGGAGCGGCGCAAGCGCTGGTCGCCGCCGGAGCCGGCCATGAAGGGCGCTGCCGCGGCCACGCCGTGCCGCGCGACAGCCATTGACCCGTTCCGGCCCGCCCCGTCCAGGGCGGGCCTTCTCCATTCCAGACAGCCCGATCAGGCAGACACCATCATGACCGAATACGCGAATTACCCGTCGCTGCGCGACAAGCCCGTCTTCGTCAGCGGCGGCGGCAGCGGCATCGGCGAGAGCATCGTCGAGCATTTCTGCCGCCAGCAGGCACGGGTGTTCTTCGTCGACATCAATGACACGGCGTCGACCGCGCTGGTCGACCGGCTGAAGGCCGAGGGGCTGAAGGTGCCGCAGTACCGGCATTGCGACCTGCGCGACATCGCCGACCTGCGCGCCGCGGTGGCCGAGGCGCAGAAGGCGGTCGGGACCATCCGGATCCTGGTCAACAACGCCGCGCACGACCAGCGCCACGCGCCGGAGACGGTCGAGCCCGATTATTGGGACGAGCGCATGGCGGTGAACCTGCGCCACCAGTTCTTCGCCGCCCAGGCGGTGCAGCCGGGGATGCGCGACGCCGGCGGCGGCTCGATCATCAATTTCGGCTCGGTCTCCTGGCGGCTGAAGCAGGGCGGCATGCCGGCCTACACCTCCGCCAAGGCCGGCGTCGAGGGGCTGACTCGCGGCCTGGCCCGCGACTGGGGCCCGCAGCACATCCGGGTCAACACGGTGATGCCGGGCTGGGTCATCACCCAGCGCCAGAAGGATCTGTGGCTGACGCCGGAGGCCGATGCGGACCGCCGCAAAGGCCAGTGCATCCCCGACGAGGTACTGCCGGTACACCTGGCGCAGATGACCCTGTGGCTGGCGGCGGACGATAGCGCAATGTGCACCGGCCAGACCTTCGTGGTCGATGCCGGCTGGGCGAACGGACTGTGAGATGACGATGAACCTGATCCAACTGCGTACCAAGACCGGCGAGCGCCGCGTCGGCATCACCGGCAACGGCGATGCCCTGAAGCTGCTCTCGGCCTTCGACACCACCTACGACCTGGCCCAGGCGGCGATCGCGTCGGGCAAGTCGATCGCCGAGCTGGTCGCGGCCGATGAGGGCGCCGGCACGGAATCGTATGATTCGGTGATCGCCGAGGGCCGGCTGCTGCCGCCGCTGGACCATCCCGATCCGGCGCATTGCATCGTCACCGGCACCGGCCTGACCCATCTCGGCAGCGCCGACGCCCGCGACCAGATGCACAAGAACCTCGGCGAGGCCGAGAAGCTGACCGACAGCATGAAGATGTTCCGCGACGGCCTGACCGGCGGGAAGCCGGCCGGCGGCCAGCCGGGCGTGCAGCCGGAATGGTTCTACAAGGGCGACGGCTCGATCGTGGTCGCCGGCGAGCAGCCCCTGACCATGCCGGCCTTTGCGCTGGACGGCGGCGAGGAGCCGGAGATCACCGGCTGCTACCTGATCGGGCCGGACGGCACGCCCTGGCGCGTCGGCTTCGCCATCGGCAACGAGTTCTCCGACCACATCACCGAGCGCCAGAACTACCTGCTGCTGGCGCATTCCAAGCTGCGCCAATGCGCGGTCGGGCCGGAGCTGCTGGTCGGCCCGCTGCCGGAGGATGTGCGCGGCACCAGCCGCATCACCCGCGGCGGCGAGACGATCTGGGAGAAGCCGTTCCTGAGCGGCGAGGCCAATATGAGCCACTGGATCGCCAATCTGGAGCACCACCACTTCAAATACGCGCTGTTCCGCCGGCCGGGCGACGTGCATCTGCACTTCTTCGGCACGGCGACGCTGAGCGTCACCGACGGCATCAAGCCGGAGCCGGGCGACCGTTTCGAGATCGAAGCCAAGGCCTTCGGCCGCGCCCTGCGCAATCCCCTCGCCCGCGCGGCGGAGGAGACGGTGACGGTCCGGGCGCTGTAGGCTCGGGCGCATCGGGTGAACGCTTCCCTCTTCTGTCATGCCCGGGCTTGACCCGGGCATCCAGGGGCCACGAAGAGCCGCTCTGGCCGCCCCTGGATCCTCGGGTCAAGCCCGAGGATGACAAGGAGAGGAATAGACAAACCCCGCCCCAAAGCGGGCCGGACGATGAGGAAACGCGGATGAACAGGATCGATCTCGACGGCAAGCTGGCCGTGGTCACCGGTGGGGCGCAGGGCATCGGCCGGGCGGTCGCCGAGCGCTTCATCGCCTCCGGCGCCCAGGTGGTGCTGTGGGACCGCGACCAGGCCCTGGTCGAGGCGACGGCCAAGACGATCGGCGCCACGGGCGTCGCCATCGACGTCACCGACGCCGCAGCGGTCGCCGCGGCTGTCGAGGCCCAGGGCCGGATCGACATCCTGATCAACAATGCCGGCATTGCCGGGCCTTCGGTGAAGACCTGGGACTATCCGATCGACACCTGGCGCCAGGTGATCGAGCTGGATTTGAACGCCGTCTATTACTGCTGCCGGGCGGTGGTGCCGGGCATGATCGCCCGCAACTATGGCCGCATCGTCAACGTGTCCTCGATCGCCGGCAAGGAGGGCAACCCCAACGCCAGCGCCTATTCCGCCGCCAAGTCGGGCGTGATCGCCCTGACCAAGTCGCTGGGCAAGGAGCTGGCCGGCCACGACATCGCGGTCAACTGCATCACCCCGGCCACCGCCAAGACCCGGATCCTGGAGCAGATCAGCCAGGAGCATATCGACTACATGCTGTCGCGCATCCCCCGTGCCCGTTTCCTGAAGGTCGAAGAGGCGGCGTCGATGGTGGCCTGGCTGTGCTCGGCCGAGAACAGCTTCACCACCGGCTCCGTCTTCGACCTGTCGGGCGGCCGCGCGACCTATTGAGCCGGCAGCCCCGATGGTCGACGCCGACCTCCTCGCCGCGCTGCGCCGGATGGGGTTGGCCGGGCCGGACGAGACGCCGCGCTTCACCGCGCTGACCGGCGGCGTCTCCTCCGACATCTTCCGGGTCGACCTGGCCACGGGCCCGATCTGCGTCAAACGCGCCTTGGCCAAGCTGCGCGTCGCCGCCGATTGGCGGGCGCCGGTGGCGCGCAACCTGTACGAGGCGCGCTGGATGCGGATCGCCGCCGGCATCGTGCCGGCGGTGGTGCCGCACCTCCTGGGCCAGGACGAGGCGGCCGGCGCACTGGCCATGGCCTATCTGGCGCCGGAAGACCATCCGGTGTGGAAGGCCGAGCTTCGCGACGGCCGCGCCGATTCCACCTTCGCCGCCGAGGTCGGGCGGCGCCTTGTTGCCATCCATGCCGCTACGGCGGCGGACCCGGCCCTGGCCGCCGAGTTCCCAACCGACGCCATCTTCTATGATATCCGGCTGGAGCCCTATCTGGTGGCGACCGCGGCCGCCCATCCGGATTGTGCCGCGGCATTGCACGCGCTGGTCGAGACCACGCGCACGATGAAGCTGGCCCTGGTGCATGGCGATGTCAGCCCCAAGAACATCCTGGTTGGGCCGGCCGGACCGGTGTTCCTGGACGCCGAATGCGCCTGGTGGGGCGACCCGGCCTTCGACCTGGCCTTCTGCCTGAACCACCTGCTGCTGAAGGGGCTGTGGCGACCGGATTCGGCGCCGGATTTCCTGGCCTGCTTCGATGCGTTGGCGGCCGCCTATCTCGCCGGGGTGAACTGGGAGCCGGCCGCCGCCTTCGAGTCCCGCGCGGCCCGGCTGCTGCCCGGCCTGTTCCTGGCCCGGGTCGACGGCAAGTCGCCGGCCGAGTACCTGACAGACGAGACGCAGAAGAACCGGGTGCGCCGCGTGGCCCGGGCACTGCTGCTGGACCCGCCGGAGACGTTGGCGGAGGTCCGGGCGGCATGGGCGGCGGAGTTGGATTCGTAACCGGCTTCGCTTGAAAGCATGAGTACGAACGCCTAGTGTGACCACATGTAGTCACGAGTGGTGGGACACAATGAAGACGCTTCATCTCCGCGATGCCAAAGCCGGTCTGTCCGCCATCGTCGAGGCTGCCGAACACGGCGAGGCGACGATCATCACCAAGCATGGCCGGCCCGCCGCCATGGTCGTGCCGGTCGGGGACGGCCGCCGCCTCTATGGCGACGACAAGCCGAGTCTGGCGGATTATCTGCTCGACTTTCCAGGCCCGTTGGAGGTGGACCGGGACCAGACTCCCTTGCGCGCGGCCGATCTGTGACCCGAGGCTATCTCTTCGACACCTCGGTGATCTCGGCGCTTGCGCCGGGTAAGCCAGCGATTCCGGAGCAGCAGGACAGTTGGCTGCGCGAGCAGGCCGATCGGCTGTTCATCCCGACAGTCGCGATCGCCGAGATCGAAGCCGGAATCCGCAAGCTGCGGCGATCCGGCGGGACCGCACGGGCCGAGCATCTGGGTATCTGGCTTGACGGCCTGATCGCAGGCTACGGAGATCGGATACTCGCCTTCGACACGACCGCCGCCCGTATGGCCGGAAGCTTGGCCGATGCCGCTGTCGCAGTGGGCCGCCATCCTGGGTTCCCCGATGTCGCGATCGCCGCAATCGCGTTGACCCGGGATCTGACCTTGCTCACGCGTAACCTGCGTCACTTCGAGCCGCTCGGTGTTCTCACGATGGATCCCTTCGGCGCTCCGTCTGCCCAGGAAGGTGAACGACCATGACCCGCACTACCATCGCCGGGATCCGTGGCCGGCGCGTTTGGGACAGTCGCGGGCGGCCGACGGTCGAGGCCGAGATCCGGCTGGAGGGCGGCGCCGCGGGCCGCGCCATCGCCCCGGCCGGCGCCTCCACCGGCTCCGGCGAGGCGCTGGACCGGCGCGACGGCGGCACCGCCTTCGGTGGCTTCGACGTTCAGGCCGCGGTCGCCGCGGTGAACGGCGAGATCGTCCAGGCCCTGACCGGCTTCGACGCTGCCGACCAGGCGGGGCTGGACCGGGTGCTGATCGCGCTGGACGGCACGCCGGACAAGTCCCGGCTGGGCGGCAACGCCACCCTCGCCGTGTCGATGGCCGCCGCCCATGCCGCCGCTGCGGCCGCCGGCCTGCCGCTGTGGCGCCATCTGGGCGGCGACGAGGCCACCCTGCTGCCCCTGCCCGAGATCCAGATCTTCGGCGGCGGCGCCCATGCCGGGCGGCGGCTGGACCTGCAGGATTTCATGGTGGTTTGCCCCGGCGCCGGCAGCTTCGCCGAGGCGCTGGACTGGACCGCCGAGGTCTACCGCGCCGCCGGGTCGCTGATGGCGGATGCCGGCAAGCTGTACGGCGTCGCCGACGAAGGCGGCTTCTGGCCCGACTTCGCCGACGCGGCCGAGGCGCTGGACATGCTGGTCCGCGCCATCGAGCGCGCCGGCCGGCGCCCGGGCGAGGAGGTGGCGATCGCGCTGGACGTCGCCGCCTCGGAGTTCGGCCGCCACGGCCGCTACCGCTTCGAGGGGCGGGACCTCGACACCGGCGAGATGGTCGAGCTGGTCGCCGGCTGGACCCGGCGCTGGCCGATCGTCTCGGTCGAGGACCCGGTGGCGGAGGATGACGCCGCCGGCTTCCGCGCCATCACCGCCGCGATCGGCGACCGGGTGCAGGTGGTCGGCGACGACTTCCTGGTCACCGACGCGGCGCGGGTGCGCGACGCCGCCGTGGCCCAGGCCTGCACCACCGTGCTGATCAAGCCGAACCAGCGCGGCACGCTGACCGAGGCGAAGGCGGCCTGGGACGCGGCCCGGGCGTCCGGGCTCGGCGGCATCGTCTCCGCCCGCTCGGGCGAAAGCGAGGACACCACCATCGTCGACCTCGTGGTCGGCTGGGGCGTCGGCCAGCTGAAGGTCGGGTCGTTCGCCCGGTCGGAGCGGATGGCGAAGTGGAACGCGGCGCTGCGGGTCGAGGAGGCGCTGGGCGGCCGCGCCATCTTCGCCGGCCGAAGCGTCTTGCGCGGGTGAGCGGTCTGGAGTGTTCTGCCCGTCCCGCCACCGGATGAGTCCATGACCTCAGACATCGCCACGCTGCTCGGCCAGATCGATCTCCGCATCCTCGGCCTCGTCATCCTCCTGGTGGCGCTGCTGACCCTGCTGGTGGCCCTGTTCCGCCGGCCCAAGCTGGACCTGGCGCCCCTGAGCGGCGCGATCGAGGATCTGCGCCGCGACCTGGCCCGGGTTGAGCAGGCGCTGCAGACGGCGGAGCGGCGGGCCGATGCCTCGGCCGAGGCACGGGACAGCCGGCAGCGGCAGGAGATCGCATCGTCGCTGCAGAACACAGGCGCGACCCTGGTCGGCGCCATGAAGGCGATCGGCGAGACCCAGCAGACCCGCCTCGACACCGTTGCCGCCCGGCTGCAGACCCTGTCCGAATCGATGGCGCAGAGCCAGAACCGGCTGCGCGAGACCATGGACCTGAACCTGCAGTCGCTGCGCAAGGAGAACGAGGCGAAGCTGGAGCAGATGCGCGCCACGGTCGACGAGAAGCTGCAGGCGACGCTGGAAGCACGGCTGCAGACCCAGTTCCAGACCGTCAGCGAGCGGCTGGAGCGGGTGCATCAGGGCCTGGGCGAGATGCAGGTGCTGGCCGGCGGCGTCGGCGACCTGAAGAAGATGCTGTCCGGGGTGAAGACCCGCGGTACCTTCGGCGAGGAGCAGCTGGACGCCCTGCTGGCGCAGGTGCTGACCGAGGACCAGCTGGTGCGCAACGCCCGGCCGCGGCCGGACAGCGCCGAGACGGTGGAGTTCGCCATCCGCCTGCCCGAGGGCGTGCTGCTGCCGGTCGACAGCAAGTTCCCGCAGGAGGATTACGAGCGGCTGATCCTGGCGGTGGAGGCCGGCGACGCCCTGGCGGTCGATGCCGCCGGCAGGCAGCTCGAACGGCGGATCCGGGACGAGGCGAAGAAGATCGCCACCAAATACATCTGCCCGCCGACCACGACCGATTTCGCCGTGCTGTTCGTGCCGACCGAAGGGCTGTTCGCCGAGATCCTGCGCCGCCCGGGCCTGCGCGAATCGATCCGCGAGCAGCACCGCGTCACCATCCTGGGCCCGACCACGCTGGGCGCCTTCCTGTCCAGCCTGCGCATGGGCTTCCGCACCCTGGCGATCCGGGAGAAATCGGCCGAGATCTGGCAGGTGCTGGGCGCGGTGAAGACCGAGTTCCGCACCTATGGCGAGCTGATGGACAAGGTCGGCAAGAAGCTGCAGGAGGGCCAGAACGTGATCCACCAGATCGGCGTCCGCAGCCGCGCCATCCACCGCAAGCTGCGCGAGGTCGAGGAGCTGCCGATGGACAAGGCCGCGCCGATCCTGGAGCTCGACGCGCCGGAGGCCGAGATGCCGCCCGTCCTTTCCGACAGTCCAGGGGAAGACGACACGCCATAGCCCTGTTGCATCGGAAGGCCGCGGGCCCTATTCCGTCATCATTCATCCGACAATAGGTCGAGAAGAGGAAACCAGATGAGCGTCCACGCCAACTACATCGCCGGCTCCTGGGTCGAAGGCCCGGACGCGGCGAAGAACGTGAACCCGTCGGACCTGTCGGACGTGGTCGGCGAATACGCCCGCGCCGACCGCGCCCAGGCGGAGCAGGCGATCGCCGCGGCCCGCGCCGCCTTCCCGAAATGGTCGATGACCACGCTGCAGGAGCGGCACGACCTGCTCGACAAGATCGGCAACACCATCCTGGCGCGGAAGGAAGAGCTGGGCCGCCTGCTGTCGCGCGAGGAGGGCAAGACCCTGCCCGAGGGCATCGGCGAGGCCGCCCGCGCCGGCCAGATCTTCAAGTTCTTCGCCGGCGAGGTGCTACGCATCCAGGGCGAGAAGCTGGCCTCGGTCCGCCCTGGCATCGATGTCGAGATCACGCGTGAGCCGATCGGCGTCATCGGCCTGATCACGCCCTGGAACTTCCCGATCGCGATCCCGGCCTGGAAGTTGGCCCCGGCCCTGGCCTACGGCAACTGCGTCGTGTTCAAGCCGGCCGACCTGGTACCGGGCAGCGCCTGGGCCCTGTCGCAGATCATCGTCGATTCGGGCGTGCCGGCCGGCGTGTTCAACCTGGTGATGGGCCGCGGCTCGGTGGTCGGCGAGGCCTTCGTCGCCAGCAAGGATGTCGACGCCATCACCTTCACCGGCTCGGTGGCCACCGGCCGCGGCATCGCCGTACGCTGCGCCGAGGGCGGCAAGAAGGTACAGCTCGAGATGGGCGGCAAGAACCCGATGGTCATCCTCGACGACGCGGACCTGAACACCGCCGTTGGGGCCGCCACCAACAGCGCCTTCTTCTCCACCGGCCAGCGCTGCACCGCCTCGTCGCGGCTGATCGTGACCGAGGGCATCCACGATCGCTTCGTCGCGGCGATGACCGAGAAGCTGAAGGCGCTGAAGGTCGACAACGCGCTGAAGCAGGGCACCGAGATGGGCCCGGTGGTGGACCAGAGCCAGCTGGACCAGGACCTGTCCTACATCGACATCGGCGTCAAGGAAGGCGCCAAGCTGGCGTTCGGCGGCGAGCGGCTGAACCGCGAGACCGAGGGCTTCTACCTGTCCCCGGCGCTGTTCACCGAGACCACCAGCGACATGCGGATCAACCGCGAGGAGATCTTCGGGCCGGTCGCCTCGGTGATCCGGGTCAAGGATTACGAGCAGGCGCTGGCCACGGCGAACGACACCGAGTTCGGCCTGTCCGCCGGCATCGCCACCTCGAGCCTGAAGCATGCCAGCCACTTCAAGCGGGCCAGCCAGGCCGGCATGGTGATGGTGAACCTGCCGACCGCCGGCGTGGACTATCACGTGCCGTTCGGCGGCCGGAAGGGCTCCAGCTACGGCCCGCGCGAGCAGGGCCGCTACGCCGCGGAGTTCTACACCGTGGTCAAGACCGCCTATACGTTCCCGGGCTGATCGGATCCGGGACAGAGTGCGGAGGGCCCGGCCGGCGACGGCCGGGCCCTTTCCGTTTGACACCGGCCTTCCCGGCTTGCGAGCCTGGGCCCGGAAGTGACACGGGGTGCCTGGAAACGGGCTGAGATCATACCCGTCGAACCTGATCTGGGTCATGCCAGCGAAGGGAGCCGTCACGCGATGCCCGATCGGGCGCCGGATCCTCAGGATCGATCGCAGACCGCTCTCTCCATTGGAGGAGGAGCGGAATGGCTGTTGCGGCACCGGAACCGAGGCGGCGCTTCGACCTGTCGGTCTATCTCGTCACCGACACGCGGCTGAGCGGGCCGCGCGGTGTCGCCGCCGTGGCCGCGGCGGCGGTCCGAGGCGGCGTCACCATCGTGCAGCTGCGCGACCCCGACGCCACCACCCGCGAGCTGATCGCCGCGGCTGGGGCGCTGCAGGCGGCGCTGGGGCCGCATGGCGTGAAGCTGGTGATCAACGACCGGGTCGACGTGGCCCTGGCCGTGGGGGCGGATGGCATCCATCTCGGCGACCGCGACATGCCGGCGGCGACGGCGCGGCGCCTGCTGGGGCCCAGCCGCATCGTCGGCGTCACCGTGCATGACTCGGCCGAGGCACGGGCGGTCGACACCGCAATCGCCGACTACGCCGGCATCGGCCCGGTCTTCACCACCACCACCAAGGCCGAGGCGCGGCCGGCAATCGGGGTCGACGGGTTCCGGGCCCTGCGCCGGCTGGCGCCGCTGCCCGTGGTCGGCATCGGCGGCATCGACGCGGCCCGGACGGCCGATGTGATCGCGGCCGGGGCCGATGGCGTCGCCGTGGTCTCGGCGATCTGCGCCGCGGCCGATCCGGAGGCCGCGGCCCGGGCCATCGCCGCGGCGGTGGCCGAAGGACGGGCGCGATGATCCCCAACGTCCTGACCATCGCCGGCACCGACCCCTCCGGCGGCGCCGGCATCCAGGCCGATCTGAAGGCCTTCTCGGCCCTCGGCGCCTATGGCTGCGCGGTGATCACCGCCCTGGTCGCCCAGAACACCCGCGGGGTGCAGGCGGTGGAGCTGGTGCCGCCGGCCTTCGTCGCCAGGCAGATCGACTGCCTGCTGGCCGATGTCCGGATCGACGCGGTCAAGATCGGCATGCTGGCGACCGGCGAGATCGTGCGCGTGGTGGCCGATGCGCTGCGCCGGCACGGGCTGACCCGAATCGTGGTCGACCCGGTGATGGTGGCGAAGAGCGGCGACCGGCTGCTGGCCCCCGACGCCGTGGCAGCGCTGCGCGAGGAGCTGCTGCCGTTGGCCATGGTGGTCACCCCGAACCTGCCGGAAGCCGCCGACCTGCTGGGCCGCGCGCCGGCCGAGCGCCGGGACGAGATGCCGGAGATCGCCGCGGCGCTGCTGGCGCTCGGCCCCCGGGCGGTGCTGCTGAAGGGCGGTCATCTGGAGGAGGCGGAGAGCCCGGACCTGCTGCTCTCGGCGACCGGGTCCTTGACCCTGGCGGCGCCGCGCATCGCCACCCGCAATACCCATGGCACCGGCTGCACCCTGTCCGCCGCGATCGCCGCCCTGCTGCCGCAGCGGCCGGACCTGGAAACGGCGGTGCGCGAGGCGAAGACCTACCTGACCGGAGCGCTGGCCGCCGCCGACCGCCTGTCCGTCGGCGGCGGCCATGGGCCACTGCACCATTTCCACCGCTGGTGGGGATAGCTCATGCCTTCGTAGGTTGGGTTCGCGTTCGCGAACCCAACACTGCAACGCTCCGACTGGCCGATGTTGGGTTCGCCAGCGCGAACCCAACCTACGGATTTCGGCCTCAGCCGACCTTGTTCTTGTTGTAGACGTCGAAGGCGACGGCGGCGAGCAGCACCAGGCCCTTGATCACCATCTGCAGGTCGATGCCGAGGCCGAGGATCGACATGCCGTTGTTCATCACGCCCATGATGAACGCGCCGATCACCACGCCGGTGATCTTGCCGACGCCGCCCGAGGCCGAGGCGCCGCCGATGAAGCAGGCGGCGATGGCGTCGAGCTCGAACTGGTTGCCGGCCTGCGGCACCGCCGAGGTCAGGCGCGCCGTGGTGATCAGCCCGGCCAGCGCCGCCAGCACCCCCATGTTGATGAAGGTCAGGAACACCAGCCGCTCGGTGTTGATGCCGGACAGCTTGGCCGCCTTCTCGTTGCCGCCGACCGCGTAGATGCGGCGGCCGAGCGTGGTGCGGGTGGTGACGAAGGCGTAGAGCACCACCAGCACGCCCATCAGGATCAGGATGTTGGGCAGGCCGTTATAGGTGGCCAGCAGGTAGCCAAGCCCGGCCAGCGCCACCACCGTCGCCACGTTCTTGATGACGAAGAACAGCAGCGGTTCCTGCTCGACCCCGTGCTGGATCTCGTTGCGGCGGGTCTTGACGTTGAACCAGACCAGGATCAGCGGCACGGCCAGGCTGATCAGCAGCGTGGTGATCCAGACCTTGCCGTTGCCGGTGAACAGCTCCGGCACCGAGCCGAACGGCTCGGCGATGAAGCCCGAGGACATCTTCTGGAACTCGACCGGCACCGGCCCGGCGCGCTCGCCGTTCAGCACCATGATGCAGAGGCCGCGGAAGGCCAGCATCCCCGCCAGGGTGACGATGAAGGACGGGATCTTGCGGTAGGCGATGAAATAGCCCTGGGCGGCCCCGATCACCGCGCCCAGCGCCAGGCAGGCGATGGCGGAGAGCCAGGGGTCGATGCCCTGCCACACCATCATGGCGCCGCCGACCGCGCCGACGAAGCCGGCGATCGAGCCGACCGACAGGTCGATATGGCCGCTGACGATGACCAGCAGCATGCCGAAGGCCAGCACGATGACGTAGGCGTTCTGCTGGATCAGGTTGCTGAGGTTCAGCGGCGTGAACAGCCGGCCGTCGGTGGCGAACTGGAAGAACACCATGATCGCGACCAGCGACAGCAGCATCGCGTATTCGCGGATGTTGTTCTTCAGGAACTCGCCGATCCGGCTGTTCGCCCGACCTTGCAGGGCGGTGGTTTCGGTGGTCATTGCCTTGGTCCCTAGGCCCGTTCTTTCGAGCGCATGATCGCCCGCATGATGCTTTCCTGAGAGGCTTCCTTGGCCGGCATCTCGGCGACGAAGCGGCCCTCGTTCATGACGTAGATCCGGTCGGACATGCCCAGCAGCTCCGGCATTTCCGACGAGATCATGATGACGCCCTTCCCGGCCGCCACCAGCTGGTTGATGATGGTGTAGATCTCGTATTTGGCGCCGACGTCGATGCCGCGGGTCGGCTCGTCGAGGATCAGCACCTCGGGCCCCGCGAACAGCCACTTGCTCAGCACCACCTTCTGCTGGTTGCCGCCGGACAGGTTGACCGTCCGCTGCTGCACGCCGGAAGACCGGATGTTGAGCTTGCGCCGGTAGTCGAAGGCGACACCCAGCTCACGCATCTCGTCGATGACGCCGCGGCGAGCCACGCCGGGAAGATGGGCCAGCGGGATGTTGTGCTGGATCGAATCGATCAGCACCAGGCCCAGCGACTTGCGATCCTCGGTGACATAGGCCAGGCCGGCGGCGATGGCCTTGGGCACGGTGCCGAGGTCGGCCGGCTTGCCCCGCATGGCGGCGGTGCCGGTGATCTTCTGGCCGTAGGACTTGCCGAACACGCTCATGGCAAATTCGGTGCGCCCCGCCCCCATCAGCCCGGCGATGCCCACCACCTCGCCGGCGCGGACATGCAGGTCGACGCCCTTGATCATCTGCCGGTCGCCATGCAGCGGATGGTAGACGCTCCAGCCCTTCACCTCGAGCAGGGTCTCGCCCAGCTTCGGCTCGCGCTCGGGGTAGCGGTCGGTCAGGTCGCGGCCGACCATGCCCTTGATGATGCGGTCCTCATTGACCTCGCCGCCCCGCGCATCCAGCGTCTCGATGGTCGCCCCGTCGCGCAGGATGGTGATCGAATCCGCGACCTTGGTGATCTCGTTCAGCTTGTGCGAAATCAGGATCGAGGAAATGCCCTGGCGCTTGAACTCCAGCAGCAGCTCCAGCAGCGCATCGCTGTCGCTCTCGTTCAGGCTGGCCGTCGGCTCATCGAGGATCAGGAGCTTGACCTCCTTCGACAAGGCCTTGGCGATCTCGACCAGCTGCTGCTTGCCGACGCCGATATTGGTGACCAGCGTCGACGGGTTCTCCTTCAGCCCGACCTTGGCCAGCAGCGTCCGGGCCCGGGTCAGCGTCTCGTTCCAGTCGATGACGCCGCGCTTCGCCACCTCGTTGCCGCGGCGTGCTCGCTGTCCGCGATCGAGCGGAACTGCCGTTCCTGCCCCTCGAAATGAATCTCGCCCTCATAGGAGCCATGGGGGTAGACGCCGGACAGCACCTTCATCAGCGTCGACTTGCCGGCGCCGTTCTCGCCGACGACGGCATGGATCTCGCCGCGCTTGACCGCGAGGTTGACGTTGCTGAGCGCCTTCACGCCCGGGAACGTCTTGGTGATCCCCCGCATCTCCAGGATCGTATCGACCATGGGGTTAACTGTATCCACTCAGGGCTCCGCTCGCCACGGGCGCCGACCTGCCGCGGAGACCGCGGCAGGCGCAACATCAGGGCCCCGCGCCCGGAGGCACGGGGCCCTGGGGCACGTCAGGTTACTTCAGCTGGTCGGCTTTGTAGTAGCCGCTGTCGACCAGCACCTTCTGGACGTTGTCCTTGGTCACCGGCACCGGCGTCAGCAGGTAGGACGGCACCACCTTGACCCCGTTGTTGTAGGTCTTGGTGTCGTTGACCTGGGGCTCCTTGCCCGACATCACGGCGTCGATCATGTCGACGGTGACCTTGGCGAGGTCGCGGGTGTCCTTGAACACGGTCGAGTACTGTTCGCCGGCGAGGATCGACTTGACCGACGGGACCTCGGCGTCCTGGCCGGAGACGAAGGGCAGCGGC
>JAEKLZ010000257.1 GCA_019508225.1 Inquilinus limosus | reverse complement strand
GCCCCTTGGCCTCGGCGGCAAGGTCCAGGGCGCGATGCTTGTAGCCCATGGTGCCGGTGGCGATGCGGATCGAGCCGTAGTTCAGCGTGCCGACCAGCGTGTCGGTCTCCACCGCCAGGGTCGGCTGGGCCAGCTTCTTGGGGAAGCCCCACAGCTCGCGCCCGCCGGCGATCGGCGGATGGTCGTTCAGGAACATCTGGTGGGTGTAGCCGCCCAGCTGGCCCTGCCAGCGCACTGGGATCACCTGGCCGCTCTCGGTGTAGTCGCCGAAGCCGGTCGAATCCGGCATGCGGATGAACTCGTAGTTCACCACCGGCTCGACGATCTCCAGCGGCTCCGGCACCACCCGGCGCAGCGCCTCCGGGTCGGTGCGGTAGCGGATGATGAAGTACTGGCGGTCGACAAAGCGGTACGGCCCGGGCGGAAACGCCGGGCTGGTCAGCGGCATGGCGAAGGCGGTCCGCCGCACGGTCTCGGCATCCATCGGTGTCACCTCGAAGAGAACGGCAATCGGATGGTCAGGCGGCGTCCCTGGAGGGCGCGCGGCGCCTGGAAACGAGAGCAAGGATGGTGGATCCGGGGCCGCTCCACCATTGTGCCGACCGGCAATCCGGCACACCGAAGGATGGGTCATCCCCTCCATGGGGAGAGGCCGGCCTGTCGAGGACTGCGGGGGCCGCCAGTGATCGGGCACAGGACGCCCTGAACGCGATCGTCCCCGGATCTCCGCCTTCCGCCGAGTATGTCTCCGCCTCGGGATAGGACGGATCGAGCCTTCGGCGGATCGACGGCGGGCCGCCTCAACTCATAGCGTCCCGAGCGGGGCGGGCCGGCCCGCCCGCTTCACGTGAGGAGACTTTCCCGATGCCGACGATCACCACCCGGGACGGATGCGAGATCCATTTCAAGGATTGGGGCGACGGGCCGGCTGTCGTCCTCTCGCATGGCTGGCCATTGAACGCCGATGCGTGGGGCGGGCAGATGCTGTTCCTGGCGCGAAACGGGTTCCGCGTCGTCGCGCATGACCGCCGCGGCCACGGCCGCTCGACCCAGACCTCCGGCGGCAACGACATGGAGACCTACGCCGACGATCTCGCGGCGGTGATCGAGGCGCTCGACCTGCGCGATATTGCGCTGGTCGGCCACTGCACCGGCGGCGGCGAGGTCGCCCGCTACATCGGCCGGCACGGCACCGGCCGTGTTGCCAAGGCGGTGCTGCTTTCCGCCGTGCCGCCGCTCATGCTCCAGACATCGGCCAATCCGCTGGGGCTGCCGATGCATGTCCTCGACGGCATCCGCGCCGGTCTGATCCGCGACCGCTCGCAGTTCTACCGGGACCTGGCGCCGCATTATTATGGCGCGAACCGGCCCGGCGCGGCCGTGTCGCAGGGAATGCTCGACCAGTTCTGGCTGTGGAGCATGCAGACGGGCCTGAAGAACGCCCATGACTGCGTGGAGGCCTTCTCCGAGACCGACTTCACCGAGGATCTCCGGTCCTTCGACATCCCGACGCTGATCCTGCATGGCGAGGACGACCAGATCGTGCCGGCGATGGACTCGGCACGCAAGGCGGCGCGGCTGATCAGGGACGCCGCGGAGATCTACTATCCCGGGGCGCCGCATGGCCTGATGTTCACCCATGCCGACCGGCTCAACGCAGACCTCCTGGCCTTTCTGCGCGGGCAGCCCGAGGCGTGCCGGCACGCCTCGCTCCGCGGCGCCATGCCTGTCGCCGCCCCCGTCCCCTGCTAGCCCCGTCCCCTCGCGGGCTCGGCGGGAAGCCAGAGCCGGAAGCATGCGCCGCCGTCCGGGCGGTTCGAGGCGGCGATGCCGCCGCCATGCGCCGCCATGATCGACTGGCAGATGGCGAGGCCGAGGCCCATGCCGTCCTCCCTGGTGGTGAAGAAGCTTTCGAAGACGCGATCGAGGTCTTTCTCCAGGATGCCGGGCCCGTCATCCCGGATCGCGAAAACGACCTCCCCTCCGGGACCGAGCCCGGTGCTCAGGTCTATATGACCGTCCTTGGCGCCGGCCTGCCCAATGGCCTGGATGCTGTTGACCAGCAGGTTGACGATCACCTGCTGCAGCTGGACCCGGTCTCCGATCACGCGGGGCAGGCCGAGGCCGAGCCTCGTCGATAGCCGGATCGAGCGGGTCTCGACGTCATGGCGGAGGACCGGCAGCGCCTGGTCGACCACCTCGTTCAGATCCAGGGGGCACCATTCCGGCGCTTGCCTGGCCGTTATCGCCCGGATCCGCTGGACAATGTCGTTGGCGTGGCGGGCGCTATCCACGATCCGGGTCGTCAGCTGGACCACCTTCGCCAGGTTCGGCTCGTCGCGCGACAGCCAGCGCAGGCTGGTCTCCGCGTTGGTGAAGATGGCGGCCAACGGCTGGTTCACCTCATGCGCGATCGAGGTGGCGAGCTCGCCGAGGGTCGAGATCCGGGCCGCGCGCGTGAAGTCGGCCTGAAGCTGGCGCAGCTGCGCCTCGGTGCGGAGCCGGTCGGTGATGTCGTCGAGGCTGATGACCGTGACATCCGGCAGGTCCGGCGGCGTCGGATAGGTCACCGTGAACTGGACGTCGCGCAGCCGGCCATCGAGCCTGCGGAGCTTCATCAGCTCGGCATGGCTGCGGCGCCCCTCGAAATGCGCGATCATGATCCGCCGCGGCGTTTCCGGGGACGCTTCGAACAGGTAGCCCGCCGGCCCGATCAGATCCGCCGCCCTGGTCGCCCCGAACAGTGCGGCCGCGCTGGGATTGATCTCCGTGACCCGCACGCTTTGCTTCGCCAGCTTCAGCACCTCCGGATGATCGTCCAGGTAGCGACCGAGGTCGTAGATGCCCTCGGCCTTCAGCCGCGCGAAGACCGGCACCATCGCCGTCGCGTCGATCCGCAGGAGCGGATCGGGCATGTGGTGGAAGAGTTTGCGGTACCGCTCCTCGCTCGCCCGCACCGCCCAATAGGATCGAAGGTCACGCACCGGGCCCGCCACCGTCACGAGCATGATGCCGGTGCCGCCGTCATGCAGGCGCGAGACCGTGACCACCGGATTGCGCAGCAGCAGGGAGCCGATCTGGCGTGTCCGCTTCGCGCGAGGTGATCGGTCCGTCGCGACTTCGGCGATCATCTCGGCCAGATCGGCCCTGCTCTCGGGCGGCCAGAATTCCGCGACGGGTCGGCCGATCATCCCGTCGCGGCCGCCGAAACCGCCCAGCAGGTGCACGCCCTGTTCATCGAGATCCATGACGAGGCTGCGGCCCAGCACTTCCCCCACCCAATCCGCCCGGCACAACTCGCCACCCGTCATCCGGGACGTCATGAACTGTCGGACGCCCGCCGTGTCGAGCGTCCAGAGCGCCGTCGCATGACGCCGAGCATCGGGGGTTGGGAAGATCCCCGCTTCAGGGTCGTCGTTGACAGGAAAAGTCGCGTCCATGTGAACCACCGCGGGCTCGCCTCCTGCGCCCCGATCACCGGCCCCGCCGCCCCGGCCCAATGCCGCCCTGAGGTGATCGAGCAGCACGCCGTCATCCACCGGCTTGACCAGATAGGCGCGGGCGCCGCCGTCCAGGGCGCGCGCCCGGCCCGCCGGATCGGGCGCCGAGGTGATCATCACCATGGGCATGGTCGAGCCGAGCGCGCGCAACCGGCGCTGCAGCTCGAGGCCGCCCATCCCCGGCATCCGCATATCGGCAATGAGGCAGTCGAACCGTCCAGGCACGAAGTCGGCAAGGAAGGCCATCGCACAATCGAAGGAGCGGCTGACGAAGCCCATCCCCTGCACGAGCTTCGACAGCGCATCGCGCATGGCGCCATCATCATCGACGACTGCGATCACGGGCACCTTGGACAAGCGAACGGACCTCGTTGCGGCGGCTAGACCTTCATGTCGCCCGATCCGCGATCTCCTCGTAACTATCCCGTGGTTTAGGTGGCTCTTCTTCACGACGCGATTTTCGCCACCGTTACTTTGGGGGACGGCCCTCAATGCAATATATGGATTTCCATGATGTGCGGCCGGATGCCGGCCGGAGTAGGGTGTGGCAACACTTCCGCCAGCCCGGATATCGAAGACAGGTGCTATATGACGCGCTGATCCCAGGCCTTCCTTGTCGTAGGAGCAGCCGATGATGCGTGTCTGGTCGCACCGTCCACAATTCCTGCGCCTGGGATTGTTTGTTGCGGCCTATGTACTGGCCGGCGGCTTCGCCCAGTCGCTCGCAATCATTCCCGGGACAGGCATCTCCATCTGGCCGCCGAGCGGGCTTTTCATCGCCACGCTGATCCTCGCCTCCGCATACAGCTGGCCGTGGTGGGTGCTCGCGGGCTGCCTGGCCGAGCTGCTCAGCAATGCCCTGTGGTTCCACAGTCCGCTGCCGGCCGCCTTGCTGATCTATGCCGGCAACGCCCTCGAAGCGGCAGCCGGCGCATGGATGGTGAACCGGGCCTGCGGGCGGCCGGTCCGGCTGGAAACCATGCGGGAGGCCCTCGCTCTGATCGTACTGGGCGCCGGAATCGCGCCGATCATCAGCGCGACGGTGGGAAGCGCGACACTGGCGTGGTTCGGCATACAGTCGCAATCCTTCGCGACGGCCTGGCCGCTCTGGTGGATCGGGGACGCCACCGGGGTCCTGATCGTGACGCCGCTGGCATTGGTCGTGCTCCAGAGCTGGCGCGCCAGGGCCCGGATCTCCGCCGCGCAATGGGTGGAGGCCTCCGTCTTGGGCCTGATCTTTCTCGGTGTCGCCGCGCTGTCCTTGAGCGGCTATCTGGCCTTCGCCTACATCATCATGCCGCCCCTGCTCTGGGCCGCCGTGCGCTTCGAGTTCAAAGGCGCAGTCTTCACCCTGATCCTCCTGGCCCTGATCACTGCGGCATTCACGATATCCGGCGCCAGCCAATTCGCCGGGGATCCCGAGTCCCAGAAGCACAAGCAGATCATGCTGCAGCTCTTCCTGGCGATCTCGGCATTGTCGGCCCTCATCGTGGCCGCCATATCCCGGCAGCATCAGCTGGCGGTGCTTGGACTGCGCCAAAGCGTGAGGGACTTGCGTGACCGGGAGCGCGAGCTCTCGCAGCTCGTGGACATGGTCCCGAGCCATGTTTGGCGCCTGACTCCCGACGGCGAGCCGACCTTCTTCAACAGGCGCATGGTCGATTTCCTCGGCTTCGACGTGCCGGACACGGACAGACCGGGAATGACCCGGCTGGCCGCGATGATCGAGGCCTCCGTCCATCCGGACGACGCGGCAGCCTTCGGGAACGCGCTCTGCCGTTGCCTCGCCACCGGCGAGGTCTTCGCCATGCGGTACCGCCTGCGCCGCCACGACGGCGTCCATCGCTGGATGTCGAGCCGCGCCGAGCCGTTGCGGGACCAGGACGGGCGCATCGTCCAATGGTACGGCCTGTGCCACGACATCGACGACCAGGTGAAGGCCGAAGAGGCGGTGCGGCGCAGCGAGCGGCAGCTGCAGGATATGATCGACGCGGTGCCGGTCCGCATCTGGAGCGTGGCGCCGACGGGCGGGCCGCTCTACTTCAACAAGCGGTACCAGGACCATCTCCGCTCCGTCATCGCGAACCCCGAAGCCCTCGCGGAGCCGCGCATCGAGACAATGCTGCAGGAGCTGATCCATCCCGAAGACGCCCCCGCGGTGCAGCGCACGTTGTGGGGGTGCTTCGAAGCCGGCAGCGGCACCGCGATGCGGTTCCGCTGGCGCGAGAAGGACGGCGCCTATCGCTGGGCGGAGTGCCGGGTGGAGCCGCGGCGCGATGACAACGGAGATGTCGTGCAGTGGTACGGTGTTTCCCTCGACATCGACGAAGAGGTGCGCGCGCAGCAAGCATTGCGTGATCGGGAACGCGAGCTTTCGCAGCTCGTGGACATGGTGCCAGTCCAGATCCGGCGCCTGACGCCGCGAGGCGAACCGATCTTCTTCAACAAGCGGCTGCTGGACTTCTTCGGCCTGAGCGACATCGCGCAGCTGGACAAGCCTGAGACGAGCCGGCTGGCGGCAGCCATACAAGCCCTTGTCCATCCTGAAGATTCGGCTCGCCTGCTGGAGACGGTCCGGCACTCCCTCGCCACCGGCGAGCCCTACTCCATGAAGTATCGCATGCGTCGGTCGGACGGCGTGTACCGCTGGGTCGACGGCCGCGCGGAACCGCTTCGGGACCAGGGCGGAGCGATCGTGCAATGGTACGCGATCTCCATCGACATCGACGACGAGGTGCACGCGCAGGAGGCCTTGCGCAACCGGGAACGGGAGTTCTCGCAGCTCGTCGACATGGTTCCGAGCCTGCTCTGGCGGTTGAATCCGGAGGGTGAGCCGGTCTTCTTCAGCAAGCGCATGATCGAGTTCCTGGGCCTGGACGTCGGGGACTACGACAAGCCGGGCATGAGCGGGCTGGCGGCCGCCATAGCGGCGTTCGTCCATCCCGATGATGCCGCCCGGCTGAGGGAGGCGCTCGACCGCTCCATCGCCACCGGCGAGAGCTTCTCCCTGACCTATCGCCTGCGCCGTGCGGACGGGATCTATCGCTGGATGTCGGGCCGTGCGGAGCCGCTGCGGGACGAGAGCGGGTGCATTCTCCAGTGGTACGGCCTGTCGCACGACATCGACGACCAGTTGCGCATCGAGGAAGCGTTGCGGAACAGCACTCGGCAGCTGCAGCAGATGATCGACGCCGTGCCCGTCAACATCCTGAGCTTCGGCCCCACGGGCAAGATCGCCTCCGCCAGCAAGCGGTATCTGGAGCAGGTCGGCGCGCCGCCGGAGCACATCGAGGATTTCGAGGCGCTGGCTCGGCACCTGGCCCACCCTGAAGACCTTCCGAGAATGCTCCGGAAGGCATTGGACGGCTTTGCGAGCGGACGGCCTTTCGTGAACCGGTTCCGCCGGCTCGACAAGCACGGCCTCTATCCGTGGATCGAGGCGCGCGCCCAGCCATTGCGCGATGCGGATGGCACGATCGTGCAATGGTATATCGCTTCCATCGAGATCGAAGACGAGCTGCGCGCGCAGGAGGAGCTGCGCCTGGCCCGAGAGACCCTCTCGCGCGCCAGCCAGGCGGCGAGCCTCGCCGAGCTGTCCGCATCCATCGCGCATGAGGTCAACCAGCCGCTGGCGGCCGTCGTGGCGAACTCGCATGCCTGCCAGCGCTGGCTGACGGCCGATCCGCCGAATCTCGAGCGCGCGCGAAAGACGGTGGAGCGCATCATCCGTGACGCCAACGCCGCCGCCGACGTCGTGAGCCGCATCCGCGCCCTGTTCAAGCAGTCGGTCGAGACGAGACATGCCGCGACAGTGGGCGGCGTCGTCGCGGAGGCGCGCGACCTCATGGCCGAGGAGGCGGCGCGGCGCCGCGTCCGCCTGGACATCGAGATCGACAGCGGACTTCCCCCCGTGGCGCTCGATCGCGTCCAGATCCAGCAGGTCCTGGTCAACCTGATCCGCAACGGCCTGGAGGCGATGGACGCGGTTGCCGAGGGCGGGGTTCTAAGGCTGCGTGCGCGCCGGACCGGGACTGCGGTTCAGATCGAGATCAGCGACCACGGCCGGGGCGTCGAGCTTCCCGAGAGGATATTCGAGCCGTTCTTCACGACGAAAGAGCACGGGATGGGCATGGGGCTCGCGATCTGCCGCTCGATCGTGGAGTCGCATGGCGGGCGGCTCTGGGCGGAGAAGAATGAACCGCACGGATCGACCTTCATCTTCACATTGCCCGTCGAAGCGAAAGCGACGCCATGACGACGGACGACCACATCGTCTTCATCGTGGATGATGACGCGCGCATCCGGGACGCGCTCAGCGAGCTGCTGGATTCGCACGGCATGCGCGCCATCGCGTTCGGATCGGCCGGCGACTATGTCGACGCGCCCAAGCCGGACGCCCCTGCCTGCCTGATCCTCGATATCGAGCTGCCGGACATCAACGGCCTCGACCTGCAGGGGCAGATCGCGGAGGGCGATCATCCGCCGATCGTCTTCATCACGGGCCATGGCGACATCCCCTCCTCGGTGCGTGCGATCAAGCACGGCGCCGTGGATTTCCTGACCAAGCCCTTCAGTGACGCGGACCTCATGGCCGCCATTCATACGGCGATCGCCCAGGACCGGGACAAGAGGTCGGAACGCGCCGAGCTTCGCCTGTTGAAGCAACGCTACCTCGACCTGACGCCGCGCGAGCGCGAGGTGCTGCCGCTTGTCGTGAGCGGCCTCCTCAACAAGCAGGCCGCCGCCGAGCTCGGGATCAGCGAGGTCACGCTGCAGATCCACAGAAGGAACGTCATGCAGAAAATGGCCGCGGCATCGCTCGCCGACCTCGTGCGCATCGCGGAACGATTGGAAATTCCGATCACCCATTCGCGGCGACCGGGAGGAATCGAGTGAGCGAGAGAAGAAGACCCGTCGTGGCGATCGTCGACGACGACCCAAGACTGCTCGAGTCGGTGGAGAACCTGCTGGAATCCGCGGGCTACGCGGCCCGCAGCTTCTCGTCGGCGGAAGCGCTTCTCATCAGCGGATTGGCGGAACTGGACCTGCTCATCACCGACATCGGGATGTCCGGCCTGGATGGCTTCGAGCTTCGCGACCTGGTGAAGAAGGTGCGCCCGGAGCTCCCGGTGTTCCTGGTCACCGGCCGCCACGAGATCGCGGATCAGGATCGAGCCCAGGGCATCAGCGGGTTTTTCCGCAAACCCTTCGATGCAGATGTCCTGCTCACGGCCATCGGAGACGCCTTGCACGACCGAGAACATGGAGGGTGACATGAAAGTTGACCAGCCGCTCCCACGGAGTTCGGTGCCGTTGCCATCACAGCGCGGGAGCGAAGCGGAGCAGCCGCTCGTCATCATCGTCGACGATGATGACCGTGTCCGGGAGGCGCTGTCCGAGCTGATCCTGTCGGCGGGTTTTCGGCCGGTCTGCTTCGCCTCGACCCAGGAATTGCTCGACGCGGAGGTCCTGGCGAGCCCCGGCTGCCTGATCCTCGACGTGCGCCTGCCGGGAACCAGCGGCCTCGCCCTGCAGCATCATCTGGCCCAGAGCGGCAACCCCAAGCCCATCATCTTCCTGACCGGGCATGGCGACATCCCGATGACCGTCCAGGCGATGAAGGCGGGCGCCGTGGATTTTCTCACCAAGCCCGTGCGGGACCAGACGCTGCTGGACGCCGTGAATGCGGCTGTCGCGATGGATGTCGAGCGGCGGGCCGAAGCCGCGGTCGTCAGGCGCAATGTCGGACGCCTCGAGACGCTGACATCACGCGAACGCGAAGTCCTGCACGCCGTGGCCCGCGGCCGCTTCAACAAGCAGATCGCCTTCGACCTCGGCATCAGCGAGGTGACGGTCAAGCTGCATCGCAGCAACGTCATGCGCAAGATGGGGGCGGCGTCGATCGGCGAGTTGATCCGGGCATGGGAAACGCTGCCCGCGCCGATGCGGAACGGGTCCCACTTGGCTGACCAAAGTTAGTCCGCCTGCTGGCGATCTGGCAGAGCGGAGGCTTCCCCGGCCGTGCATTCCGAGCGCGGGGTCACCGGCAGGCCGTTGATGTCAAACAGCGCGTTGCGGTGCCGCGCCTTGGCGAGGTCGATGCCTTCGAGTGCCATGCTGGCTGATCAGCTCGGCGATGCCGGTCGCGGCCGACCCGGCGCCGAGAAACAGGAAGCGCTGGTTGCCAGCTTCCGGCCGGTGAGGCGCACGCCAATACCAAGGTGTCGGCGACACCAATGTGCAATCGCGCCTTCCTTCAGCTCGCGGCATATCAGGGCGTGGAACCTGCCCGACGATCACGAATCCCGGCAAAAGGAGAATCCCGATGGTCACCCGTACTGCTTCCGCCCGATATGACGGTCTTGGTCCAAGCGGCAAGGGCCAGGTATCGACCCAATCCGGCGTTCTCAGGCACCAGCCCTACGACTTCACCACGCGCTTCGGCGAGACCCCGGGCACCAATCCGGAGGAGTTGGCTGCGGCCGCACATGCCGCGTGCTTCACGATGTCCCTGAGCTTCGCCCTCGGCCGGGCCGGCTACAAGGATGGCACCTTGAAGACCGATGCGGCGGTCACGATCAGCAAGGACGGCGACGGGTTCAAAATCAGTCGCTCGGCCCTGACCGTGGCTGCGAAGATCGATGGCATCGATGCAGCGGAATTCCAGAGGATCGTGTCGGAGGCGGAGAGCGGCTGCCCGATCTCAAAGCTGTTCAACACCGAGATCACGCTGGACGCGAAGTTGGAGCCTCAAAGCCAGTGAGCCCCTCGGCGATAGACGGTCAGCCTGCGGCCCCCAGCCCTTCCGCACCACCACCCGCCCCCGGCCAGAGCGCCGGCACGAAGCCGGCGGAGCCGCCGCATCGGCTGGGCGCCTGGCTCCTGCGGCTGGTGATCCTCGCCATCGCCGGCGGCATCGTCGCGCTGTTCGTCATCCGCTGGGATGTCTGGGCCGGCCAGGCCAGCCGCCAGACCACCGACAATGCCACTGTGCGCGGCGACATCACCCCGCTCAGCGCCCAGGTCGACGGCTATGTCGAGCGCGTGGCCGTGACCGACTTCCAGCTAGTCAAGGCCGGGGATCTGCTGGTCGAGATCGACGACCAGGATTATCGGGCACGGGTCGACCAGGCCGAGGCCGACGTGCTGGGCGCGGACGCCGCGATCCAGAACCTGAAGGCGCGCAAGGACCTGCAGCACGCCGAGATCGACCAGGCCCAGAGTGTCATCGCCGCCACCCAGGCGGATGTCGACCGCACCAAGCTGGAGTTGCACCGCCAGCAGACCTTGCTGGGGACCACCTTCGGCACGGCCCAGAAGGTCGAGCAGGCCGTCGCCGACGAAAAGCGCTTCGAGGCCACCCTGACGCGCAACCAGGCCGAGTTCGAGGCCGCGCGCCGGCAGATGGGCGTGCTCGACACCCAGGAGCTGCAGCTCCGCGCCGATGCCAAGGCCAAGATCGCCGCGCGCGAGCTGGCCAGGACCAATCTCGGCTACACCCGGATCACAGCACCGGTCGACGGCATGGTCGGCGAGCGCGGGGTCCGCGCGGGGCAGTATCTGCGGCCCGGCACCCAGGTCATCTCGGTGGTGCCGCTGGACAATGTCTGGGTGGTCGCGAACTACAAGGAGACCCAGCTGACCCGGGTGGCGATCGGCCAGCAGGCCGAGGTCACCTTCGACACCTTTCCCGGCGTCACCGTGACCGGCCGGGTCGACAGCATCGCCCCGGCGAGCGGATCGCAGTTCAGCCTGCTGCCGCCGGACAACGCCACCGGCAACTTCACCAAGGTGGTGCAGCGCATCCCGGTCAAGATCCTGCTCGACCCCGGCAGCCCGCTGGCGGGCCGGCTGCGCCCCGGCATGTCGGCGGTCGTGACGATCCTGACCGACAGCGCACCGGCCAAGCCGTGACCGCCGCCCTCGGGGCGGCCGGCACCCGCGTCCCGGCTGCGCCGGCACCCTGCCTGCGCCCCGTGGCCGGGGTCGCGGCGGTGCTGCTGGGCGCCGTCATCTCGACGCTGAACACGCGCGTCACCAGCTTCGGCCTCGCCGATATCCGCGGCGGGCTCGGCCTCGGCTTCGACGAGGGCTCGTGGCTGACCACCGCCTTCTCCGCCAGCCAGATGGTGGTGGCGCCGTGCGCGGCCTGGCTCAGCCTGGTCCTCGGCCCGCGGCGCTTCCTGCTCTGGGCCAGCGTGATCTTCATCCTGTCCTCGCTGCTGCTGCCCTTTGCGGCTGACTACGGCATCATTCTCGCCTTGCAGACCATCCGCGGCCTCGCGGTCGGCACCTTCATTCCCGCCTCCCTCGGCTTCATCCTGCGCAGCCTGGCGCCGCGCTGGTGGATCTGGGGCATCGCCGCCTATGCCTTCCGCTTCACCTTCTCCCAGAACGTCGCCGCCTCCCTCGAGGCCTGGTATTCGGAGAGCGGCCGGTGGCAATGGATCTTCTGGCAGAATGTCGTGCTGACCTCCGCCATGGCCCTGATCATCCTCTGGGCTGTGCCGCGCGAGGGCATCAATCGCGACCTGCTGCGCCGCACCGACTGGAGCGCCATCATCTTCGCCGGGCTGGGCTTCGGGCTGATCTATGTCGGGCTGGACCAGGGCAACCGCCTCGACTGGCTGAATTCCGGCATCGTCGTCGGCTGCCTGGCGGGAGGCCTGCTGCTGGTCGCCGCCTTCGTGGTCAACGAGGCGGTGGTCGAGCATCCGCTGATCCATCTGCCGGTGCTGGCCCAGGCGAATGTCGCGGTCCCGGCGCTGTTGATCTGCATCTACGGCTTCGGGGCCCAGGCCACGGCCTATGTCCTGCCGGACTATCTGACGCGGATCCAGGGCCTGCGGGCGCTGCAGGTCGGCGACGTTCTCAACTGGATCGCCCTGCCGCAGGTCCTGATCATTCCGCTGGTGGTTCTGGCGCTGCGCCGGGTCGATGCGCGGATCCTCCTCGCCATCGGTTTCGCCCTGATCGCGATCGGCAGCTGGATGGACACGGGCCTGACCCATGACTGGGCCGGCGGCGACTTCCTGCCCTCCCAGATCGTCGAGGCCGTCGGCCTGGCCATCGGCCTGACGTCGCTGGTCACCTTTGCCGTCTCGAACATCACGCCGCCCCAGGCCGCCGCCATCGCCGCGACGATCCAGATCTTCCGGCTGTTCGGCATCGAGCTGGGGACGGCCTTCATGCAGACCTTCGTGCGGGTGCGCGAGCAGGTCTATTCGAACCTGACCGGGCAGCATCTCAGCTCGGGCTCCGACGTGGTGGACCGCGTCGTGACCGCGCTCTCGAATGTCTTCGCTCAGCGCGCCAACAATATCGGGCTGGAGACCAGCCAGGGGATCGCCCAGGCCGGGCGGTTGGTGCAGCGCGAAGCCTATGTGCTGGCCTATATCGACGGCTTCTGGATCATCGCCTGGGTGCTGGCGCTGGTCTTGCTGCTGGTGCTGCTGCTGCGCCGCCCGCCGCCCAATCCGATGACGCCGCCCCGCATCGATATCCCGACGCGCGGGTAACCCGCTGATGGATCTGTCCTATTTCGACATACTTGCGCCGGATCTTCCGGTGGTCTTCTGCGGCATCAATCCCAGCGCGCAGGCGGCTGTGTCCGGCCACAATTTCGGATCGGCGTCCAACCGCTTCTGGCCCGTCCTGCACCTGTCCGGCTTCACGCCCGAGAGGATCGCGGCCCGGGACGATCGCCGTCTGCTCGAGTTCGGGTGCGGCATCACCGCCGCTGTCTCGCGGGCCACGCGCAGT
>JAEKLZ010000369.1 GCA_019508225.1 Inquilinus limosus | reverse complement strand
CCGCCCCTCCAGGAGCTTCAGCGCCTGCTCCACCCCCGCGGCGGCGGAGCCGGGGGTGTAGGCCGGCCGCTCACCTTCGGGTAAGTACCTTACTTTTTCGTGCGTACTTGCCATCGCGAAACCCTATTCCCATCCTCGGTGTCCCGCAACCGCCCACCGACGCTGAGGATCCACTATGACGCTCGAGCTCCCCGACCCGATCGCCGCCTACGTCGCCGCCGACAATGCCGGAGACGAAGCGGCGCTGGCCGCCTGCTTCGCCGCCGATGCCGAGGTTCGGGACGAGGGCCGCACCATCCGGGGCGTCGACGCCATTCTGGCCTGGAAGGCCGAGTCGAAGCGGAAATACGCCTATACGGTCGAGCCGCTCGCCGTGGCCGAGGCGGCGGGCGGGGCGGTCCTCACCGGCCGGGTCTCGGGCCAGTTTCCCGGCAGCCCGGTCGATCTGCGCTACGTCTTCGGCCTGAAGGATGACCGGATCGCGACGCTGGAGATCCACGGATGACCGCGCGCCCCGTCTTTCCGGCCGATCCGCGTGAGCTCGCCGGCAAGCGCGCCCTGGTGACCAGCGGCAGCCGCGGCATCGGCGCCGCGGTGGCGGCACGGCTGCGGCGGGCCGGGGCCAGCGTCCTCGCCGTCGCCCGCAGCCGGCCGGCCGATCTCGACGAGTCCGAGCTTTTCGTGACGGCGGACCTGACCGAGGCCGGGGGCTGCAACGCCGTGGCCGAAGCGGTGCGGGACCGGCTCGGCGGCGCCGACATCGTTGTCCATGTCCTCGGCGGCTCGAAGGCCCTGGCTGGCGGCTTTGCTGTGCTGGACGACGGCGCATGGCAGCGCGCGCTGGACCTGAACCTGCTGCCGGCGGTGCGGCTGGACCGCGCGCTGCTGCCCGGCATGCTCGACCGCGGCGCCGGCGTGATCATCCATCTCGGGTCGATCCAGAGCCGGCTGCCGTTGGCGGAGGCCACCATCGCCTACGCCGCGGCCAAGGCCGCGCTGTCGACCTACAGCAAGGCGCTGTCGAAGGAGGTCGGGCCGAAGGGCGTGCGGGTCGTCCGGGTAGCGCCCGGCTGGGTCCAGACCGACGGCGCCACCGGCCTGATCGAGGAGCTGGCGGCCCGCAACGGCATCGATGCCGATGGCGCCCGCAAGCTGCTGATGGCATCGCTCGGCGGCATCCCGATCGGCCGCCCGACCTGGCCGGAGGAGGTGGCGGAGCTGGTCACGTTCCTGGCCTCCGACCGCGCCGCCGCGATCCATGGCAGCGAGCATGTGATCGACGGCGGCACGGTGCCCGTCGCCTGAGCCGCTGGCGCTAGACCGCGTTGGTCAGCGGCCGTCCGGTGAAGAAGTTGTCCAGGGCATCGATCGTCATCCGGCACATCTCGCGGTGCGCGGCCTCGGTCATGCTGGCGATGTGTGGCGCCAGCACCACATTCTCCAGCCGCTTCAGCGCCTCCGGCACCTGGGGTTCGTGCTCGAACACGTCCAGCCCGGCGCCGGCGATGGTGCCGGATTCCAAGGCCGCGATCAGCGCCGGCTCGTCCAGCACCTCGCCGCGGGCGATGTTGATCACGTGGCCGCGCGGCCCCAGCGCCTGCAGCACCGTCCGGTCGACGATGCCGCGGGTGCCGGCGTCGGAGCGGCAGGCGACGACCAGGATATCCGCCCATTCCGCCAGCGCCGCCAGGCTGTCGTAATACGTCCAGGGCGCGCCCGGCTTCGGCCGCCGGTTGTGGTAGCCGACCTCCATGTCGAAGGCGGCGGCGCGGCGCGCGATCCTCTCGCCGATCGAGCCGAGGCCGAGGATGCCGACCCGACGCCCGGCCAGGCCGGTCGAGATCAGCGACGGCGGCGCGGCCGGGCGGGTCCATTGCCCGGTGCGGACGAAGCGGTCGCCCTCGCCCAGCCGGCGCACGCTGGCCAGCAGCAGGGTCAGCGCCATGTCGGCGACGCAGGCGGCATTGGCGCCGGTGTTGCTGGTGACGGCGATGCCGCGTTCCCGCGCGGCCGCCACGTCGATCCGCTCATAGCCCGAGCCGTAGCAGGCGATGATGCCCAGGTTCGGCAGCCGGTCGATCAGCACGCGGTCGATACCGATCACGCCGATGGTGACGACGCCGCGGATGCGGTCGGCCTCGGGCAGCGGGCCGGCCTCGGCGCTGACCCGCGAATGCTCGACCAGGTGGTAGCGCTCGCGCATCGGGCGCAGCGACGCCTCCGGCATGCCGGGGTGGAGGTGCAGGATCGTTTCGGGCACGGGCGGGGTTCCATCGCCGGGGGATCGGGCGGGTTCTCGTCCTAGCACGGCATTTGGCGGCGGGCGAGGCATCAGGGGGTTGCACCCCGTGGTGCTGTGGCGCAGCGTGGGGCATCCCGTCGGAGGCTTGTCGATGCTGGCCCGACTGCTTGCTCTGGTGCTGATCATGATCGCGACTCCCGCCGCGGCCCGGCCGCTCGACTGGTCCGCCGTGCCGCTGCCGAAGCTTGAGGGCGGCGCCTTCTCCGCCGATGCCTTCGCCGGCAAGGTGGTGCTGGTGGTCAACACCGCCTCCTTCTGCGGCTTCACCAAGCAGTATTCGGGGCTCGAGGATCTGTGGGCCCGGCACCACGACGGCGGCTTCGTGCTGCTGGGCGTGCCGTCGAATGATTTCGGCGCGCAGGAGCCGGGCTCGTCCGGCGAGATCAAGGCGTTCTGCGAGACCACCTTCGGCATCGACTTCCCGATGCTGGCCAAGCAGGCGGTGGTCGGCGCCGACGCCCATCCGCTGTACCGCTGGGCGGCGCAGCAGGACGCGGCGGCCATGCCGAAATGGAACTTTCACAAGCTGCTGATCGGCCGCGACGGCACCCTGCTGGCCAGCTTTCCCAGCGCCGCCGAGCCGACCGGGCCGGAAGTAACCCAGGCGGTCGACGCGGCGCTGGCGCGCTAACCCTCCGCCCCCAGCTGCTCCAGCAGCGCCGCCAGCGAGGGGCGCAGGCGGCGCAGCTCGGCGCGGTGGATGGCGGACAGGCCGGCCAGCGCCTGCTCCGCCCGGTCGGTCAGGCCGACCAGGGCGCGGCGGCCATCCGCCGGGTCGCTCTCGCGCCGCACCAGCCCCAGCGCCTCCAGCCGGTCGACCAGCCCGACCGTGCTGTGGTGGCGCTGCACCAGCTGCTCCGCCAGCTCGCCGATCGTCACCCGGTCGCGGCCCGGGAAGCCCTTGATCGCCAGCAGAGCCTGGTGCTGCTGCGGCGTCAGCCCCGCTTCCTTCGCCGCCTCGCCGCTGAAGTCCAGGAAGCACCGCAGCGCGTGGCGGAACGCCGCCAGCGCCTCGTAATCCGCCTTGCTCAGGGCCTGGGTCATCGCGCCGCGCATCCTCGCACTTGAAAATATATCGCACTACGATATTTATCCGGCGTCCGGGCTCAGCGCCGGATGCTCCTTGATCCTCCGGAATCCAGCCCGATGTCGAGACCCGCAGACCCGGCGGTGCCCACCGCTATCTCCACCCGCCCCGCCAGGCTCGGCGACTTCACCATCGACCGCGGCGCCCTCCGGCTGATCGCGATGGCCCCGGTGGTCGCCACCGCCGGCACCGCCGCCGCCTGGGCGTTGCTGCAGCTGATCGCGCTGGTCACCAACCTGGCCTATTTCGGCCAGTTTTCGACCGCCGCGGTCGATCTCGGGCAGTCGCCCTGGGGCATCGCCGCGGCGCTGGTGCCGCCGGTCGGCTGCCTGATCATCGGCCTGATGGCGCGCTACGGGTCGGAGAAGATCCGCGGCCACGGTATCCCGGAGGCGATCGAGGCGATCCTGATCGGCAGCAGCCGGATCCAGCCCAAGGTGGCGGTGCTGAAGCCGCTGTCCTCTGCTGTCTCGATCGGCACCGGCGGCCCGTTCGGCGCCGAAGGCCCGATCATCATGACCGGCGGCGCGCTGGGGTCGCTGTTCGCCCAGCTGTTCCATCTGACGGCGGCGGAGCGGAAGACCCTGCTGGTGGCCGGCGCCGCCGCCGGCATGACCGCGATCTTCGGCACGCCCGTGGCCGCGGTGCTGCTGGCGGTCGAGCTGCTGCTGTTCGAATGGAAGCCGCGCAGCCTGATCC
>JAEKLZ010000368.1 GCA_019508225.1 Inquilinus limosus | reverse complement strand
TCGGCGACGATCCGGAGCTGCCGACGACGGAGAAGCTGGCCCGGCTGGACGCGCTGGAGGCCGGGCTGGTCCAGGGAGGGCCGGAGGCCGCCGCCCGGATGCGCGCCTCGATCGCCGCCACCGGCGTCGGGCTGGTCGACTGCCGCGACCTGCTGGTCGCCTTCCGCCGCGATTCCGAGAATCGCAGCTGCCGCAGCTGGGACGACCTGATCGATTATTGCCGCTATTCGGCCAACCCGGTCGGCCGCTATCTGCTGCGGCTGCACGGCCAAGCCGACTCGACTTTCCCGGCCGGCGACGCGCTGTGCACCGTGCTGCAGATCCTGAACCATCTGCAGGATTGCGGCGACGACTGGCGCAAGCTGCGCCGGATCTATGTGCCGACCGACTGGATCGAGGCGGCCGGCGGCATCGACCGCTTCTTCACCCCGGCCGAGGCCCCGCTGCGCCGGCCGGTCATCGACCGCTGCCTCGACTTGGTCGACGCCATGCTCGACACCGAATCCACCCTGCCGGGGCAACTGACCTCGCGGCCGCTGGCGGCGGAGGTCAGCGTCATGCTGTGGCTGGCCCGCAAGCTGGCGGCGCGCCTGCGCCGGGGCGACCCGCTGCTGGCCCGGGTGGCCCTGAGCAAGCCGGATTTCGCCAGGGCGCTGCGCCCCGGCCTGTCGGTGATGGCGTTCGGCGCCAGGACGCTGGACGATTCCGCGCTGGTGCGGATGGCGGTGGTCCGCGCCAAATCCTCCTTCGCCTCCGGCATGCGCATCCTGCCGGCCGACGGGCGCCGCGCCATCTACGCCGTCTACGGCTTCTGCCGTCAGGTCGACGACATCGCCGATTCCAGCGCGTCGGTGGCGGAGAAGACCGCCGACCTGCAGGCGTGGCGGCAGCGGCTGGACCGGATCTTCGTTGGCCGGGGCGAGGATCCGCTGGACCGCGAGCTGATCTGGGCGATCCGCCGCTTCGACCTGCCGCGGTCCGAGTTCGACGGCATGCTGGACGGCATGACCATCGACGCCGCCGCCGAGGTGCGGATCGCCGACCGCGCCGGGCTGGCGCATTACGCCCGCTGCGTCGCCGGCACCGTCGGCGTCATGGCGGTCAAGATCTTCGGCTGCCCGGACCAGGCCAGTGCGGCCTTCGCCGTGGCCCAGGGCGAGGCGCTGCAGCTGACCAACATCCTGCGCGACGTCGACGAGGATGCCGGGCTGGGCCGGCTGTACCTGCCGGAGAGCTGGCTGCGCGAGGCCGGCATCCCGACCGACGCGCCGATCCCGGCCATCGTCGCCGATCCCCGCATCGCCACGGTCTGCGCCAAGCTGGCGGCCGAGATCCAGCCGCTCTACGCCGCCCTGCCCGGCCTGATGCCGGCCGGGACGGAGAAGCGGATGAAGGCGGCGCTGATCATGCAGCGCAGCTATCGCCGGATCTTCGAGATGCTGCAGGCCCGCGGCTATGCCGACCGGTCGGTGCGGCCGCGCCTGTCGAAGCGCGAGAAGATCGGCATCCTGCTCTCGGTGCTGCTGAAATGACGGTCCATGTGATCGGCGGCGGGCTGGCCGGCCTCGCCGCCGCGGTCGAGCTCGCCCGCACTGGCATCCCGGCAGTGGTGTACGAGGCCACGCCCCGGCCCGGCGGCCGCTGCCGCGCCTTCCATGAGCCGGCGCTGGACCGGGTGATCGACAACGGCAACCACCTGGTGCTGTCCGGCAACCGCAACGTCCGCCGCTATCTCGACCTGATCGGCGCCCGCGACCGGCTGGCGGCGCCGGCCCGGCCCGGCTTCCGCTTCGTCGACCTGGAACGTGGCCGCGAATTCACCGTGCGCCCGAACCGCGGCCGGCTGCCCTGGTGGGTGCTGCTCTCCGGCCGTCGGGTGCCCGAGACCCGTCCGCGCGACTACCTGGCGCTGCGCCGGCTGTCCAAGGCAGGGCCGGAGGACACCGTGGCCGGCGTGGTGCCGCCGGGCGAGCTGTATCGCTGCCTGATCGAGCCGCTCGCCGTCTCGGCCCTCAACACCCCGGCCGACGAGGCCTCGGCCCGCGGCCTGTGGGCGGTGGTGGAGCAGACGCTGGCCAAGGGCGGTTCCCAGACCATCCCGCTGATCGCCCGCACCGACCTGGCCGACACCTTCATCAACCCGGCGCTGGACTACCTGCACCGGCACCGTGTCACGGTCCGGACCGGCATGCGGGTCAAGGCGCTGGAGTTCGAGGACGACCGCATCGTCGCGCTGGAGTTGGACCAGGGCACCCTGCCCCTGGCGCCGGACGACCAAGTCATCCTCGCGGTGCCGCCGGCGATCGCGGCCCGGCTGGTGCCGGGGCTGACGCCGCCGGACACGGACGAGCCGATCGTCAACGGCCACTTCGCTATCCCGTTCAAGGAAGAGCCGCACGACATCGCCGGCATCGTCGGCGGCACCGCGCACTGGGTGTTCCGCCGCCCGGGAATCGCCAGTACCACGGTCAGCGCCGCCCGCGGCCTGGTCGACGCGCCGGCGGAGGAGCTGGCGTCGCTGCTGTGGGCCGATGTGGTGCGGGCCTTCCCGGACCTGGCCGGACCGCTGCCGGCCTACCGCATCATCAAGGAGAAGCGGGCGACGATCCGCCAGAGCCCGACAGACGAGGCCCGGCGGCCTGGCTGCCCGACGCCCTACCCCAATCTCTGGCTGGCCGGCGACTGGACCGCGACAGGGCTGCCGGCGACGATCGAGGGCAGCCTGCTGTCCGGCTTCCGCGCCGCCGACCATGTCCGCGCCGCCGGGGCCTCCCCCGGGTCGGCGCGGAAGCGTCGCGTCAGGCCAGCATCTCGCGGACGAGCGGCATAACCTTCGACCCGAAAAGCTCGATGCTGCGCATCAGCTTGTCGTGCGGCAGCGGCCCGGCGCTGTATTTCAGCTGGAAGCGCACGGCGCCGAGCGCGGTGACGGTCACGGCGATCTTGCGGGCCACGGTCTCGGGCGACCCGACATAGAGCGAGCCGTGCTCGGCCTCACGCTCGAACTCGCCCTGCCCCATCGGCGGCCAGCCGCGCTCCGCCCCGATCTTGTCGCGCATCCGCTTGTAGTCGGTGAACAGCTCCTCGCGCGCCTGGACATCGGTGTCGGCGACATAGCCCGGCGAATGGACGCTGATCGGCTGCACCGGCCGGCCCAGCTGCTCGAAGGCGCGGTGGTACAGGTCGACATAGGGTCGGAAGCGCTTCGGGTCGCCGCCGATGATGGCCAGCGCCAGCGGCAGATCATAGCGGGCGGCGCGGATCACAGATTCCGGGCTGCCGCCGACGCCGATCCAGGTCTTCAGCCGGCGCTCGCCCTCGATCGGCGGGAAGACGCGCTGGTCACGCAGCGGCGGCCGGGTGCTGCCCTGCCAGCTCACCGGCTCCTGCTTCAGCAGCGCCGTGAACAGGTCCAGCTTCTCCTCGAACAGCGTCTCGTAGTCGCTGAGCTCGTAGCCGAACAGCGGGAAGGATTCGGTGAAGGAGCCGCGGCCGAGGATGACCTCGGCCCGGCCGTTCGACGCCGCGTCCAGGGTCGAGAAGCGCTGGAACACGCGGATCGGGTCGTCCGAGCTGAGCACGGTGACAGCCGAGCCGAGATGGATCTGGCTGGTGCGCCCGGCGATCGCCGCCAGCAGCACCTCGGGCGCGGAGACGGCGAAATCGGCGCGGTGATGCTCGCCGACACCGAAGAAGCCGATGCCGAGCTGGTCGGCCAGGACCGCCTCCTCGATCACGTTCCGCAGCACCTGGCCATGCGGCAGCGGCGCGCACCGCCTCCTCGATCACGTTCCGCAGCACCTGGCCATGCGGCAGCGGCGCGCCGTCCGGCCCCGTGGTCACGTCGCCGAAGGTGTCGAGTCCGAGTTCGAGAGGCTGGGCCATGATGATCTCTGGGTCGCGAGGCAGGTCACGGCAGAGATGGCCACCCCGCGAGGCCGGTCAACTGCCTCGATTGGAAACAGACTGTCCCATGCGTGGCACTTCTCGCCCGGTCAGTCCGGCCGGAAGCGCCATTTCCGCTCCACCGCCGCGGCCAGGTCGATGCCGTTCGCCCGAGCGAACAGCAGGATGTGGCCGAGCATGTCCGCGGTCTCGTCGGCCAGCGCCTGCTGCAGCTCGGCCTCGGACCGGCCATGCGCCCGGCCGCGGCCGGTCAGCTTGTTCGAGACCTGGGTCAGCTCGCCCAGCTCTTCCTGCAGCTTCAGCAGGAACCAGTCGGGATCGCGCCGCAGCCCGTTGGCCTCGGCATAGCGGCGGGACGCCTCCTCGAACTGGTCCTTCAGACGGTCGAGCATGGGGAGCCCCCTCATTGTCATGCCCGGGCTTGACCCGGACATCCAGAGATGTCGATGCCGCTCTGGGTGGCCCCTGGATCGCCGGGTCAGGCCCGGCGATGACAGGAAGGGGGAAGCGGCAACCGCGGCATCACACCCGGAACTTGTACTCCTTGCCCGCCTCGCGCTCGATGTCGGGCGGGAAGTTGGCGCGCTTCTCGGCGAAGTAGCGCTCGCGGTGGTCGCCATCGGCCAGGCGGTTGTAGGTCAGGTAGAGGATCCGCCGGGCCTTGTCGGTGAGGTTCGGCTTCGAGGCATGCGGGGCGTAGCTGTCGAAGAACAGCACGTCGCCCGGCTCGGTCGGCACCGGCACCAGCTTGAAGCTGGCCATCTGCTCGTCGGTCAGCGGCTTCCACTCCTCGCCGATCAGCCCAGTCAGGCGCGGCATGTCGGCCATCTCGAGGCAGCCATTCTCGACCGTGGCGCGGTCGACCGAGACCATCACGGTCAGGAAGATCGGCGCGTAGCGCGACCAGCCGGCCTGCTGGTCCTGGTGCGGCTCGAAGCCGGCACCGCCCGCCATCTTGAAGTTGATCTTCTCCTTGTAGAGGCAGGACGGCGCCTCCAGCAGCTGCTCCACCGCCTGGAACAGGCGGCCATGCCGGAC
>JAEKLZ010000367.1 GCA_019508225.1 Inquilinus limosus | reverse complement strand
ATCGCCGAGGAGGTCAAGGCGGTGGCGGCCGAGATCGGCAAGTCTCCGGCGCAGGTCGCCCTGGCCTGGACCCTGCTGAACCGGGCCGTGACCGCACCGATCATCGGCGCGCGGACGGCGGCGCAGCTCGAGGACAATCTCGGCGCGCTCGATGTCGTGCTCTCGGACGACCAGCGGGCGCGGCTGGAGGCGGCGAGCGCGATCGACCTCGGCTTCCCGCACGAATTCCTGGTCCGGCCGCTGACCCGCAACGTCATGTTCGGCGACGTCCGGATCGCGCCGCGGCTGTAGGCCTGCATCCCCGACCTGCCGCGATGACTAAGGGCTTTGCGGTTCGGACCGGGGACGAGCAATGACCAGGGTGGTTTCGGTGCGGTAGGAGATGCGGCCGGCCACCGCGTGCTGCTGCAGAAGCCCTCGCAGCTCGCGGTCGAACGTGGCGGCCGCCTCCGGGCCCATGCAGGCCCTGCTCCAGGTGGCGCGGGAATGCTCCGCCTCGATCAGGTCGTCGATCGCTTGGTCGACCTCGTCGACGAAGGTTTCCCGGCCCTGGACATCGATCCAATCGGCCCAGGCCGGCTTCGCCGCCGAAGGGTCGCGCGGCGTCGCGCCGCCCAATCTGATCCAGCGGATCACATGGGCTCGGTAGGCCTCGATCCAGCCGGCGTCGGACGGCTCGTCGCCATTCACCAGGGCCAGCGGCGCTTCCGGCCGGAGAGCGTTCGCGAGCTTGGGAAGAACGAGTTCAGGGCGCATCCAGTGGATCGCCGCGCCGACGACCGCGAGATCGAACGGGCCGTCGAGGGAGATCTCCTCCGCCCGGCCCTGGATCCATTCGATATTCCGGTGCTCGGCCCCGGCAGTCCGTGCGGCTCCCAGCATCAGCGCGGAAGGATCGACCGCCGTGACCCGCCGGAAATGCGGCGCCAGCGCGATGGCCAGCTTTCCCGGCCCGCAGCCCAGGTCGAGCGCATGGGCCCGGCCCGGTGCCAGCTCCAGCAGTCGACGATGAAGCCCGGCGGGATAGGGCGGCCGATGGGCATAGCACGCGACCACGCCGGGATCGTCGAACTCCTCGCCGGTTCGCTGCACCGAGCTGAACATGCCCGAGCTTGGCAACGCGGCAGTTCGACCGTCAAGCCTTCGGACGGGTTCCGGACCGGGGGCTGCGGGATCAGGCCGCCGCGCGCCGGCCGAGCCAGAGGTCGAGGTCGGCCAGCGCCCGCTCACTGTACAGGCTCTTGCGGTCGCGGCCCTTCACCTTCTTCTGGCCGGGCTGCCGTTCCGGGACTTCGGGCGGCGGGAACAGGCCGAAATTGACGTTCATCGGCTGGAAGGTTTCGGCCTCGCCGCCGCCGGTGATGTGGCTCAGCAGCGCCCCCAGCGCGGTGGTCACGGGGGGCGGGACGATGGCCTGGCCCAGCCGCTCCGCCGCCGCCATCCGGCCGGCAAGAAGGCCGATCGCGGCGCTCTCGACATAGCCTTCGACCCCGGTGACCTGGCCGGCGAAGCGCAGCCGCGGCATCGCCTTCAGCCGCAGCGCCGGGTCCAGCACCCGCGGGCTGTTGATGAAGGTGTTGCGGTGCAGCCCGCCCAGCCGCGCGAACTCGGCGTTCTGCAGGCCGGGGATCATGCGGAACACCCGCACCTGTTCGGCATATTTCATCTTGGTCTGGAAGCCGACCATGTTGAACAGCGTGCCCAGGGCGTTGTCCTGGCGCAGCTGGACCACGGCCCAGGGCCGGCGGTCGCTGTGCGGATTGGTCAGGCCGACCGGCTTCATCGGACCGAAGCGCAGCGTCTCTGGCCCGCGCTCGGCCATCACCTCGATCGGCAGGCAGCCGTCGAAATACGGCGTGTCCTTCTCCCAGTCCTTGAACTCGGTCTTCGGCGCTGCCAGCAGCTCGGCGATGAAGGCCTCGTACTCCTCCTTCGACATCGGGCAGTTGATGTAGTCCTTGCCGGTGCCGCCGGGGCCGGGCTTGTCGTAGCGCGACTGGAACCAGGCCGTGTCGAAGTCGATCGACTCGCGATGGATGATCGGCGCGATGGCATCGAAGAAGGCCAGCTCGGCCTCGCCGGTCAGGCCGCGCACCGCCTCAGCCAGGGCCGGGGAGGTCAGGGGGCCGGTGGCGATGATGACGCTGTCCCAGGCCTCCGGCGGCAGGCCGGCGACCTCGCCGCGCTCGACCGTCACCAGCGGGTGGTTCGCCAGCTCGGCGGTGACGCCGGCGGAGAAGCCGTCGCGGTCGACCGCCAGCGCGCCGCCGGCCGGCACCTTATGGACGTCGGCGTGGCGCAGGATCACCGATCCGCAGCGCCGCATCTCCTCGTGCAGCAGGCCGACGGCGTTGTGCATCGCGTCGTCGGAGCGGAAGGAATTGGAGCAGACCAGCTCGGCGAAGCCATCGGTGTGGTGGGCCTCGGTGCCGCGCACCGGACGCATCTCGTGCAGCACCACCGGCACTCCGGCCGAGACCAGCTGCCAGGTCGCTTCGCTGCCGGCGAGGCCGGCGCCGATGACATGGACGGGGGCGGGCGTGCTCATCGAACCAATCTCCTGCGAAGGGCGTGACTGATACGCCGATCATTCCGTCCAGGCAACGGGGAGGCGCCGGGATCCGGCCGCGGACCGGGCGCCTTTGTCATGCCATGCTGCAGCATGTATCTAGGATCGTGTGCGCATGGACGGGAAGGGACATCGCATGGCGTCGAGATGGGCCTGGCTGCTGGCGGCGACGATGCTGGCGCTTCCTCCCGCGGCCGTGGCGCAGGACGCGCCGGGCGGCGGCACCAACAACTCCTGCATCTTCGCCCATGACGGCGAATGCGACGAGGCCAACGGCACCTGCGCCGCCGGCACCGACAGCGCCGACTGCCGGCCGGCCGCCGCGGCCGATCCCGCGAATTCCTGCCGCTACGCCTTCGACAAGAGCTGCGACGAGCCGGGCAGGGGCTCGGGCCTCTGCTCGGCCGGGACCGACGCCGCGGATTGCGCCGCGACCGCTCCGGCGCAGCAGAGTCCAGACCAGCCCGCTCAGACCGCACCAGCAGGTCCCGGCGACGACAGCTGCCCCTTCGCCGGGGACAAGGATTGCGACGAGCCGGGGATCGGCTCGGGCGCCTGTGCCGTCGGCACCGACACCACGGACTGCAAGGCCAAGGCGGGCGGCGGCGTGCCGGCCCCGGCCGCGCCGGCTTCGCCGGCAGCGCCGACCGGGCCGGATAGTTGCCCCTTCGCCCGCGACGGGGAGTGCGACGAACCGGGAATCGGCTCCGGCGCCTGCGCGGCGGGAACCGATGTGACCGACTGCAAGGCGAAGACGGGGGCGGGCCAGACGCCGGCGCCGCCTGCAACGCCGACCTGGGGCGACGACAGCTGCCAGTTCGCCCATGACGGCGAGTGCGACGAGCCGGGCCGGGGCACCGGCCTCTGCTCCGCCGGGACGGATGCCAGCGACTGCTCGGCCGCGGGGTCCGATGCCCCTGCAGCGGGCAAGAGTGGCGCCGAGGCCTGCCCCTTCACCAGTGACGGCGAATGCGACGAGCCCGGAAAGGGTTCCGGCCTCTGCATTGCCGGCAGCGATGCGGAGGATTGCCGAGGGAAGTGACCGGCTAAGCCGGCGTCCAGTCGATCTTCAGCTCCTCGCGGAAGGCGAAGCGGACGAGGTGTGAGGCGACGACATCCTCCAGCCGGGCCAGGCCGGCAGCCTCCGGCGCCTCGTTGTGCAGCACCAGCACATCCGGCCGGGCGGCCAGGGCGGTGGTGCCCATCTCGAAGGTCAGGTGGCCCTTCTCGGCGTCGAAGGTCGCCGGGATCTTGTGGCCGAAATGCTTGCACAGCTGCTGCAGGTACTTGCTGGCGTGCTCGGTGGGAATACGGGCTTCGGAGCTCGGCATGATGTCCTCCTCAATCGGGTGATCCTCAGATGGGCTCGTTGCGAGCGGTTCGCAATCACCTGCGGCCTTCTGGCGGTGGCGATCGGACCGGTGTCGCGGCACAGTGCGGCCGCCACGACCGACCCGAACCGAGACGGATTTCATGCCCAAGCTCATCGACATCTCGATCCCGCTCGAGAACGACGTCCCGGCCGACCCGCC
>JAEKLZ010000366.1 GCA_019508225.1 Inquilinus limosus | reverse complement strand
ATCCTCCCCCTCCCCTTGCGCTACGGCGTCTACACATCTGGTTCGCAGCCGTTTCGCCAGTTCCAAACGGAAAGTGCTGCGGCAAATCAGGCTCATTTTGGAGCCCACGCGACTGGCCCATAGGCAACATTCGAAGCCAGTTTGGGTGTCAGTACCAGATGTGTAGACGCCGTAGTCCCCTTGCGGGAGGGGGAGAGTGGAAAGTATGCGTCGGTTCGGGTGATTACAGACGGATCGGCTCTGCCTCAGGCCGCCAGGCCGCGGACCAGGGCGTCGGCCAGGCGGCGGGAGAAGGCGACCGGGTCGGGCAGCGGTTCGCCCTCGATGATCCGGGCCTGGTCCAGCAGCAGGAAGGCGCAATCCTCCAGCGCCGGGTCCTGGGCCGCGGCGCGCTCCGCCAGCCGGCGGATCAGCGGGTGGCCGGGATTGACCTCGAGGATGCGCTTCGAGCTGCTGTCGACCCGGCGATGCTGCTTCAGCAGGCGCTCCAGATGCAGGTCGGTGTCGCCCTCGTCGGCGACCAGGCAGACCGCGCTGTCGGTCAGGCGCTGCGAGGCGCGGACGTCCTTGACCTGGTCGGCCAGCGCCAGCTTCAGCGCCGCCACCAGCGCGTCCATGCCCTCGCCGGCCTCGGGCTTCGGCGCCTCGGCCGGGGCCTCGATCTGCGACAGGTCGGCGCCGCCGCGGGTGGCCGATTTGAACGGCTTGCCCTGGAACTCGCCGAGGGAGGGCACGGCGAACTCGTCGACCGGGTCGGTCAGCAGCAGCACCTCGACATCACGGGCGCGGAAACCCTCGAGCTGCGGCGAGCGGGCCAGCGCCGCCGCATCGTCGCCGGTGATGTACCAGATCGCATCCTGGCCCGGGCGCATCCGGCCGACATACTCCTCCAGGCTGACCAGGCCTTCACCCTTGGTGGAGCGGAAGCGCAGCAGCGGCAGCAGGGCGTCGCGCTGCTCGCGGTCCTCGTAGATGCCTTCCTTCAGCACCGCGCCGAAGGAATTCCAGAAGGTGCCGTAGGCCTCGGCGTCGTCCTTGGCCTTGCGGCCGAGCTCGGCCAGGACCTTCTTGGTCACGCCCTGGCGGATCTTGGCCACGGTCGGGTTCGACTGCAGCAGCTCGCGGCTGACATTGAGCGGCAGGTCCTCGCTGTCGATCACGCCGCGCAGGAAGCGCAGATAGGGCGGGATCAGCCCCTCGGCAGCCTCGGTCACGAACACCCGGCGGACGTAGAGCTTGACCCGATGCTTGCGCTCCGGCTCCCACAGGTCGAAGGGCGGGCTGGACGGCACGAACAGCAGCGAGCTGTACTCGATCGCCCCTTCCGCCTTCCAATGCGCCGTCAGCCACGGCTCGTCGAAGGCGTGGGCGGCGTGGTGGTAGAATTCCTTGTACTCGTCCGCCGTGATCTCGGATTTCGGCCGGGTCCACAGCGCCGAGGCGCGGTTCAGCGTCTCCGCCTTGCCGTCCTCGCCGGTGAGCACGATCGGGATGGCGATGTGGTCGGAGTGGGTCTTGACGATCTGGCGCAGCCGCAGCGGCTCCACGAACTCGTCCTCGCCCTCCGACAGGTGCATGACGATGCGGGTGCCGCGGGCCACGTCGTCGGCCGCGCCGACGGTGAAGGCGCCCTTGCCGTCGGAGACCCAGCGCCAGCCCTGCTCCTCGCCGGCCTTGCGCGAGAACACCTCGACCTCGCGCGACACCATGAAAGCGGAATAGAAGCCGACGCCGAACTGGCCGATCAGCCCGACATCCTTCTTGGCGTCACCCGACAGCGTCTCGACGAAGGCGCGGGTGCCGGACCGGGCGATGGTGCCGAGATTGCCGACCAGCTCCTCGCGCCCCATGCCGATGCCGTTGTCGGCGATGGTCAGGGTGCGCGCGGCCGGATCGACCGACAGGGTGATGCGGTAGTCGGCGTCGCCGGCCGAAAGCTCGGGCGCCGTGATCGCGGCGTAGCGCAGCCGGTCGCAGGCATCGGAGGCATTCGAGATCAGCTCGCGGAGGAACACCTCCTTCTGGCTGTAGAGCGAATGCGCCACGATATCGAGGAGGCGGCTGACTTCGGCCTGGAAGGTCAGGGTTTCGTCGGTCTTCTGCTGATCCATCTCGAGTCCCGGGATGCGGCTTGGTCGTCGCCGCCGGATATGGTCAAAGCGGCGCCGGGCCGCAACCCCTTGCGCGACAGCCCTCGCCTGCGCCGCCGTCCGGCGCCTTGCGGCGCTACTTCGGGGCCAGCGTGGCCAGGTCGGTGCCGTTGATCAGCATGCGGCCGGAGGCATCGACCACGAGGTCGTAGTCGCGCGCCGCCATCCCGTCCGCCGCCTTGGCCTGGCGCCCCAGCATCTGGAAGACGGTGATGCCGGCCGCGGCGTCCGCCCCGTCGGGCTGGGTCTGCAGGAACTTGACGAAGCCGTCGAGCCCGGCGACCTGCAGCTTGCCCTGCCCGGTCACGCCGAACCGCGCCTGCGGATTCACCGTGCCGCCGCCGCCCAGCTCGATCGCGCCCTTCGGCGCGGTGACGGTGAAGCTGTCGATCGACAGGCTGGCGCTGGAGGCCAGCAGCCGGGCGGCGATGGTCTGCATCGCCTCCTCGAAGACGACCTCGCCGTCGCGGAGCGGCTCCGGATCGCTCTCCTGCGGATCGGCCAGCATGGCCGCCTCGACTCCCTCCCAGAACAGCGCCTGGATCGAGCGGCTGGGAATGTCCTTCAGCGCGATGTCGATCTTCGCCTGGCGCGGCACCCAATCGGCGAAGGGCAGGCCGGGGTCGAGCGTCAGCGTGTCCAGCGCCAGATGCAGGCCGTAGCCGGCCTGGTCGGTGTCCAGCCCGGCATAGGTCTCGCCATACTCGATGCCGCCGATCGTGAAGTTCATATAGGGCGCCTGCATGCGCAGGTCGCTCAAGGCGATCTCGGCCTTGAACCGGGTCAGCGCGCCGACCGCCGCCCGGACCCGGGCGAACCATGGCGCCAGGTCCTCCTTCGGCGGGGTGCCCTCGCCATGCTTCACCAGCAGCCCCTCGAACCCGCCGATCACCTCGACCAGCCCGGCGACATCGAGGCCGTCGGCCGCCAGGCCGTAGCGGGCCTTGGCCAGGTCGAAGCCGAACTGCGACGGGCCGTCGCCGGTGTCCTCGGTCAGGGCGAAGGACACGCCCTCGACGTCGAGGCCGAGCGTCGACCCGGCGACGGGCTTGCCGGCGACGGGGTCCAGCGTGCCCGACAGCCGCATCCGGTCGATCGAGAGCTTTCCGGGATCCGCCTTGCCCGGCGCATCCGCGACCTTGAGGCCGCGGAGATCCAGCGCCACGTCGCCGGCCAGGCCGCGGCCCGGGGCGGCGCGGTCCAGGCCGCGATAGCCGCCGGTGACGGACAGCGAGTCGAAGCCGACCGTGGTGTCGTCGCCGCCGCCCTGCAGATCGGTCAGCACCAGCTCGGTCCGCGAGCCGCTGCCGGTCAGCTCCAGCACCTGCCGCATCAGTGCGTCGAGCTTGCGCTCGGCATTCGGCGGGGCCGGCGCCAGCGGATCGCGCTGCGCCGCGTCGAGGACGAAGGCGATCACCCGCCACGTCCGGTCGCGCAGCGCCGCGGCATCGACATCCTCCAGCAGCCCGCTGTAGCGCAGCCGGCCCAGCGTCACGCCGTCGCCGGCCGCCGCATCGCCGGCCGACAGCCCCTCCGCCTCGACCCGCAGGGCGATGTCCTGGCGTGCCGGCCCGGACCGTTGCGCGCCGGAGCTGCCGGCATGCGGATTGGTGGCGCTGGTCAGGCTCAGCCGGTGCACGGCCAGCTGGATCTTGTCGCCTTCGGTCACCGTCACGCCTTCGGACTCGTCGGTCGAGGCGGTCAGCAGCGAGGCCGCCAGATCGACGGTCAGCGCGGCGTGACGGATGCGGCTGGTGATGGTGACCGGCGGCTCGCCCCCGCCCGGCCGGATCTCGCAGCGCAACGGTGTTTCGCCCGCCAGCCGCCAGACCTGCCCCTCCGCCGCCGTGGCGGTGTAGCGGTCGCCGTCGCAACGGATCCGCACCACCCGCTTCTGGCCGTCGGCATCGTCGCGCAGCGCCAGCGACAGGGCCGGGCCGGTGACGCTGTATCCGGCAC
>JAEKLZ010000365.1 GCA_019508225.1 Inquilinus limosus | reverse complement strand
TCTTCTTCATTCCTAACCTCCTAACGCGGCCGAGCGGCCGGATGTCCCCTAGAAGTCCCCTCGAAGACGACACCACCAGCCAGGGTGCGAATGGCATCGATCTGCAGGTTATACGGGGCAGCCATGCCACCCGACAATCCGCAAGTTGCACAGAAGTCACAAAAGCTCGGACGTGTGCCGCAATTGCAACATGCTCTGGGGAGACGCCAGGAGGTGCCGGGTTGAGGGCCGGAGATGGCGCCGAAAGCGGGGCAAACCGGGGGAAGGCGGTCGAGGTTCGAGGACGCGGCCCGCGGCGCCCGTCATGCTGCGCTGCGGCAAGACGGCGCTGGGGAGCGTTGCAATCCGGCATCGGCGTGCCCGATTGTCGCACTATGACGGCCATCACACCTTGCGGATCTTCGGTCCCGGCCCGAGCCCTGCGGCCGCGGCTTCCGGCGGCGGCCGTCCCACGGCCATTGAAACCCGCATCGTCATGCCGGATTCTGGCGGCATGACGACACTCGCCCAGTCCATCGCTTCGCTCCGGTCGCGGATCGAAGCCGCCGCCCGCGACGCCGGCCGCGATCCCGCCGCGGTCACCCTCGTCGCCGTCTCCAAGGTTCAGCCCGAGGATCGGATCGAAGCCGCCCTCGCCGCCGGCCAGCGGGTGTTCGGCGAGAACCGGGTGCAGGAGGCGGAAGCGCGCTGGGGCGAGCGCCGGGCGGCCTGGCCGGACCTGCAGCTGCGGCTGATCGGACCGCTGCAGACCAACAAGGCGAAGGACGCGGTGCGGCTGTTCGACGTCATCGAGACGGTCGACCGGCCGAAGCTGGCGCGCAGCCTGGCCGAGGCGATGGCGGCGACCGGCCGCCGGCTCGACTGCCTGATCCAGGTCAACACCGGCGAGGAGGCGCAGAAGGCTGGGGTGACGCCGCGCGAGACCGAGGATCTGTACCGGCTGTGCGTCGAGGCGTGCGGCCTGTCGGTCCGCGGCCTGATGTGCATCCCACCGGTGGAGGAGCCGCCGGCGCTGCATTTCGCGCTGCTGGCCGACCTGGCCGGCAAGCTCGGCCTGCCGGTGCTGAGTATGGGCATGAGCGACGATTTCGAGACCGCGGTGCGCTACGGCGCCACCCATGTCCGGGTCGGCACCGCGCTGTTCGGCACCCGGGTCCCGGCCCCGCCTACGGCTGCATGACCACCAGCGTGTCGCCGGGCGCGGCAGCGGCCAGCAGGTCGAGGAGATCGGCCCGGGCGAGGGCGACGCAGCCCTCGGTCGGCCCCCAGTCCGGCCGCGCCAGATGAACGAAGACGGCGCTGCCCAGGCCGGGCACCGGCGGGTCGTCGTTGTGGCCGATCACGATCACCAGGTCGTAGAGGGCGTCGTCCCGCCACATCCGCTCGTGCCGGGCGGGGTGGGGCAGGCGGACCGGCCGGTTGTAGGCCACGGGGTCGCCGGGGTCGTCGCACCAGCCGTCCCCGGGCGCGATCGCGGCGCAAGGCAGGGCGGTCGCCGGCGCCGGGCCGTGGTCGGGCCGGAACAGGACCTGGCGCAGCGGGAACCGCCCGGTCGGCGTCGCCCCGTCGCCCTCGCGCTTGTCCGGCCGCACGCCGCCCTTGCCCAGGGCACAGCGCCGGCGCCCGGCGCCCCAGTCGATCCAGCACTCGGGCCACCCCTTGGCCGAGACCACAATCTCCACCGCTTCGCCTCCTCTCGGTCGCCATCCGCGCCGGCCATGCTAGATTGCCGGCCCATGGGCGCCACTACATCCGACACCGACGCCAGGAAACGGCTTCTTCTCGCGTGCGGCAACAGCGCGTTGCGCGCCTTGCTGGGCGAGCAGTTCGCGGCATCCGCGGATTTCGCCGCCACCACGGTTACGGGGGCGGCGGCGGCCGAGGCGGCGGTCGTCCGGGCCGCGGCCAGCGGCGGCACCTTCGCCGCCGCGATCATCGACGACGCCATCCTGGACGAGACGGGCCCGGACGAGACGGGGGGGAATCCGGCGCCCGAGACGCTGTGCGGCCGGCTGCGCGGGTCCGGGCTCGACGGGCCGATCCTGGCGATCGGCGAGCGGGCCGACCGCTTTCCGGATGCCGACGCGATGCTGCGCCCGCCGATCCGCATCGGCGTGCTGCTGACCAGCCTGCGCGCCGCGCTGGCGCGGCGCGGCCAGGTCCGGCCCGAGCCCGATCTCGGCCCCTACCGCTTCGATCCCACCGGCCTCCGCCTGATCCACGCGGATGACGGCCGGGAGATCCGGCTGACCGCCAAGGAAGCGGCGATCCTGCGCCATCTGCGCCGGCAGGAGGGTGAGACCGTGTCCCGCGACTCCCTGCTCGACGCCGTCTGGGGCTATGCCTCGGGAGTCGCCACCCACACGGTGGAGACCCATATCTATCGTCTGCGGCGCAAGATCGAGGCCGACCCGGCGCGGCCGGCGCTGCTGTTGACCGTTCCCGGCGGCTATGCCCTGGGCGGGCAGGCGCCGGACCAGGAGAAAGGACGATGAATCCGGCGGCGCTTCCTGTGACGGGCGACACAGACACCGGGCCCCGGCCGTGTTTCACCATCAATATGTCGAAAAGACCTTTTTTCTCGACTCGTGAGACTCGGTGCGCGAGAGTTTCCACCGCCGGCGTCCTCGGACGTGACGGATGGTTTCCCGCGCGCCGAGAGTCAGACTGACGCGCCGATGGCGAAGACGACGAGCGACCTGATGCTCCGGTTCTGGGGTGTTCGCGGCAGCATCGCCTGCCCGGCCTCCTGCAACATGCGCTACGGCGGCAACACCAGCTGTATCGAGATCCGGCGCGGTGACGACCTCATCATCATCGATGGCGGCACGGGGCTGCGCGACCTCGGCCACCGGCTGATGGAGGAGGGGCGGCCGGATGTCGACGTCTTCTTCACCCATACCCATTGGGACCATGTCTGCGGCGTGCCGTTCTTCAAGCCGGCCTACGCCAAGGGCCGCAAGGTTCGTTTCTGGGCCGGCCACCTGAAACCGCAGAACAAATCGATCTATTCGGTGTTGTGCGAGACGATGATGGCGCCGCTGTTCCCGGTGCCGATCGGCGTCTTCCAGGATTGCGAGTATCACGATTTCGACTGCGGCACCCCGATGGAGCCCTTCCCGGGCATCAAGCTCAACACCTGCTGGCTCAACCACCCGAACCTCGCCTGCGGCTACCGCATCGATGTCGGGGGCAAGAGCATCTGCATCATCACCGACACCGAGCACCGGCCCGAGGGTGTGGACCCGGTCATCGCCGATTTCGTTCGCGGCGCCGACATCATGGTGTATGACGCCATGTTCACGGATGAGGAGTATCCGAGATTTGTCGGCTGGGGGCATTCGACCTGGCAGGAGGCACTCAAGCTCGCGGATGCGGCTGATGTCGGCCGGGTCGTGCTGTTCCACCACGATCCCAATCACGATGACGCGTTCCTGGACCGGATCGCGGATGCCGCAGACCGCCGGCGTCCCGGGACGCTGGTCGCGCATGAAGGCATGACGTTGCACCCTTGAGCTCGCACACAGTACCCCCCGATTTCGGCCGCCGCCTGCGACGCTGGCGGCTGGGCCTCGCCACCCTGTTCGGCCGCCAGCCGAAGGGTTTCTTCATCCCCTGCAGCTATGCCGACGAGGTGCCGGACACGCTCCCGCCCTATGCCGGGCACGAGGCGCTGTTCCGCGCTTCCGAGCCGGTGTTCCAGGCCGTGCTCGACGTCATCGACTCCTACCGCGACGGCCTGCTGGCGATCGGCGCGACCGAGCGCGATTCGCCGCCGCCGCAGCCGCGGTGGAACCAGGGCTGGTTCGCCCGGCTCGACGCCGCCGCGGCCTATGCCATGGTGCGGGCGCGCCAGCCGGCGCGGATCGTCGAGGTCGGCTCCGGCCATTCCACCCGCTTCATGATCCGGGCGGCGGTCGACGGCGACCTGGCGATGGAGTTCACCGCCATCGACCCTGCACCGCGGGCGTCGATCGCCGATCTCGGCATCACCCATCTCGAGCAGACGGTGCAGGAGGCGGGCGTCGAGCCGTATCGTGACCTGGCCGAAGGCGACATCCTGTTCATCGATTCAAGCCACATCGCCATGCCCGGCACCGATGTGGACTT
>JAEKLZ010000256.1 GCA_019508225.1 Inquilinus limosus | reverse complement strand
TGCCGGAAGGCACCGAGATGGTGATGCCGGGCGACAACATCTCGATGAAGGTGACGCTGATCGCCCCGATCGCGATGGATGAGGGCCTGCGCTTCGCCATCCGCGAGGGCGGCCGCACCGTCGGCGCCGGCGTCGTCGCCTCCATCATCAAGTGATGATGGCTTGAAGGATCATGGGTCGGGGGCCTCGGCTCCCGGCTCTTGAAGGACCAAGGACCGTACCTCCGTTCCCCGCCGCAAGGCGGCGCGGAAAGGGCGGCCCGGGATGAGAGAGGCAAGGGGTTTTCGAGCCCTGAGCTTCGCGCATGGCGGGCCCGATCACGAAAGCGTCACACCCGGGGATTCCGGGCGTGACATTCGGGGCGGGCTCGGTTATGAAACGCGCCTCACCCGAGCCCCCTCGCGGCTTGGGTGAGTTTTTTTTTGGACTGTTCGCGACGTGGGGGCCGGAATGAGCCGGTTTTCCACCTCTCGGCAAGAACACTCGGATACAGAACGATGGACAGTCAGAACATCCGTATCCGCCTCAAGGCGTTCGATCATCGCGTGCTCGACCAGTCGACCAGCGAGATCGTCAACACCGCGAAGCGGACCGGAGCTCGGGTGCGCGGGCCGATCCCGCTGCCGACGAACATCGAGCGCTACACCGTCAACCGCTCGCCGCATGTCGACAAGAAGTCGCGCGAGCAGTTTGAGATCCGCACCCACAAGCGTCTGCTCGACATCGTCGACCCGACGCCGCAGACCGTCGATGCTCTGATGAAGCTCGACCTTGCGGCCGGTGTCGATGTCGAGATCAAGCTCTGAGGCGGTGACAATGCGCTCTGGATTGATCGCCCAGAAACTGGGCATGACACGAATTTTCGATGCCGAGGGGCAGCACGTCCCGGTCACGGTCCTCAAGCTCGACGGCGTTCAGGTCGTCGCGGTGAAGACCGAGGCCACCGACGGCTACACCGCGGTGCAGCTTGGTGCCGGCAAGGCCAAGGTCAAGAACGTCTCCAAGGCGGTTCGCGGCCACTACGCCAAGGCCGAGGTCGAGCCGAAGAAGAAGCTGGTCGAGTTCCGCGTCAGCACCGATGCGCTGCTGGCTGTCGGTGACGAGCTGACCGCCGACCATTTCCTCGCCGGCCAGATCGTCGACGTCACCGGCACTTCGATCGGCAAGGGCTACGCCGGCGTCATGAAGCGCTGGAACTTCGGCGGCCTGCGCGCCTCGCACGGCGTGTCCGTCTCGCACCGGTCGCATGGTTCGACCGGCCAGCGGCAGGACCCCGGCAAGGTGTTCAAGAACAAGAAGATGGCCGGCCATCTCGGCGATGAGCGGGTGACGGTGCAGAACCTCACCGTCGTCACCACCGATGTCGAGCGCGGCCTGATCATGGTCAAGGGTGCGGTCCCGGGTGCCGAGGGTGGCTGGGTGCTGATCCGCGACGCGGCCAAGCGGCCGGCGCCGAAGGACGTCCCGTTCCCGGGTGCGGTCCGCAAGGCTGCCGCCGAGACCGCCGCTGTCGAGGCCGGGGCTGTTGAGGCTCCTGCGGCCGACACCGCCGGTCAGGAGGGTTAAGCGATGAAGATCGCCGTCAAGACGTTCGACAACACCAGCGCCGGTGAGATCGACCTCGACGATACCGTGTTCGGTCTCGAGGTCCGCACCGATCTGCTCTTCCGCATGGTGAACTGGCAGCTGGCCAAGCGCCGCTCCGGCAACCACAAGACCAAGGGCATCAGCGAGATCAGCGGCACGACCAAGAAGCCCTACAAGCAGAAGGGCACGGGTCACGCTCGCCAGGGCTCGACGCGGTCGCCGCAGTTCCGCGGCGGTGCGCGGATCTTCGGGCCGGTCGTCCGCAGCCATGCGCACGACCTGCCGAAGAAGGTCCGCAAGCTGGCCCTGCGCCACGCGCTGTCCTCCAAGGCGGCCGATGGCAAGCTGGTCGTGGTCGATGCGGTCGTGGCCGACAGCCACAAGACCAAGGGTCTCGCCGTCAAGCTGGCTGCGCTGGGTCTCGACTCCGCGCTGATCCTGGCCGGTGAGCAGATCGACACGAACTTCGCCCTCGCCGCGCGCAACCTGCCGTCCATCGACGTTCTGCCCAGCCAGGGCGCCAACGTCTACGACATCCTGCGCCGTGACACCCTCGTGTTGTCGCGCCAGGCGGTCGAGCAGCTCGAGGCCCGCCTGAAATGATCCGCTCTCGCAAGAAGAAGGCCGAGGCCAACGTCACCCCGCGGATGTACGACATCATCCGCGCGCCGGTGATCACCGAGAAGGCGACGCTCGCCGCCGGCCACAACCAGGTCGTGTTCAAGGTGCCGCTCGACGCCACCAAGCCCGAGATCCGCGGTGCGGTCGAGGGCGTGTTCGGCGTCAAGGTCACCGCGGTGAACACCCTGATCGTCAAAGGCAAGACCAAGCGCTTCCGGGGTCTCCCGGGCAAGCGCTCGGATGTGAAAAAGGCCGTCGTGACGCTCGCCGAAGGGCAGCAGATCGACGTGACCACGGGGGTTTGATCCGATGGCCTTGAAGACATTCAATCCCATCACCCCGAGCCTGCGCCAGCTGGTCCAGGTCGATCGCTCGGGTCTGTGGAAGGGCAAGCCGGTCAAGGCTCTGACCGAAGGTCTGTCCAAGAAGGGCGGTCGCAACAACACCGGCCGGATCACCGCCTTCCATCAGGGCGGCGGGCACAAGCGCACCTATCGGATCATCGACTTCAAGCGCCGCAAGCTCGGCGTCGTCGGTACGATCGAGCGCCTGGAATACGATCCGAACCGGACCGCCTTCATCGCCCTCGTCACCTATGAGGACGGCGAGCAGGCCTACATCCTGGCGCCGCAGCGCCTGGCTGCGGGCGACAAGGTCGTCGCCGGCGAGAAGGTCGACATCAAGCCGGGCAACGCCATGCCGCTGCGCAGCATGCCGGTCGGCACGATCGTCCACAATGTCGAGCTGAAGGCCGGCAAGGGCGGCCAGCTGGCGCGCTCCGCCGGCACCTACGCCCAGCTGGTCGGCCGCGACATGGGCTACGCCCAGCTGAAGCTGGCGTCGGGCGAGCTGCGCATCGTGCGCGGCGAGTGCTTCGCCACGGTCGGCGCGGTGTCGAACCCGGACCAGTCGAACATCTCGATCGGCAAGGCCGGCCGTAACCGCTGGCTCGGCAAGAAGCCGGTCACCCGCGGCGTCGCCATGAACCCGGTCGACCACCCGCATGGTGGTGGTGAAGGCCGGACCTCGGGCGGCCGTCATCCGGTCACCCCGTGGGGCAAGCCGACCAAGGGCCGCAAGACCCGCAGCAACAAGGCGACGGATAAGCTCATTATCCGCCGTCGCAAGAAGTAAGGGAGAGCGACGGTGGCACGCTCCGTTTGGAAGGGCCCGTTCGTCGACGGCTATCTGCTCAAGAAGGCAGACAAGTCGCGTTCGTCGGGCCGGAACGAGATCATCAAAATCTGGTCGCGTCGCTCGACCATCCTGCCGCAGTTCGTCGGCCTGACCTTCGGTGTCTACAACGGGCAGAAGTTCCTGCCGGTCGTGGTCAACGAGAACATGGTCGGGCATAAGTTCGGCGAGTTCTCGCCGACGCGGACGTACTACGGTCACGCGTCGGACAAGAAGTCGAAGAGGAAGTAAGCGATGGGACAGGAGAAGAACCCCCCTCGCCTTGCGGAGAATGAGGCGCGCGCGTTTGCGAAGACGCTGCGCACCAGCCCCCGCAAGCTGAACCTCGTCGCTCAGTCGATCCGGGGCAAGGACGCGGCCAAGGCGCTGGCCGAGCTCACCTTCTCGCGCCGGCGCATCGCCGACGACGTGAAGAAGGTGCTGCAGTCGGCGATCGCCAATGCCGAGAACAATCATCAGCTGGACGTCGATCGGCTCTACGTGGCCGAGGCCTATGTCGGGCGGCAGATCGTCATGAAGCGGTTCCATGCCCGCGCTCGCGGCCGTGCGTCCCGCATCGAGAAGCTCTGGTCGAACCTCACGGTCATCGTCCGCGAGCGGCGGGAGACGGCGTAATGGGTCAGAAAGTCAATCCGATCGGCCTGCGGGTCGGCATCAACCGGACCTGGGATTCGCGCTGGTTCGCGACCAAGGACTATGCCGGCCTGCTGCACGCCGATCTCAAGATCCGCGAGTTCCTCGAGAAGCGTCTGGCCCAGGCGGGCATCAGCCGCATCGTCATCGAGCGGCCGGCGAAGAAGGCGCGCGTCACGGTCTACACCGCCCGTCCGGGCGTGGTGATCGGCAAGAAGGGCGCCGACATCGAGAAGCTCCGTCAGGAGCTGGGGAAGATGGCCGGCAGCGAGGTCAGCCTGAACATCGTCGAGATCCGCAAGCCGGAGATCGACGCCAAGCTGGTCGCCGAGAACATCGCCAGCCAGCTGGAGCGCCGCGTGGCCTTCCGCCGCGCCATGAAGCGCGCGGTGCAGAACGCCATGCGCCTGGGCGCCCAGGGCATCCGGATCAACTGCGGCGGCCGTCTCGGCGGCGCCGAGATCGCCCGCACCGAGTGGTACCGCGAGGGTCGTGTGCCCCTGCACACGCTGCGCGCCGATGTCGACTACGGCACGGCGACGGCGAAGACCACCTACGGCACCTGCGGCGTCAAGGTCTGGGTGTTCAAGGGCGAGATCCTCGCCCATGACCCGATGGCCCAGGACAAGCGGGCGGCCGAGGCTGCCGCCGGCCCGTCTTCGGCCCGGCCGGAGCGTGGCGATCGTCGTGACGACCGTCGTGGCCGCGATCGCGGCCGGGAGGGCTGAGGATCATGCTGAGTCCCAAGCGCACCAAGTATCGTAAGCAGCACAAGGGCCGGATCCACGGCGTTGCGAAGGGCGGCACCACGCTGAACTTCGGCGCCTACGGCCTGAAGGCTCAGGAGCCGGCCCGCCTGACGGCGCGGCAGATCGAGGCGGCCCGCCGCGCGATCACCCGCCACATCAAGCGTCAGGGTCGCGTCTGGATCCGGATTTTCCCGGACGTGCCGGTCTCGTCGAAGCCGGCCGAAGTCCGCATGGGTTCGGGCAAGGGCGCGCCGGAGTTCTGGGCCGCCAAGGTCAAGCCCGGCCGCGTCATGTTCGAGCTCGACGGCGTGCCCGGCGACCTGGCGAAGGAAGCCTTCGCCCTGGCCGCCGCCAAGCTGCCGATTGCCTGCAAGTTCATTGCCCGCCTTGGAGAGGAGGTCTGACCATGGATATCGAAGACGTCCGCGCCAAGACGCCGGACCAGCTGAAGGACGATCTGCTCGCGCTGAAGAAGGAGCAGTTCAACCTGCGCTTCCAGGCGGCGTCGGGCCAGCTCGAGAACACGGCGCGGGTCCGCGTCGTGCGCCGCGACATCGCGCGCATCAAGACCGTCATGGGCCAGCGCGGCAAGGATGCCGCGCCGGCCAAGTAAGAGGATTGTGAGCCATGCCGCGGCGCGTGCTCATCGGGACGGTTGTGTCCGACAAGACTGAGAAGACCGTCACGGTCCTCGTCGAACGCAACCTGATGCACCCGGTCTACAAGAAGTTCATCAAGCGGACCAAGCGGTACCTCGCTCATGACGAGGCCAACGCTTGCAAGGTCGGCGACCGTGTCTCGATCATCGAGACCCGCCCGATCAGCAAGCGGAAGTCCTGGCTCGTCCTGTCCGAGGCCGAGGCGAGCGCCATCGGCGCCTCCGCCGACCCCGCTGTTTCGGGAGCGTAAACCATGATTCAGATGCAGACGAATCTGGACGTCGCCGACAATTCAGGCGCTCGTCGGGTGATGTGCATCAAGGTGCTGGGCGGTTCCCACCGCCGGACCGCCACCGTCGGCGACGTCATCGTCGTGTCGATCAAGGAGGCGATTCCGCGGGGCCGCGTGAAGAAGGGTGACGTGCATCGCGCCGTCATCGTTCGGACCGCCAAGGAGCTGCGCCGCCCGGATGGCTCGACGATCAAGTTCGACCGCAACGCGGCCGTGCTGATCAACAAGCAGGGCGAGCCGGTCGGCACCCGCATCTTCGGGCCGGTGACTCGCGAGCTGCGGGCCAAGAAGTTCATGAAGATCATCTCGCTCGCCCCCGAGGTGCTGTGATGGCTGCGAAGATCAAGAAAGGCGACCAGGTCGTCGTCCTCGCCGGCCGTGACAAGGGCAAGAAGGGCGAGGTCATCGAGGTCCGTCCGGCCGACGACCGTGTCGTCGTCCGCGGCGTGAACATCGTGAAGCGCCACACCCGCCAGTCTGCGAAGACGCAGGGCGGGATCGTGGAGCAGGAGGCCGCGCTGCACGTCTCGAACGTGGCGCATGCCGACCCGAAGAGCGGCAAGCCGACCCGCGTCGGCTTCAAGACGCTCGAGGATGGCCGCAAGGTCCGGGTCGCCAAGGCCTCCGGCGAAGTGATTGATCGGTGAGGATGGCCATGGCTCGTCTCAAAACCCACTACGACAAGGTCATCCGGCCGAAGCTGAAGCAGGATTTCGCCTATGCGAACGACCTGCAGGTGCCGCGGATCGAGAAGATCATCATCAACATGGGCGTCGGCGATGCCGTCGCCGACAGCAAGAAGATCCAGGCGGCCGCCTCCGAGCTGACCCTGATCTCCGGCCAGAAGCCGGTGATCACCAAGGCCCGGAAGTCGATCGCGGTCTACAAGCTGCGCGAAGGCATGTCGATCGGCACCAAGGTCACTCTGCGCCGCGAGCGGATGTACGAGTTCCTCGACCGCCTGGTGAACATCGCCCTGCCGCGGGTCCGCGACTTCCGCGGCCTGTCGCCCAAGTCCTTCGACGGCCGGGGCAACTACGCCCTCGGCATCAAGGAGCAGATCGTGTTCCCCGAGATCGACTACGACAAGATCGAGACGGTGCGGGGAATGGACATCGTTATCGTGACGAGCGCGAAGACCGACGAGGAGGCGCGTGCGCTCCTCAAGGCCTTCGACTTCCCGTTCGTCAGCTGAACGAGCAAGGATAGATCATGGCCAAGAAGAGCTCGGTCGAGAAGAACAAGCGTCGCGAGAAGCTGGCGAAGGCATTCGCCGGCCGCCGCGAGCGCCTGAAGACCATCGCCAAGGACCAAAGCCTGCCGATGGAGGACCGTTTCGCTGCCCGACTGAAGCTGTCGGAGCTGCCGCGGAACTCCTCTCCGGTGCGCATCCACAACCGGTGCGAGCTGACCGGTCGCCCGAAGGCCTTCTACCGGCGCTTCAAGTTGAGCCGTATCGCTCTGCGCGAGCTGGCCTCGCGCGGGCAGATCCCCGGCATGACCAAGTCGAGCTGGTAAGGAGTACGGATTATGTCGCTTAGTGATCCGTTGGGCGATCTGCTCACCCGTATCCGCAATGGCCAGCGCGCCGGCAAGGCCGTGATCGAGACCCCGGCCTCGAAGCTGCGCACCAATGTGCTCGACGTGCTGAAGCGCGAGGGCTACATCCGCGGCTACGAGACCCATGAGGTCAGCACCGGCATCTCGGCCACCAAGGTCGAGCTGAAATATGCCGAGGGCCAGCCGGCGATCAAGCGCATCGACCGCGTGTCGAAGCCGGGCCGCCGTGTCTACTCGGGCATCAAGGACCTGCCGAAGGTGTATAACGGGCTGGGCATCTCCATCCTGTCGACGCCGCGCGGCGTGATGTCGGACGTCGAGGCCCGCGCCGCCAATGTGGGCGGTGAGATCCTCGCCCGCGTGTTCTGAGGAGACCGGCGATGTCACGTATCGGCAAGCATGCGGTCAAGGTCCCGGCCGGGGTTGACGCCTCGGTCTCAGGCCAGGCCGTCTCGGTCAAGGGCAAGCTCGGCCAGCTCAAGCTCGCGGTCAACGACGAGATCAAGGTCTCGATGGAAGACGGCGCGATCAAGGTCGAGCCGAAGAGCCAGTCGCGCCTGGCGCAGACCATGTGGGCGACCAGCCGCACCCTGATCAACAACATGGTCGTGGGTGTCAGCACGGGTTTCACCACCAACCTCGAGATCAACGGCGTCGGTTATCGCGCCGCGGTCCAGGGCAAGGAGCTGGTGCTGACGCTCGGCTTCAGCCATGAGGTGCGCTACGCGATCCCCGAGGGGATCACGATCAAGTGCGAGAAGCCGACCTCCATCTCGATCACCGGCTTCGACAAGCAGCGCGTCGGTCAGGTTGCCGCGGAGATCCGCGGGTACAAGAAGCCGGAGCCCTTCAAGGGCAAGGGCATCAAGTACGACACCGAGACCGTTCTGCGCAAAGAAGGCAAGAAGAAGTAAGGACGGCCGGGATGACCACGAAAACCAACGAGCTGCGCGAGCGCCGCAGGGAACGTCTCCGCCACAAGCTGAGCACGGCCCGCTATGGCCGGGTCCGCCTGTCCGTGTTCCGCTCTTCGAAGCAGATCTATGCCCAGGTCATCGACGACCAGGCCGGCAAGACCCTTGCCGCCGCCTCGTCGATCGAGAAGGACCTGCGCGGGTCGCTGAAGACCGGTGCCACCATCGAGGCCGCCGCCGCCGTCGGCAAGCTCCTGGCGGAGCGTGCCAAGGCCGCGGGCGTCGACAAGGTCGTGTTCGATCGTGGACACTACCTGTATCACGGCCGGGTCAAGGCCCTAGCCGATGCCGCCCGTGAGGGCGGCCTGGACTTCTGAGGAGCACGCGTATGGCACGCGAAAGCAGAGACTCGCGCGGTCCTCGGGATCGTGGCGACAAGCGCCCGAGCGAGCGGGATGCCGGTGAGGAGCTGATCGAGAAGCTCGTCCACATCAACCGCGTCGCGAAGGTGGTGAAGGGTGGCCGGCGCTTCGGCTTCGCCGCCCTGGTCGTGACCGGCGACGGCCGCGGCCGGGTCGGCTACGGCTCGGGCAAGGCCCGTGAAGTTCCGGAGGCGATCCGCAAGGCCACCGAGCAGGCCAAGCGCAGCATGATCCGCGTCCCGCTGCGCGAGGGTCGGACGCTGCATCACGACATCCTGGGTCACTTCGGCGCCGGCAAGGTCCAGCTCCGCAGCGCCACCCAGGGCACCGGCATCATCGCCGGCGGTCCGATGCGCGCGATCTTCGAGGCGCTGGGCGTCCAGGACGTCGTCGCCAAGTCGATCGGCACGTCGAACCCGCACAACATGATCAAGGCGACCTTCGAGGCGCTGCGGACGATCGAGGGCCCCCGCGCCGTCGCCGCCCGCCGCGGCAAGCGCGTCGCCGACATCATCGGCACCCAGGGCAAGCGCGACGGTGGCGTCGAGGTGGTGGAGGCCGTGAATGGCTGACAAGACAACCGTGATCGTCACGCAGATCGGCAGCCCGATCGGCCGCCGGCAGGATCAGCGCCAGACGCTGATCGGCCTTGGCCTCAACAAGCTGCATCGCACCCGCGAGCTGGAGGACACGCCCTCCGTCCGCGGGATGATCGATAAGGTCAAGCACCTGGTGCGGGTCGAGCAGGCGGGCTGAGGCCCGTCTGTTCCTGAGGAGCAATCATGACGAAACTCAACGATCTCCGCGACAATGCGGGCGCGCGCAAGTCGCGCATCCGCGTCGGCCGCGGCATCGGCTCCGGCAAGGGCAAGACCGGCGGCCGTGGTGTGAAGGGTCAGAAGAGCCGTACCGGCGTCGCCCTCAAGGGCTTCGAAGGCGGCCAGATGCCGATCTACATGCGGCTGCCGAAGCGGGGCTTCAACAACAAGAAGTTCCGGTCGAACTACGCCGTGGTCAATCTCGGCCGCCTGCAGAAGGCGATCGAGGCCGGCCGCATCGACGCGGCCAAGCCGGTCGACGCCGACGCGCTGATCGCCGGCGGCCTGGTCGCCAAGTCGCTGGACGGCATCCGCCTCCTGGCCAAGGGCGAGCTCTCGGCCAAGGTCACCCTGCACGTCCACAGCGCCTCGGCGGCTGCGGTCGCGGCGGTGGAGAAGGCGGGCGGTTCGGTGGTCCAGACCAGCCCGGCCCCGGCCGAAGCCGTCGATAATGCCGCAGAGGCGTCGTCCCAGGCTTAACGCCGCCGTCCAACGCGGGTAAAACGGAGGGCGGGGACCGCGCACGTTCGCAGTCCCCGCCCTTTTTCATTCGAGGCCTTGCATGGCATCTGCTGCAGAACAGCTCGCTGCGAACCTGAACTTCGGTGCCTTCGCCAAGGCCACGGAGCTTCGCAAGCGCATCTGGTTCACCCTTGGCGCGCTGATCATCTACCGGATCGGCACCTATGTGCCGATTCCCGGGATCGATCCCCGCGTGCTGTCGGAGATCTTCCAGCAGCAGGGCGGCGGCCTCCTCGGGATCCTCAACATGTTCTCCGGCGGCTCGCTGGGGCGCATGACGATCTTCGCCCTCAACATCATGCCGTACATCTCGGCCTCCATCATCATCCAGCTCCTCACGGCGGTGTCGCCGACGCTCGAGGCGCTGAAGAAGGAGGGCGAGGGCGGCCGCAAGAAGATCAACCAGTACACCCGCTACTTCACCGTGGTCCTGGCCACGGCCCAGGCCTACGCGCTGGCGGTCGGGCTGGAGAGCGTGCACGGCTCGGTCGGCGCAGCGGTGGTCGATCCCGGCTGGTACTTCCGCTTCACCACGGTGGTGACCATCGTCGGCGGCACCATGTTCCTGATGTGGCTGGGCGAGCAGATCACCTCGCGCGGCGTCGGCAACGGCATCTCGCTGATCATCTTCACCGGCATCGTCGCCTCGCTGCCGCATGCGCTGGTGAACATGCTGGAGCTCGGGCGCACCGGCGCGATCTCGCCGTTCATCATCCTGCTGCTGCTGGTGCTGTGCGTGGCGGTGATCTTCTTCATCGTCTACATGGAGCGGGCGCAGCGGCGGCTGCTGGTGCAGTACCCGAAGCGGCAGGTCGGCAACCGCATGTTCGGCGGCGAGAGCTCGCATCTGCCGCTCAAGCTCAACACCTCGGGCGTGATCCCGCCGATCTTCGCCTCGTCGCTGCTGCTGCTGCCGGCGACGCTGATCGGCTTCGCCGGCAACCAGGCGCAGGGTGCCAGCGGCTGGGTCGCCTGGATCTCGACGCAGCTGGCGCATGGCCAGCCGCTGTTCATGGCGCTCTATGCCGGGCTGATCATCTTCTTCTGCTTCTTCTACACCGCGATCGTCTTCAATCCGGAGGAGACGGCCGACAACCTGAAGAAGTATGGCGGCTTCATTCCCGGCATCCGCCCGGGCAAGTCGACCGCCGACTATATCGACTACGTGCTGACCCGGATCACGGTGATCGGCGCCGCCTATCTGACGGTGGTCTGCCTGCTGCCGGAGTTCCTGACGTCGCAATACGCGGTGCCGTTCTACTTCGGCGGCACCAGCCTGCTGATCGTCGTCACGGTCACCATGGACACGGTGGCCCAGGTGCATTCCCATCTCCTGGCCCATCAGTATGAAGGGCTGATCAAGAAATCGAAGCTGCGGGGGAGCCGTCGATGAATCTGATCCTGTTGGGCCCGCCGGGGGCAGGGAAGGGGACCCAGGCGAAGCGGCTGGAGGATCGCTACGGGCTGAAGCAGCTCTCGACTGGGGACATGCTCCGGGCGGCGATCGCCGAAGGCACGCCGCTCGGCCGGCAGGTGAAGGAAATCCTCGACCGCGGCGATCTGGTCACCGACGAGGTCATGCTCGACATGATCGCGGAGCGGATCGCCCAGCCCGACTGCGACCGCGGCTTCATCCTCGACGGCTTCCCGCGCACCGTGCCGCAGGCCGAGGGGTTGGACGAGATGCTGGCGCGGCACGGCAAGGCGCTGGCGGTGGTGATCGAGATGAAGGTCGACGAGGCGGCGCTGTTCGCCCGCGTCGCCAATCGCGCCGCCCAGTCGACCGAGAAGCGCGCCGACGACACCGAGGAGACGCTGCGCAAGCGCCTCGGCATCTATCGCGAGCAGACCGCGCCGATCATCCCCTACTATCGCGGCAAGGGGCTGCTGAAGTCGGTCGACGGCATGGCCGACATGGACACGGTCACCCGGCAGATCGAGACCATCCTCGGCTTCCAGCCGGCGAACGCCTCGGCCTCCTGACCGGATCGGCCGGAGCGAATGACCAGGGCGGCCTCGGGCCGCCCTTTTTCATGGCCGCGGAGTGGCCGCGGCGGCGGCGATGACCCACTCGCGGAAGGCGCGGATCTTGGGCCGGTGGCGCTGCTCCGGCGCATGCACCAGCCAATAGCCCTTGCCGCGGTCCACCACGATCGGGAAGGGGGCGACCAGGCGGCCGGCGGCCAGCTCACCGGCGAAGAACTCGGGCGTCACCAGCGCCGCCCCCAGCCCGGTGGCGGCGGCCTGGACCGAGGCCACCTGGCTGTCGAAGCGGGGCGCCGGCTTCCGCAGCCGCTCGGGCGCGTCGACGCCGACCGCCGCGAACCAGGCGTCCCAGCTCATCGCCATGCCGATCAGCGGCAGCGACAGCACATCCGCCGGCTGCCGCAGCCCGGCGGCCAGCGACGGGGCCACGACGCAGGCCAGGCGGACATCCAGCAGCTTGTGCACGGCCAGCCGCGGCGGGAAGCCGCCGGCCCCGGCGCGGATCTCGACATCGGCGGTCAGGTGGTCATCCACCCGGTCTCCCAGCTCGGTGCTGGTCGCCAGCCGGACCGTCAGGTCGGGATGGGCCGCCTGGAACGCGCCCAGCCGCGGCGCCAGCCAATGGGTGGCGAAGGTCGGCACCGCGGCCACGGTCAAGGTGCGGCCCGCCGCATCGGCCTCGCCGCCGACCGCTGCGCGCAGCCGGCCGAAGGCGTCGACCACCTCGGCGGCCAGCCGCTCCCCGGCCTCGGTCAGGGCCAGGCTGCGGCCGTGGCGGGCGAACAGCGGCGCGCCCAGCCGCTCCTCCAGCCGCTTGACGTGATAGCTGACGGCGGCCTGGGTCAGCCCCAGCTCCTCCGCCGCACGGGTGAAGCTGACATGCCGCGCCGCCGCCTCGAAGGCGTGCAAAGCGGGCAGGGGCAGGCTGTCGGTCGGCATGGTTCAGTATAAGCCTGGCTTATGAACCGAGGCGAGGCCCTGCGTGGTTCGGCCGGAAAGGACGGCGCATCGTCCGCCATCCCTTTCAGCCAGGACGCACACGATGCCCGCCGACTCTCTGACCTTCCTCAGCCCCGACACCATGCCGGCGCCGAACGGCTATTCCCAGGTGGTGCTGATCCCGGCCGGCGCCCGACTGGTGCAGCTCGCCGGCCAGGTCGGCATCCGCCCGGACGGCGCGATTGCCGGGCCGGATTTCGCCGCCCAGGCCGAACAGGCCTTCGAGAACGTCAAGGCCGGCCTGGCCGCCGCCGGCAGCGGCTTCGACCATGTGATCCGGCTCGGCATGTTCGTCACCGACTTCGCCGCCCAGGGCCCGACGCTGCGCCAGGTGCGCGACCGCTACGTCAACGTCGCGGCGCCGCCGGCGAGCACGACGCTCCAGGTCTCGCGCTTCTTCCGCGACGGGCTGCTGTTCGAGCTCGACGTGCTCGCCATGGTGCCGGG
>JAEKLZ010000364.1 GCA_019508225.1 Inquilinus limosus | reverse complement strand
CCACCCCAGCTTCGTGATGTCGGCCAGCTTCACCAACCAGGTGCTGGCGCAGATCGAGCTGTGGCAGAACCACGCCAATTACGAGCGCAAGGTCTACGTCCTGCCGAAGCACCTCGACGAGAAGGTCGCGGCGCTGCACCTGGAGAAGATCGGCGCCAAGCTGACCCAGCTGACGCCGAAGCAAGCCGAGTACATCGGCGTGCCGAGCCAGGGCCCGTACAAGCCGGATCACTACCGCTACTGATCAGCCGATCCGGACTTGATCGAGACCAGCCCCCGCCCCCGGCGGGGGCTTTTCTCTGTCCGCTCGGGGTCGATCCGGATACAGATGTCCGGATACCATTCTATGCCCAAATAAAGCCGCCAACCTCTTCTAATGTTCGCTTCTTGAAGAGGGACTAACATTTGTTTCCTACTGTCGGGAGGATTTCATGACCACATTCACAGGCACCAGCGGCGACGACATTCTGCCGCCAAACAACGCCGATGACAGCGGCGACGACATCTTTCACGGCCTGGCCGGCGACGACCAGCTCGGCGGCGGCAGCGGCAACGACCTGCTGTACGGGGAGGACGGCAACGATACCATCCAGGGCGGCGCCGACGACGACATCGCCTATGGCGGCGCGGGCATAGACGACATCGATGGCGGCGGCGGCAACGACGTGATCGACGGCGGGGCGGGCGCCGATACCATGATCGGCAATTTCGGCGACGACACCTATTATGTCGACAACGCCGGCGATGCGATCACCGAGTACACGGCGACGGACGGCACCGACACGATTTATGCCAGCGTCTCCTACACCCTGCCGCAATATGTCGAGCGGCTGATCCTGACCGGCAGCGCCGCCCTCAACGCCACCGGCGGCGACGACATCGACACCCTGGTCGGCAATGCCGGCGCCAACACCCTGACCGGCAATGCCGGGGCCGATTTCCTGTCCGGCGGTAACGGCAACGACATTCTGCGCGGAGGGGCCGGCATGGACGTCCTCGACGGCGGCAGCGGCATCGACACCGTCACCTACACCGAGAACGAGGTGGGCGTGACGGTGAACCTCGCCACCGGCATCGGCATCGGCGGCAACGCCCAGGGCGACAGCTATCAGAACATCGAGAACGTCAACGGCAGCACCGCCAACGACACCATCATCGGCAACGCGGCGGCCAACGCGCTGAACGGCTGGGCCGGCAAGGACACGCTGACCGGCGGCGGCGGGGCCGACCGCTTCGTCTTCTCCTCCCCGGCCCACAGCGTGGTCGGCTCCAATGCCGACCGGATCACCGATTTCAGCCATGCCCAGGGGGACAAGATCGACCTCTCGGGGATCGACTCCAACACCAACGTGGTCGGCGACCAGGCCTTCACCTTCGTCGGCAATGCCCTGTACAGCGGCACCGCCGGCGAGCTGCGCTTCGCCTCGATCGGCGGCGTCACCACCATCGCCGGCGACCGCAACGGCGATGGCACCTCCGACTTCCACGTCACTCTGACCGGCAGCTTCACCCTGTTGGCGGGCGATTTCGTGCTGTAGCCCGGCCCTCGACGATCGGCGATCAATCGGTCGTCGGGATTCCGTCGAAATCGCTCTCGACCGATAGGTCCTTCTGGTCGGCGCAGGTGAAGCGGGCCGAGCCGGCGAGCGGGTCCAGCCCCGTCAGGGTCAGGGTGCCGCTCGCCGCCTGGTCGCAACCGTCGATCGAGCCGTCGCCGGCCTCCAGGCTGAAGGACACGCCATAGTCGGTCGCCGACTTGTCGGCCGCGACGGCCTGGGAGAACGGCTTCAGGTCGTGCGCGCCGAGCGCGGCATCCTTCGGCAGCGCGACCACCACGGCGCCGACCGGCATCATCTGCTTGGTGCCGTGGACGTCGCGCTCCTGCTCCAGATACAGCAGCAGCAACCGGCTGCCCGCGGCCTGGCGCTTGGCCGAGCCGGTGCCTGTGATGGTGGCGTTGACTGGCGCGCCGACCTTGGTGCTGACCCGGCCCGGACCGGCCGAGGCCGCCGCCGGCTCCGACGGCACCACTTGGTTCGGATCGACCGGCACCGCATCGAAGGTCAGCGACAGCGTCGCTTCGGAGGAATCGCGGCAGGTGAAGTTCAGCGTGCCGGCGAAGGGCGAGACGGCGGAGATCTCGACCGTGCCCTGCGGCACCAGCCGGCAGTCGCGCACCCGCGACCCGTCCGCGCCGATGGCGAGGTAGAGGGCGCCGGACGCCTTGCCGTCCTTGTCGTGCCGGGCCGAATCATAGCTGCCGACCTGCAGCGTTCCGGGCGCGACATCGGCCGGCAGCAATAGTTGGATCTGGCGGTCGCGGATCACGCCTTCGCCGGTTGCGGTCAGGCCGAGGACGAAGCGGCCGCGGTCGTCCTTCACCGCAGCCGCGAAGCCTTCGATCGTCTCGGTCTCGCCGCCGGGTCCCGCGACCGTGCCGCGGAAGGTGCCGAGGGTCTGGTCGGCCGCCGCCGCGGGCACGGCCGGCAGCAGCAGCAAAAGGGCGAAGGCGAGACGGCGCAGCATGATCTTTTCCCGATGATCCGGCCGCACCCTACACGCTGCGGCGCCCTTGTGCCTCCCCGCCATCGCGTCGCATGGCGTCAGCGCGACAGATGCGCCTCGAAGGCTTCAAGCGCCGCGGGCATGTCGGCGCGGCCGAAGCCGATGCGGAAGCGGTCCGCCGGCACCGGGCCGAGGGCGGAGCGGTAGACCCGCGCCGGCAGCAGCAGCACGCCGGAGCGCTCGACCGCATCGTCGGCGAAGGCATCCACCCCCTCGCCGCCAAGATAGCGCGGATAGCCGATGCAGCCGGCCGCCGGCACCTGCCATTCGAAGCGGTTGGCGTGGCGGGCGAAGAACGCCTGCAGCAGCGGCAGATTGCGGGCCACGAGGGCCCGGCTGCGCGCCACCAGATGGTCGCGCGCGCCGATCGCGATCTCGCCCAGCGCCTCGCTCGGCGCCGGGGCGCACAGCGTGGTGTAGTCCTTCTGCCGCACGATCCGGCGCAACAGCTCGCGGTCGCGGCAGGCGACCCAGCCGAGGCGCAGCCCCGGCAGGCCGTAGGTCTTGGACAGCACCCCGACCGACAGGGCGCGCTCATACAGCTCGACCGCCGGCGGCAGGCGCTCCTCCTCGCGCCGCTCCAGCCCGCGATAGACCTCGTCCGACAGGATCCAGATGCCGCGCGACCGGGCGTGCTCGATGATCGCGTTGAACACCGGCCGCGGCGGCAGCCAGCCGGTCGGGTTGTGCGGCACGTTCAGGATGATGAGCCTGGTGTTCGGCCGCAGCGCCGCCGCGATCCGGTCCGGGTCGAGCGACCAGCCGTATTCCGACCCCGGAGCGGGGTCGAGCGGCACGCCGGTGACGGCACAGACACTCGCGGCCACCGCCTCCAGCGACTGGTAGTTCGGGATCAGCGTCACCGCATGGTCGTCCGGCCCCAGCAACGCCCGCACCGACTGGAAGATCGCCTCCCCCGCCCCGACCGTGACCGCGACGTCGTCGGCCTCGAGCCCGGCATACATGCCGGCGATCGCGGCCCGCAGCGTCGGCGCCCCGGCGGTCTCGGTGTAGCCGAGCCACAGCCGGTCCCAAGCTTCGCGCTGCTGCGGCGTGCCGAGGGCCAGGAGATCGGTCAGCGTCAGCGACTCCATGTCGGAGGCGCAGAGATTGTGGCGGGCGGTGAACTCCCAGCGCGCGAAATAGGCTTCGAGCGCGAATTCGGGCAGCGACATCGGGATCTCCTCGGCGGCGGCGCGGTCAGAGGGTGGCATGGGGATTGACATTGCTCCATGTCGAAATTGTCCGGGACAATGTTCCGATTGTCTCAATTCCGCCGCCGCGCCACTCTCCGGCCATGACACCGCAGCTGCTCTCCTCCTTCGTGCTGTTCGCCTTCGTCACCTCGATCACGCCGGGGCGGTGCCGCACATGGTCGGCATCGCCGCCGGCTTCACGGTGATGGTGGCGGCGGTCGGGCTGGGGCTGGGCGCCGCCTTCGCCGCCTGGCCGCTGCTGTACGAGCTGCTGAAATACGGCGGCGCCGCGTACCTGCTGTACCTGGCCTGGAAGATCGCCCGGTCCGGGCCGATCTCGGCCGGTGGCGAGGCCGGGCGGCCGATGACCTTCCTGGAGGCCGCGGCGTTCCAATGGATCAATCCCAAGGCCTGGGTGATGGCGGTCGGCGCCATCGCCACCTACACGCCGCAGGCGGGGTTCCTGGGCAACCTGGCGATCGTCACCGTGGTGTTCGGGCTGGTGAACCTGCCCAGCGTCGGCTGCTGGGCCCTGTTCGGCACGGCGCTGCGCCGGGTGCTGCACGCCCCCGCCGCGGTCCGCGCCTTCAACCTCGGCATGGCCCTGCTGCTGGTCGCGTCGCTATACCCGATCGCGGCCGACATCCTGCACTGACGTAGGTTGGGTTCGCGGCACGCGAACCCAACACCGCTCCGGCGGCGCAATGTTGGGTTCGCAAGCGCGAACCCAACCTACACGGAGCTCAGGCCCCCGGCACGCCGGACGTGGTCGAGTACTCGAAATGCAGCACCTCGCCCGGATGGGCGAGCGGGTGGATGGCATGGGCGGCCGAGGCGGCCTCGGCGAAGCCGGTCAGGATCAGCTTCAGCTTGTGCGGATAGGTGGCGATGTCGCCGACCGCGAAGATGCCGGGCGCGCTGGTCGCCGCCGTCGCCTGGTCGATGGCGATGTGGCTCTTGTCCAGCGCCAGGCCCCAATCGGCGATCGGGCCCAGATTCATCGACAGGCCGAAGAAGGGCAGCAGCACGTCGGCCTCGAGCCGCCGCACCTCGCCGTCCAGAGTCGCCACGGTGACGGCGGCAAGCTGTCCGCCCGCCCCCTCCAGCCCGTGCAGCTGGTAGGGCGTGACCAACTCGATCTTTCCGGCCTCGGCCAAGGCGTGCAGCTTGGCAACGCTGTCCGGCGCTCCGCGGAACTTGTCGCGCCGATGCACCACCATGACCTTGGCGGCGATATCGGCCAGCAGGATCGACCAGTCGAGCGCGCTGTCGCCGCCACCGGCCACCACCACCCGCTTGCCGCGCAGCGTCTCCTTCCGCGTCACCATGTAGAAGACGGAAGCGTTCTCATAGGCCTCGATCCCGGCCAGCGGCGGCCGGTTCGGGCCGAAGGCGCCGACCCCGGCGGCGACGATCACCGCCGCCGCATCGATCTGCGTGCCGGCGCTGGTGCCGACCAGCCAGCGGCCGTCCGGCTGGCGCGTGAGGGTCTCGACCCGCTGGCCGAGATGGTAGACCGGGGCGAAGGGCGCTGCCTGCTCGACCAGCCGGTCGATCAACTCCGCCGCCTCGATCCGCGGCTGGCCGGGGATATCGTAGATCGGCTTTTCCGGATACAGCGCGGCGCATTGCCCGCCCTGGACGTCGAGCACGTCGACGACATGGCATTTCATCTTCAGCATGCCGCATTCGAACACCGCGAACAGCCCGACCGGGCCGGCCCCGATGATGGCGACGTCGGTGCGGTGCGGGGTCGGCATGGCGGCTCTCCGGAACTCCAGACCCGGATGGGATAGCCGGTTCCGCGGCCCGGCGCACCATCGCGATGCGACACGGGCGTGACGCATCTGCCGCGGTATGCGAACAATCGGCCGATGTTCCGATTCACCCTCGACCTGCCCGATGAAGCCGCGACCGCAGCCCTGGCGGCGCGGCTGGCGGCGCGGCTGCAGCCGGGCGACATCGTCCTGCTGGCCGGCGACCTGGGCGCCGGCAAGTCCTTCCTGGCCCGCGCCCTGATCCGCGCCGCGGCCGGCGAGCCGGAGCTGGAGGTGCCGAGCCCGACCTTCACCCTGGTCCAGTCCTACGACCTGCCGACGGGCGAGCTGTGGCATTTCGACCTGTATCGGCTGGCGGCGCCGGAGGAGGTGCTGGAGCTGGGCTGGGACGAGGCGCGGCTGGGCATCTGCCTGGTGGAATGGCCCGACCGGCTGGGTCCGCTGACGCCGGCCGACCGGCTGAAGATCGAGCTGGCCCATGGGCCCGGCGACGGCCGCAGCGCCACCATCATCGGCCTGGGCGGCCGCGGCGCAGCCCTGGCCCGGGCCCTGCGCGAGGGCGTATGACCCCGCGGGTCTTCACCATCCCGGCCGGTGGCGGCGTCGCCGATGCCCTGGCCCGCGGCCTGCTGGCCCAGGCCGCGGGAGACCCGCTGGCACTGGGCGCCATGACCGTGCTGCTGCCGGGCCGGCGCGCCGGCACCACCCTGCGCGACGCTTTTCTGCGCGCGGCGGAGGGCAAACCCTTGCTGCTGCCCCGGCTGCTGCCGGTCGGCGACATCGACGCCGACGCGCTGGGCCTGGCGGCCGGCGAGACCCCGGCGGTGGCCGAGGCGCTGGAACTGCCGCCGGCCATTCAGCCCCGGCAGCGCCAGATCCTGCTGGCCCGGCTGGTCCTGGCGCGCGGGGACCAGGAGGTCGGCGCCGACCAGGCGATGCATCTGGCGGCGGCGCTGGCCCGGCTGCTGGACGAGGTGCAGGCCGAGGGGCTGGGTTTCGACCGGCTGGACGGGCTGGTGCCGGCGGAGCTGGCCGAGCATTGGCAGGAGACGCTGCGCCCGGGCCCAGGCCGAGGCCTGGCAGGCCACGCCCCCGGCCGACCCGGTGATCGCCGCCGGCCTGCTGGGCACCAACCCGGCCGAGATCGAGCTGCTGCGCGTGGTCGCGTCGCTGCCGCAGGGCGCCCTGGTGCTGCCCGGCCTGGACCGCTTCATGGATGGCGAGAGCTGGGACCAGCTGGATGATGGCCACCCGCAGCAGCCGCTGAAACGCATGCTCGAAGGGCTGGACGTCGACCGGATGGCGGTCGCCGACTGGCCCGCCCCGGCTGCCAGCGGACCGGACCGCACCGCGCTGCTGCGCGAAGTGATGCGGCCGGCCGGCACCACCGATGCCTGGCGCAACCCGGCCGGGCTGGACGCCGCGGCGCTGGCCGGGCTGGCCCGGATCGACTGCGCCACGTCGCAGGAGGAGGCGGGAATCGTCGCCCTGCTGCTGCGCGAGGTGCTGGAGACGCCGGGCCGCACCGCCGCGCTGGTGACGCCGGACCGCGACCTGGCCCGGCGGGTGGCGGCGCAGCTGACCCGCTGGCAGGTGGCGGTCGATGATTCGGCCGGCCGGCCCTTGGCCGACACCCCGGTCGGCGCCTATCTGCGGCTGGTCGGCGACGTCGCTTTCCGCGACGCCTCGCCGCTGTCGGTGCTGGCCCTGCTGAAGCACCCGCTGGCGGCCGGCGGCGAGCCGATCGGCCTGTTCCGCGAGGCTCTGCGCCGGCT
>JAEKLZ010000255.1 GCA_019508225.1 Inquilinus limosus | reverse complement strand
TGGCCCGCCGCGCGCTGGACTATCTGGTCGGCTTCACGCTGTCGCCGGTGCTGTGGCGCAAGCTGCCGGGCTCCCGCTCCGCCGGCCGCGTCCAGTCGGTGGCGCTGCGGCTGATCTGCGAGCGCGAGCTGGAGATCGAGCGGTTCCGGGCGCGCGAGTTTTGGAGCATCGAGGCGGTGTTCCGGACGCCGAAGGGCGACGAGTTCACCGCCCGGCTGACCCATCTGAACGGCCGCAAGCTCGACAAGTTCGACCTGCCGGACGAGGCCTCGGCCCGGGCCGCGGTGGCGGTGATCGACCCGCTGGCCTTCGCCGTGGTCTCGGTCGAGACCAAGCAGGTGCGGCGCCACCCGGCCCCGCCCTTCACCACCTCGACCCTGCAGCAGGAGGCGTCGCGCAAGCTGGGCCTGAGCGCGACCCAGACCATGCGCACCGCCCAGCGCCTGTATGAGGGCGTCGACATCGGCGGCGAGACGGTCGGCCTGATCACCTATATGCGGACCGACGGCCTGACCCTGGCCGGCGAGGCCATCGCCCAGGCCCGCCAGGCGATCGGTAACCTGTACGGCCCGACCTATGTCCCGGCCCAGCCGCGGGTCTACAAATCGACCGCCAAGAACGCCCAGGAAGCGCATGAGGCGATCCGCCCGACCGACCTGCGCCGCCGGCCGGAGGAGGTGTCCCGCTTCCTGTCGCGCGAGGAGCTGCGGCTGTACGAGCTGGTGTGGAAGCGCACCATGGCCTGCCAGATGGAATCGGCGGTGATGGACCAGGCCATCGTCGACGTCGCCGATGGCCGCCAGGCCGCGGTGTTCCGCGCCGTCGGCACGGTCATCCGCTTCGACGGCTTCCTCAAGGTCTATCAGGAGGACCGCGACGACCCGGTGGCCCCGGGCGAGGATGCGGATGAGAGCCAGCGCCGCCTGCCGGCGATGGCCAAGGGCGATGCGGTCGAGCGCCGCAAGACCGTGCCGGAGCAGCATTTCACCCAGCCGCCGCCGCGCTTCACCGAGGCCAGCCTGGTGAAGCGGATGGAGGAGCTGGGTATCGGCCGGCCCTCCACCTACGCCTCGATCCTGCAGGTGCTGCAGGACCGCGAATATGTCCGGCTGGAGAAAAAGCGCTTCTTCCCGGAGGATCGCGGCCGCATCGTCACCGCCTTCCTGGAGAACTTCTTCAAGCGCTACGTCGAGTACGATTTCACCGCCAAGCTGGAGGAGCAGCTCGACGACATCTCGGGCGGCAAGCTCGACTGGAAGCAGGTGCTGCGCGACTTCTGGGCCGCGTTCCACGCCGCGGTCGACGAGACCAAGGACCTCAAGATCGGCGACGTGATCTCGGCCCTGGACGAGGCGCTGTCGGACCATCTGTTCCCGCCGAAGGGCGACGGCACCGACCCGCGGCTGTGCCCGTCCTGCGCCAAGGGCCGGCTGGGGCTGAAGCTGGGCCGCACCGGCGCCTTCGTCGGCTGCTCGAACTACCCGGAATGCCGCTACACCCGGCCGCTCGGCGTCCCCAGCGAGGAGGGCGGCGCCGAGGATTCGGCCCTCCCGCGCCTGCTGGGCGACGACCCGGCGACCGGCCTGCCGGTGTCGATCCGCAAGGGCCCCTACGGCATCTACGCCCAGCTCGGGCCGAAGGATGAGGCAGCGAAAGGCGAGAAGCCGAAGCGCGCCTCGCTGACCAAGGCCCAGGACCCGATGGCGATGACGCTGGAGGAGGCGCTGGCGCTGCTGTCGCTGCCGCGCGAGATCGGCCGCCACCCGGAATCGGGCGAGACGATCCTGGCTGGCATCGGCCGCTACGGGCCCTATCTGAAGCATGGCGACCGGTACAAGAACCTGCCGCCGGAAGAGGATGTGCTGAAGATCGGCATGAACCGGGCCGTCGACCTGCTGGCCGCCGACGCCGCCAAGGCCCGGCCCAGCGCCGAGCCGCTGCGCGAGGTCGGCGCCCATCCCGATGGCGGCGAGCCGATCAAGGTGTTCGCCGGCCGCTACGGCCCCTATGTCCGCCACGGCAAGGTCATGGCCTCGCTGCCCCGCGGCGTCGAGCCCGAGGCGGTGACGGTGGAGAAGGCCGTCGAGTGGCTGGCCGCCAAGGCGGCGAAGAGCCCGGCCAAGGGCGGCCGCGGCCGGTCGGCGGCCAAGGCGGCGCCGAAATCGGCCGCGAAGAAGGCTCCGGCCAAGGCAAAATCCGCCCCCAAGAAAGCCACCGCCCGCAAGGGCAAGGCCGCGGAGTGAACGCATCCCCCCTCACCCATGCCATCCTGAGTCCCCCCTCCCCTCGCGGGAGGGGGCTAGGGGGAGGGGGTTCTCTCAGCCGGCCGCATCCCTGCCCATTCGCGCGCGGACGCGCGCAGACCCCTCCCCCTGCCCCCCTCCCGCAAGGGGAGGGGGGACTTGTTTCATGTGACGGCTTCGTCGGGATTACCCTGATAGGGTCCGCGCGCCCCGATCCGAGCCCCGTGCCATGAACGAACCGCCCAACCGCAAGCCCCCGGTCCGCCGGCCGATCAAGCGGAAGAAGGTCGTCAAGACCGTCGTTCCGGCCAAGACGCCGCTGGGCAAGGGCAGGAAGGCGGCGAAGCCCTTCCCGACGCGCGAGCAGATCGCCGAGTTCCTGAAGTCGCGCGACGACACGGTCGGCAAGCGCGAGATCGCCCGCGCCTTCCACATCACCGGCGACGACCGGGTGCGGCTGAAGCAGCTGCTGCAGGACATGGCCGAGGAAGGCCAGCTGGAGAAGCGCCGCGGCCGCCGCATGCGGGCGCCGGGCGCCGCGGCCCTGCCGAACGTCGCGGTGCTGCGCATCGTCGCCATCGATAGCGACGGCGAGGCCCTGGCCCAGCCGGTGCGCTGGGAGGACGAGGAGCCGCCGCCGCGCATCGCCATGGCCGCCGAGGGCCGCGGCCAGGGCGCGCTGGCGGTCGGCGACCGAGTGCTGGCGCGGCTGCAGCAGGACGAGGACGGGGGCTGGACCGGCCGCACCATGCGCCGGCTGGAGAACCAGGCCGATATCCGGGTGGTCGGCGTGTTCCGCCGCGGCCGCGACGGCCAGGGCCGGATCGTGCCGGCCGACAAGCGCGCCCGCGACACCTGGCCGGTGCGCGAGGGCGACACCGGCGGCGCCAAGGACGGTGAGCTGGTCGAGGCGCTGGTCGAGGCATCCGACCGCCTCGGCCCGCGCCGCACCGTGGTCAGCGCCCGCTATGGCGATGCCGACGACCCGCGCTCGATCAGCCTGATCGCCATTCATGCCGCCGGCATCCCGACCGAATTCCGGCCCAAGGCTCTGGCCCAGGCCGAGGCGGCCGAACCGGCCGCGCTGGGCAACCGGGTCGACCTGCGCCAGATCCCGCTGGTCACCATCGACGGTGCCGACGCCCGCGACTTCGACGACGCGGTCTGGGCCGAGCCCGACCCCGATCATCCCGGCGGCTGGCACCTGATCGTCGCCATCGCCGACGTCGCCCATTACGTGCCCTCGGGATCGCCCTTGGACCGCGACGCCTTCGAGCGCGGCAATTCCTGCTACTTCCCCGACCGCGTCGTGCCGATGCTGCCGGAGGCGCTGTCGAACGGGCTGTGCTCGCTGCGCCCCAATGAGGACCGCGCCTGCCTGGCCGCCGATCTGTGGATCGACCAGCATGGCCGCCTGGTGCGCCACCGCTTCCGCCGCGGGCTGATGCGGTCCGCCGCCCGGCTGACCTATGAGCAGGTCCAGGCCGCCCGCGACGGCCAGCCGGACGAGCTGACCGGCCCGCTGCTGGAGCCGGTGATCGCCCCGCTGTACGGCGCCTATGAGGCGCTGCTGGCGGCACGGGAGAAGCGCGGCACGCTGGAGCTGGACCTGCCGGAGCGCAAGGTCAACCTCGGCGAGGACGGCCGCGTCGCCTCGATCGGCGTCCGGCCGCGGCTCGACAGCCACAAGCTGATCGAGGAGTTCATGATCGCCGCCAATGTCGCGGCGGCGGAGACGCTGAGCGACAAGAGCCTGCCGGCGCTGTACCGGGTGCATGATCAGCCCGACCGCGTCCGGGTCGAGTCGCTGAAGGAGTTCCTGGAGCCGCTCGGCTACACCCTGGCGCTCGGCCAGGTGATGCGGCCGCGGGTGTTCGGCCAGATCCTGGCGCGAGCCGTGGGCCGGCCGGAAGAGCCGATGGTCAACGAGATGGTGCTGCGGGCCCAGGCCCAGGCGATCTACAGCCCGGACAATCTCGGCCATTTCGGCCTGGCCTTGCCGCGCTACGCCCATTTCACCTCGCCGATCCGCCGCTATGCCGACCTGACCGTGCATCGCGGGCTGATCCGGCTGCTGCATCTCGGCACCGACGGCGCCACCGAGGAGGAGCTGTCGCGGCTGGAGGAGATCGGCGCCCACATCTCGGTCACCGAGCGCCGCGCCGCCCAGGCCGAGCGCGACGCGGTCGACCGCTATCTGGCGAGCTGGCTGTCGGACCGGATCGGCGCCATCCTGCCCGGCCGGATCGGCGGCGTCGCCAAGTTCGGCCTGTTCGTGAAGCTGGACGAATCGGGCGCCGACGGGCTGGTGCCGATCTCGACCCTGCCCGACGACTATTACGACCATGACGAGGCGGCCCATGCCCTGGTCGGCCGGCGCTGGAACCGGGTGTTCCGGCTGGGCGCCCGGGTGCGGGCCCGCGTCACCGAGGCCGATCCGCTGACCGGCAGCACGGTCTTCGCCCTGGTCGATGCCGGCCACGGCGCCGATGTCGAAGGCCTGCCGCCCTTGCCGGGGCCGGACCGCCGGGGCCCCCCACGGATCGGGATGCGATCGGGCCCCCGATCCGGCCGGAAGCCAGGGTCCGGGCCGCCCCGCGGGCCTCGGCGTTGAACGCAGCCCTGCTGCGCTGCAATACCGCCTTTTTCCTGTCAAGTACCTGGCTTAGAGTGCGGTTGCAAAGATCCGGCCGGAGTTCCATTAAGTGTTGAGTCAGAAGCGGTTGGCGGCGGTTGTTGCGGCGCTGCTGGTGCTTTCGGGCTGCCTCGCCTCCGCCCCGGACTCCCCGGCCCCCAAGGCCGGAGCCCAGGCCCGCGAGGCCGGACATTTCGCCGACCCGTCGGTGTTCACCGTCGGCTTCGACCGCATCCAGGAAGTCTATCTGGTCAAGGAAGACTTCGGGACGCTGGCCCTGGATGGGCTGAACGGCTTGTCCAAGCTGGACGACACGCTCAGCGTCCGCCGCGACGGCGGCCGGGTGCAACTGATCCGCACCGGCCATGTGGTCGGGGATTTCGACTCGCCCGCGGCCGACGCTTCCTATGATTGGGGCACGCTGGTCGCCTCGACGCTCGACTCGGCCTCGCTGGCCTCGCCGAAGATCGCCGCCGCCGGCAGCGAAGCGGCCTACCAGGCGGTCTATGACGCGCTGCTGGCCGATCTCGACCCCTATTCCCGCTACGCCAACCCGGACCGCGCCCGCGACGACCGGGCCCAGCGCGACGGCTACACCGGCGTCGGCATCGCCCTCAGCCAGGACGACAAGGGCCGGCCGGTGATCGGCGACGTGTTCCCGGACACGCCGGCCGCCCGCGCCAACCTGCTGAAGGGATCGCTGATCGTCGCCGTCGACGGCGTGTCGGTGGACGACGCCAAGGTCGACGAGATCGCCGACCTGATGCGCGGCCCGGTCGGCACCAAGGTCGACCTGACGGTGCGCGAGCCCAAGGGCAGCAGCCGCACCGCCACCATGACCCGCGAGAAGGTGATCGAGAACATGGTGCGCAGCGAGGTGCGCGACGGCGTCATCATCGTCAAGCTGCTGCGCTACAACACCACCGCCGCCGCCGCCGTGCGCAACGCCGTGACCGGCCTGCTGCGCGGCCTCAACGGCCGGGCCCGCGGCGTCATTCTCGACCTGCGCGGCAATCCGGGCGGGCTGCTCGACCAGTCGGTGGCGCTGGCCGACATGTTCATGGATCACGGCCAGATCGTCTCGACCCGCGGCCGCAACCCGGACAGCGACCAGAGCTTCACCGCCCGCAACGGCGACATCTCCGGCCATCTGCCGCTCGCCGTCCTGGTCGACGGCCATTCGGCCTCGGCCGCCGAGATCACCGCCGCGGCGCTGCAGGATGCCGACCGGGCGATCCTGGTCGGCTCCACCTCCTTCGGCAAGGGCAGCGTCCAGACCGTGACCCGGCTGCCGAACGATGGCGAGCTGTTCCTGACCTGGAGCCGGATCTACGCCCCCTCCGGCTACACCTGGCACCGCCAGGGCATCCTGCCGACCGTCTGCACCAGCGGCAGCGGCACCGACGCCAAGGCGATGATCGCGGCGTTCCGCGCCGGCCAGCTGCCGAGCCTGGGCGACGCGATGGCGGAGCGGTTCCGGGCGCCGGACGACGAGGCCGCGCTGCGCCGCGTGCGCGCCGCCTGCCCCTGGCAGGTGCATGACGCCGGCCTCGACGTCGACGTGGCGATCGGCCTGATCAGCGACCCCACCCTCTATGCCCAGGCCCTGGGATCGCAGGACCGCGGCACCGTCGCCATCCACGCGCAATAGCGCCCGGCCATCGCCGCACTTGACTCGGGCGGCGCGGACGCTATGGTGCGCGCTTCCCGGCCCGTGATGCGGCGCCGAGCAGAGTCATATTGGGACCAGCATCATGGCCAAGCCGAGCACCATCAAGATCCGCCTGAACAGCACCGCGGACACCGGTTTCTTCTACGTCACCACGAAGAACCCGAAGACCAAGACCGAGAAGCTGACGCTGAAGAAGTACGACCCGGTCGTGCGCAAGCATGTCGACTTCAAGGAAGGCAAGATCAAGTAAGGACCGCCGTCCGGTCGGCTGACCGGACGCCGCGTTCCGCTTGTTCGACCAAGCCCCGCCGGCGGCGGGGCTTTTTGCTTGCCTGCATTCCGGCAATCTCAGTCGACCGGCAATCTCAATCGAGATGCCGGCGCACCGTGGCGATGAAGCCGGCGACGCTGATCGGCTTCGAGATGTAGTCGTCGCAGCCGCCGGCGCGCACCATCGCCTCGTCGCCCTTCATCGCCAGCGCCGTCACTGCGATCACCGGGATCGCCGCCAGATCCGGATCGGCCTTGAGCCATCCCGTGACCTCCAGCCCCGAGATCTCCGGCAGCTGGATGTCGAGCAGGATCAGGTCCGGCCGATGCGCCCGCGCCAGCGCCATCACCTCCGACGCGCTGTCGGTCCCGACCGTGGCGTAGCCGTTGGCCTCGAGCACGTCGATGAACAGCTTCCGGTTGAGCTCGTTGTCCTCGACGATCAGCACGGTCTTCGGCATGGCCCACCCCCGGCATCCGAGTCCGATGCCCCCAGGCGGCAGAATCGGCCGGCCCCCCTGCCTTGTAAAGGTTGCAGCACTCGCATCGCGGTGATCGATGCATATCCGGTACAAAACGGGTACAATCGCGTCATGTCCGATCCCACGGCACCGCGGCCGGCCCGATGACCCAGAAGCCGGACCGGGCCAGCCTGCTGCCCGGCCTGTGCCGGGACTGCGGCACGCATCCGCCGCCGGGCGTGCGGCGCTGCCCCCGCTGCGGCTCACCGCGCCTGGTCCGGCATGCCGAGCTGCACGCGCTGACCATCGCCCATCTCGACTGCGACGCCTTCTACGCCACGGTGGAGAAGCGCGACCGGCCGGAGCTGCAGGACCGGCCGGTGATCGTCGGCGGCGGGGTGCGCGGCGTGGTCTCCGCCGCCTGCTACGTCGCCCGGCTGTACGGCGTGCGCTCGGCCATGCCGATGTTCAAGGCGCTGGAGGCCTGCCCCGACGCCGTGGTGCTGCGCCCGGACATGGCGAAATATGCCGGGGTCAGCCGGCAGATCCGGGCGCTGTTCCTGGCCGCCACGCCGAAGGTCGAGCCGCTGTCGCTGGACGAGGCCTTCCTCGATCTGTCCGGCACGCAGGCGCTGCACGGACGCAGCCCGGCCGAGACCTGCGCCGCCATCGCCCGCCAGGTCGAGCGCGAGATCGGCGTCACCCTGTCGATCGGCCTGGCGCCGAACAAGATGCTGGCCAAGATCGCGTCCGACCTGGACAAGCCGCGCGGCTTCGCCGTGATCGGCCGGGCCGACGCCATGGCCTTCCTGGCCGACAAGCCGGTCGGCATCATCCCCGGCGTCGGCAAGGTGATGCGCGAGAAGCTGTTCAGCGACGGCATCCGCACGGTCGGCGACCTGCGCCGGCTGGACGAGGGCGCGCTGGTCCGCCGCTTCGGCGTGTTCGGCCGGCGCCTGCACCGCTATGCCCGCGGCGAGGACCAGCGGCCGGTCGATCCGGACGGCGAGACCAAGAGCGTCTCGGCCGAGACCACCTTCACCATCGATATCCAGAACCCGCAGGCGCTGCGGCGCGAATTGTGGCCGCTGTGCGAGACCGTGGCGGCGCGGCTGAAGAAGCAGGACCTGGCCGGCGGCACTGTGGTGCTGAAGCTGAAGACGGCGAGCTTCCGGCAGCTGACCCGCAGCCACCGCCTGGCCGACCCGACCCAGTTGGCGGAGACGATCTGGCGCATCGCCGCGCCGATGGTGGAGCAGGCGGCCGGCGGCGAGGCCTTCCGCCTGATCGGGGTCGGCTGCACCGATTTGGTCGAGGGCCGCCTGGCCGACCCGCCGGACCTGCTGGACCCCGCCCCCGCCAAGCGCCGCGCGGTTGAGGAGGCGATGGACGAGATGCGCCGCAAGCTGGGGCCGGACGCCATCGCCAAGGGCCGCTCCGGCCTGCCGCGCGGCACGGGATAGAGGCTCGCAGCGTCTTTCCGTCACGCCAGATCCCACTGGCCGATGACCCTGGTCGAGGCGAGACTGCGCCCCACCTGCTTTCCACGCGATCCGCCGGCACGGCCGGCGCCCAACCGAGGAAGCCTTGTGATGAACCGACGTGATGCCCTGACGCTGGGCGCCGCCGCCGCCCTCGCCGCCACCGCCGTCCGGATCGGCACCCCGGCTTTGGCCCAGACCGCTGCGGCCCAGACCACTACGGCGCCGTCCGGCCCGTTCAAGCAGCCGCCGCTGCCGTTCAAGGAGGACGCGCTGGCGCCGACCATCGGTGCCGAGACCGTCGGCCTGCATTACGGCAAGCATCACAAGGCCTATTTCGACGCGCTGAACAAGCTGGCCGCCGGCACGCCCTATGAGGCGATGACCCTGGCCGAGGTGGTGGTGAAGTCGGCCACGGCCAAGGACGCCGCCGTGTTCAACCAGGCCGGCCAGGCCTGGAACCACAACCTATACTGGGAGCAGCTCACCCCCGGCGGGCCGAAGGTGCCGCAGGGCCGGCTGGCCGATGCCGTCGGCGAATCCTTCGGCGACCAGGCCGGCCTAATCAAGGCCACCACCGACGCCGCCGCCAAGGTGTTCGGCAGCGGCTGGGTCTGGCTGGTCGCCGATGCCGGCAAGCTGGCGCTGGTCGGCACCTCGAACGCCGACTCCCCCTTCGCCCATGGCGGACAGCCGCTGTTCGGCATCGATGTCTGGGAGCACGCCTACTATCTGGACTACCAGAACCGCCGCGCCGACCACGTCAAGGCGGTGATGGAGACCCTGGTCAACTGGTCGGTGGTCTCGGACCGGCTGGGGGCCTGAGCCCGGAAACCCCCTCACCCTCCCGCCGCCAACGCGGCGGGTCCCTCCCTCTCCCCAAGGAGAGGGGAACCGGGGCCGCGCTCCCTGCACCTCTCCCTGGGGAGAGGTCGAAATCGCGCCAGCGATTTCGGGTGAGGGGGCGGCTCCAGCCCCTCAGTCGCAGCGCGGCGCGGCGATCGGCTCCAGCGTGTCCAGCTTCGCCGCCATGGCGAAGTCGCCATAGTCGATGACGATGCGGTCGGCGATGCCGTTCTCGAACAGGCGCTGGCGCAGCTCGTATTCGGGCTGCTCCGTGCCGGCGGCATCCTTGTCCTTCTCGGCCTTGCCCACCGTGTAGAACGCCATGCTGATCGGGCGCGAGGGGCCCCGCCGCAGCGCATCGGCCGAGGGATCGCCCGGCTGGGGGCGGCCGATCGCGACGCTGACATATTGCGGCCCGTCGGCGGAGCTGCCGTCGAAGAAGCCGGCGGTGAAGATCGTCCGCCCCTGCCGCATCGCCTCGACCAGCCGCTCCATATGCGTGGTCGGGAACAGGCTGCCGGCGGGCAGCGCCTGCTTCAGGTCGGCCGGCGTCTTGAAGACGGCGTCGCCGCCCGCGGCGCCGTCGAGATGCGCCGTGCCGCGGACATCCTCCTTGTCCTCGCCATCGGTCGAGGAGCTGAGCTTGTAGGTCAGCTCGTGCCCGTCGGCGGATTCCCAGCCGGCGTAGCGGGTCTTGCGAGTCAGCGTGTCGCCCGAGGCGTAGACCATCGCCACCTGATAGTTCTGCTCGAAGCTGGAGCCGTCGCAGGCCGTCGCCCAGCGATACTCCATCTGCCCCTCGATCGAGATCACGCTGCGCTGCCCGCGCGTCATGTCGAGCGTCAGGGTGTAGACCGCGCGATGCGGCTGCAGCGCCACTGCCGGCGCGGCCTGGGCCGCGCCGGACAGCAGCAGGAGGGCGAAGGCGGCGAGGGATGGTGCGATGCGGGACATGCAGCATCTGAGCCCGAAGCCGCGAGCCGACGCAAGCGCCGCAGCGCTCAGAGACCGTTTGAGAATGCGCTGGCGTGAGTCGGCTGGGGGTGGTTTCGAGAACCGGCGCGCAGCGGACGTTTGAGTCCGTGAGCACCGGAAGCGCAGAAACCGCCGCCAGATGGCCACGCCAGTAGCATTATCAAGCGGTCTCAGCCGGCCGGCGCGATCTTCACGCCTTGCAGGCGGATCAGGCTGTCCGGATAGGCGACGAAACCCTCGACCGCCCGGCGCATCCCCCAGATCGAGCGGTAGTGGTACAGCACGATCTGCGGCAGGTCCGTGAGGTAGATGCCGGCGGCCTGGCGGTACAGCTCGGCGCGCTTGGCGTCGTCGGTGCTGCCGCGGGCCTGGGCCAGGATGGCGTCGAACTCCGGATTGCAGTAGCGGCCCCAGTTCAGGAAGCCCTCGCAGGAGGCCCAGGTGCCGATATTGGCGTCGGGATCGAGCCGGCCGCTCCAGATCGCGATCGAGGCCTGATAATTGCCGTCGTTGGAGCTGGCGGCGAGGGTCGCCGCCTCCAGCGCCTGCAGCTTGATGTCGAAGCCGGCCTCGCCCGCCATCGCCTGGACCATCTGCCCGACCTGCTGGGTGACGGGGTTGTTGGTCACCAGCAGGGTGAAGGACGGATTCGGCGCCCCCGCCTCGGCCAGCAGGGCCTTCGCCTTCGCCAGGTCGCGCGCGGGCATCGGGTGCCCAGGATCCTCGAACCTGGTGCCCGGCACCTCCGGCTGGTTGCCCGGGATGAACAGGCCGTCATAGGCGGTGGCGTTGATGGCGTCGCGGTCGAGCGACAGCTCCAGCGCCTGGCGCACCTTGGCGCTCTGCCCGATCGGGCTGTTCGCCTGGTCGCCATGGCCGATGTTGAACGAGATCAGGTCGTAGGCCAGCGACGGCGCCTCGACCAGGGTCATGGCCGCGTCGTCGCGCAGCCCGGGAACCTCGACCGTCGGCACATGCTCGATCAGGTCGAGATCGCCGGAGCGCAGGTTGAGCAGCCGCACCGTCTCGTCCGGCATCGGCCGGTAGGTCACGCTGTCGAGGAAGACGGCGTCCTTGTTCCAGTACCGGTCGAAGCGCTTGAGCAGGATATGGTCGCCCTGCTGCCGCTCGACGAACTCGAACGGGCCGGCGCAGACCGGGTGCTGGCCGATGGCGTCGCCGGCCTGGGCCAGCGCCTTCGGCGACAGCATCATGCCGGCGCGGTCGGACAGCACCGCCACCAGCGGCGCATAGGGCTGCGACAGCGTGATCTTGACGGTCAGCCGATCGACCGCCGCGACGTCGGCGATCGGCTTCAGCTCCGACTTCCGGCGCGAGATCGGGGCGGTGCGATAGCGGTCGAGATTGGCCTTCACAGCCGCCGCGTCGAACGGCTCGCCATCCTGGAACACCACGCCGTCGCGCAGCGTCAGGGTCAGGGCCTTGGCGTCCCCGGACCAGTCCCATTTCGTGGCGAGCTCCGGCTGGAAGCCGCCGCCCGGGGCGACGCCGACCAGCTTGTCGCACATCGCGGCGAAGACCTGGCGCCCGGAGACCGAGCCGCCCTGGGCCGGGTCCAGCACGTCCGGGTCGGCATCGAGGCCGATCCGGATCCCGGCGGCCAGGGCCGGCGACACGGCAACGGGAAGCATGAGAACCGCGGCGAGCGCGGCTGTCCGTCCAGACCATCCGATCATCGGCAGCGTCCCTGCTTGTTCTGATCGCAGGGCCGAGGCGCGCCCTGCCGGACCGCCGAGTCGACACGGCGGTGCACCGGCAGGGTAGCGCGGGAATCCGGCCGCGACGACGCTGAAATGTCGGATCTAACGACGAGCCGCCCGCGGCCGGAGCCGCGGACGGAAGATCTCAGTTCGCTTTCTTCGGCAGGTCCAGCTTGATGTGCAGCTCCTTCAGCCGGGCCGCGTCGACCTCGGCCGGGGCGCCCATCAGCAGGTCCTCGGCGCGCTGGTTCATCGGGAAGGCGATGACCTCGCGGATGTTCGGCTCGTCCGCCAGCAGCATGACGATGCGGTCGATGCCGGGGGCCGAGCCGCCATGCGGCGGGGCGCCGAAGCGGAAGGCCGACAGCATGCCGCCGAACTTGGCCTCGAGCTCGTTGCGGCCGTAGCCGGCGATCTCGAACGCCTTGATCATGATCTCCGGCTTGTGGTTCCGGATCGCGCCCGAGGACAGCTCGGTGCCGTTGCAGACGATGTCGTACTGGAACGCGTTGATGGTCAGCGGGTCCTTGGTCTCCAGCGCCTCCAGCCCGCCCTGCGGCATCGAGAACGGGTTGTGGCTGAAGTCGATCTGCCCGGTCTCCTCGTTCAGCTCGTACATCGGGAAATCGACGATCCAGCAGAACTCGTAGCGGTCCGGGTCGATCAGCTCCAGCTCCTGCCCGATCTTGGTCCGGGCGAAGCCGGCCAGCTTGGCGGCCGCGGCCTCCAGGTCGGCGACGAAGAACACCGCGTCGCCATCCTCGGCGCCGGTGGCCTCGCGCAGCGCGGCCTGGGCGCCCGCCTCCAGGAACTTGGCGATCGGGCCCTTGCCGGCCCCGGCCTCAAACACGACGTAGCCGAGGCCCGGCGCCCCCTGCTCCTGCGCCCAGCCGTTCAGCTTGTCGAAGAAGCTGCGCGGCTTGTCGGCCACCTTCGGCGCGCGGATGGCGCGCACCACGCCGCCCTTCTCGATCACGCCCTTGAAGGCGCGGAAGGTCACGTCCTCACGGGCGAAGACGGCGGTGACGTCGGTGATCACCAGCGGGTTGCGCAGGTCCGGCTTGTCGTTGCCGTATTTCAGCATCGACTCGGCATAGGGGATGCGCGGGAA
>JAEKLZ010000363.1 GCA_019508225.1 Inquilinus limosus | reverse complement strand
GGCCCGGCCGGACCAGCCGCTGCGCAGCGTTGGGGCGCCGCCGACCCTGGCGGAGACTGTGGCCGCCCTGGCCGTGGAATTCTCCAGGACGGCGGCGGAGCATGACCGCGGCGGCGCCTTCCCCTTCGCCAATTTCGACCGGTTGGCCGAGGCGGGCCTCCTCGCCCTCGTCACGCCCCGCCGCTTCGGTGGCCTGGGCGGCGGGCTGCAGGACGCGGCGACGGTGATCGGCGGCATCGCCCGGGGCGAACCGTCCACCGCGCTGGTGCTGTCGATGCAGTATCTGCAGCACGCCTCGATCGAGGAGCGCGGCTGGCCGGCGCATCTGGCTGAACGGCTGGGCCGCGAGGCCGCCGCCGGCGTGTCGCTGATCAACGCGCTGCGGGTCGAGCCGGAGCTGGGCACCCCCGCCCGCGGCGGCCTGCCGGCGACGGTGGCGCGGCGTACGCCGGAGGGCTGGCGCGTCTCCGGCCACAAGATCTTCGCCACCGGCATCCCGATCCTGTCCTGGCTCGCCGTCTGGGCCGTAACCGACGAGGCGGAGCCGCGGGTCGGCACGGTGCTGGTGCCCGCAACCTCTCCCGGCATCCGCGTGGTCGAGAGCTGGGACCAGCTCGGCATGCGCGCCACCAACAGCCACGACGTCATTCTCGAGGACGAGCTGGTGCCGCTGGACCATGCCGTCGACCTGCGTCCGCCCGAGGCGTCGCGCACGCCGGAGCCGGTGAAGTCGGCCTGGGGGTCGGTGCTGATCGGTGCGCTGTATGACGGCATCGCCCGCGCCGCGCGCGACTGGTTCGTCGAGTTCCTGAAGACCCGCGCCCCGGCCAATTTCGGCGCGCCGCTGGCCACCCTGCCGCGGATGCAGGACGCGGTCGGCGAGATCGAGGCCCGGCTGGCGGTCAACGCCCGGCTGCTCGCCAGCGCCGCCCGCGACGTCGATGACGGCCGCCCGCCGACGCCGACCGAGAGCGGCATCGTCAAGCTGACCGTCACCGGCAACGCCATCGCCGCGGTCGAGACCGCGGTGCGGCTGACCGGCAATCCCGGCCTGGCCCGCGCCAACCCGCTGGAGCGGCATTACCGCGACGTGCTGTGCGCCCGCATCCACACGCCGCAGGACGATTCCATCCGGCTTGCCGCCGGGCGCCTCGCCCTCGGTCTCTGACATCGCTTCGAGGATTTCGCCATGAGCGTTGAATTCATCGGTTTCATCGGCACCCGCGACTTCTCCGAGACCCGCCCCGCCAGCGGGCCGGTGATCGACGTGCCCTATATCGAGACCGTCGCGCGGGCGCATGAGGCGGCCGGCTTCGATCGCGCCTTGGTCGCCTTCCACTCGACCTCGCCGGAAAGCATCCTGATCGCCGGCCATGCCGCCGCGGCGACCGAGAAGCTGGGGCTGATGATCGCGCACCGGCCGGGCTTCACCGCCCCGACCCTGGCGGCGCGGCAGTTCGCGACGCTGGACCAGCTGACCGGCGGCCGCGTCGCCGTGCACATCATCACCGGCGGCGACGATGCCGAGCTGCGCCAGGACGGCGACTTCCTGACCAAGGACGAGCGCTACGCCCGCACCGACGAGTATCTCGGCATCCTGCGCAAGATCTGGACCAGCGATGCGCCGTTCGACCATGAGGGCGCGCATTACCGGTTCGAACGCGGCTACTCGACCGTCAGGTCGGTGCGGCCGCCGCACATCCCGGTCTATTTCGGCGGCGCCTCCGACGCGGCGATCGCGGTCGCCGGCAGGCACGCCGACATCTATGCGCTGTGGGGCGAGACCCATGCCCAGGTGCGCGAACTGACCGGCCGGGTGCGGGCATCGGCGGCGAAGCACGGCCGCCAGCTGCGCTTCAGCCTGTCGCTGCGGCCGATCCTGGCCGAGACCGAGGAAAAGGCCTGGGCCCGCGCCGATGCGATTCTGGAGCAGGCGCGCGCGGTGCAGGACAAGACCGGCTACAAGCGCACCGCCGAGCCCGCCAATTCCGGGTCGCAGCGCCTGCTGGAAGCGGCCGCCCAGGGCCCACGCCTGGACAAGCGGCTGTGGACCGGCATCGCCGCCCTGACCGGCGCCAAGGGCAACTCGACCGCGCTGGTCGGCACGCCGGAGCAGGTGGCCGACGCGCTGCTGGACTATTACGACCTCGGCGTCACCACCTTCCTGATCCGCGGCTTCGACCCGCTGGACGACGCCATCGACTATGGCCGCGAGCTGATCCCGCTGACCCGCAAGCTGGTCGCCGAGCGGGCGCGGGCCAATGCGACGGCGGCGGAGTGAGGCGATGATGATGAAGCGCATTCTGGCCGGGCTCGCCCTGGCCCTGGCGATCACCGGTGCGGCCAATGCCGAGACCGTGCTGCGGGTCGGCGACCAGAAGGGCAACGCCAGGTCGGTGATGGAGGCGGCGGGCGTGCTGTCCGACCTGCCCTATCGGGTCGAATGGAGCGAGTTCCCGGCCGCCGCCCCGCTGCTGGAGGCGCTGAACGCCGATGCCATCGATGCCGGCAGCGTCGGCGACGCACCCTTCACCTTCGCCGCGGCCGCGGGGGTGCCGGTCAAGGCGATCGCCGCGATCCGGTCGAAGCAGGACGGCCTGGCCATCGTCGTGCCCAAGGACTCGCCGGTGCAGGGGCTGCAGGACCTGGTCGGCAAGACCGTCGGCACCGGCCGCGGCTCGATCGGCCACCAATTGATCCTGGCGGCGCTGGAGCAGGCCGGGCTGAAGCCGGACGCGGTCACCATCGTCTTCCTGCTGCCGGCCGAGGCCAAGGCCGCCCTGTCCAGCGGCGCCATCGACGGCTGGTCGACCTGGGAGCCCTACACCTCGCAGCTGGAGCTGCAGGAGGGCGCCCGCCGCGTCGTCACCGGCGTCGGCATCACGCCGGGCCTGAGCTTCCTGGTCGCCCGGCCGGATGCGATCGAGGCCAAACGCGCGGCGCTGCAGGATTTCGTCGGCCGGCTGGCCAAGGCCCGCAACTGGGGCACCAGCAACTACCCGGCCTATGCCGAGATCTGGAGCAAGCTGGTTGGCCTGCCGCAGGAGGTGGCGCTGCAGTACCTGTCCCGCCAGGCCGTGCGGCCGGTGGCGATCGACGACACCGTGGTCGCCGACGAGCAGAAGACCATCGACCTCTATTTCCGCGCCGGGCTGATCCAGATACTGCTGGATGCCGGCACCGTGCTCGACCGGTCGTTCAACGACCCGGTGCTGGCGGAGCTGGCGAAGAAATGAGCCTCGACACCCTGCTCGCCCTGGCCGCGGCCGGCCTGGAGCCCTGGGAGGAACGCCACCCGCCGGTGACCAATGACGGCTTCCGCGGCGCCATGCGCCACCTGGCGGGAGCGGTCAGCATCGTCACCGCCGGGTTGGGCACGGAGCGCAACGGCCTGACCGCGACCTCGGTGGTGTCGCTGTCGGCCGATCCGCCGACCGTGCTGGTCTGCGTCAACCGCTCGGCCTCGGCCTGGCCGCTGCTGGTCCGGCACGCACATTTCGGAATCAACGTGCTGGCGGCGTCGCAGCAGCCGATCGCCGACCGCTTCGCCGGCCGCAACGGCGAGAAGGGCGAGGCGCGCTTCGCCGGCGCCCGCTGGATCCAGCTGGCCAGCGGCGCGCCGATCCTGGCCGACGCGCTGGTCGCCTTCGACTGCACGCTGGAGGAGCGGATCCAGCGCCACTCCCACGACATCCTGATCGGCCGGGTGCAGGCGCTGCACGGCGTGGGTGGCACCGATCCGCTGCTGTACTGGCGCGGGGCCTACGGCGCGATCCGGCCGACCTGACGCCGGCCTTGCGGCTGTGGCAGATGCCGACGACATGATAGGACAGGGGTGGAGCCGCATCCGGCGCAGCCAACCCGGTCCTGAGGACAGCCATGAGCCGTGAGAGCTACAAGACAGCCCTGATCGTCGGCACCGGCAGCGGGCTCAGCGCCTCGCTCACCCGGCTGCTCACCCGCCAGGGCCTGCGCGTCGCCGTCGCCGCGCGCGACACCGACAAGCTGAAACCGCTGCTGGAAGAGACCGGCGCCGCCGCCTTCACCGTCGACGCCTCGGACGCCCAGGCGGTGGCCGGGCTGTTCGACGCCGTGCAGCAGCGCTTCGGCGGCGACCCGGATGTCGTGGTCTACAAT
>JAEKLZ010000254.1 GCA_019508225.1 Inquilinus limosus | reverse complement strand
GGAGTACATCGAGGCGCTGGCGCAGAGCGAGATGGTGTTCGGCGTCGGCCCGGACGGCACCGGCAAGACCTATCTCGCCGTCGCCCAGGCGGTGTCGATGCTGATCGCCGGCCGGGTCGACCGCATCGTGCTGTCGCGTCCAGCGGTCGAGGCCGGCGAGCGGCTGGGCTTCCTGCCCGGCGACATGAAGGAGAAGGTCGACCCCTATCTCCGCCCGCTCTACGACGCCCTGTACGACCTGCTGCCGGCCGAGCAGGTGGCCAAGCACATGGAGACCGGCGTGATCGAGATCGCGCCCCTAGCCTTCATGCGCGGCCGCACCCTGGCCCATTCCTTCGTCATCCTGGACGAGGCGCAGAACACCACGGTGATGCAGATGCGCATGGCCCTGACCCGGATGGGCGAGGCCAGCCGCATGGTGATCACCGGCGACATCAGCCAGATCGATCTGCGCCCCGGCGACAAATCCGGCCTGGTCGACGCGCTGGAGATCCTGGACGGGACCGAAGGCATCCGCATCGTCCGTTTCACCGACCGCGACGTGGTCCGCCACCCGCTGGTAGCGCGCATCGTGCGCGCCTATGAGGCGGCGGACAGCGCCCGGAAGCCGCAGCCGTGATCGACCTCGCCGTCAGCATCGACGCGCCCGGCTGGTCGGCGCTGGGGCCCGGCTTCGCCAACGAGGACGCCCTGGCCGCGGCCCTGGAGCCCCTGGTCGAGGCCACCGTCGCGGCCGGCGTCGGCCCCGGCGCCGTGATCGAGCCCGGCCGCTCGGCCGAGCTGTCGGTCGTGTTCGCCGACGACGCCACCGTGCAGCGGCTGAACCGCGACTATCGCGGCAAGGACGCCCCGACCAATGTGCTGTCCTTCGCCCTGACCGAGGCGGAGGAGCCGGAGTTTCCCGGCGCACCCCTAGTGCTGGGCGACGTCGTGCTGGCGCTGGAGACGGTGCTGGCCGAGGCGGCACGGGACGGCAAGGCCCCCATCGACCATGCCCGCCACCTCGTGGTCCATGGTATCCTGCACCTGCTCGGCCACGACCACATGACCGATGCCGAGGCCGAGGCGATGGAGCGGATCGAGACCGCGGTCCTCGCCCGCTTCGGCATCGCCGACCCCTATTCCGACCCTTCCGAGCCACTGCCCCACCCTGCCTGAGGCCATGTCCGACACCTCTTCCGGTCGACCTTCCCGCTCCTCCGACGCGACCCCGCTGCGCAGCTGGCTGCGCGGGCTGCTGCGCGGCAAGAGCGAGGAGGATTGGCGCGAGACCATCGAGGAGCTGATCGAGGACGGCGACGAGGGCGAGGACGAACCCTCGGTCGCCCGCCACGAGCGCGTGCTGCTGGGCAACATCCTGCGGCTGCGCGACCGCAGCGCGATCGACGTGATGGTGCCGCGGGCCGACATCGTCGGGGTCGAGGTCGACACGCCGCTGCCCGGGGTACTGGACATCCTGGCGCGCGAGTCGCACAGCCGCATGCCGGTCTATCGCGACAACCTGGACGACGCGCTGGGCATGATCCACGTCAAGGACGTGGTGGCGGCGTTGAGCCGGACCAGTGCCGGCGACGTCGATGCGCCGAAATCGCTGACCGACATCCTGCGTCCGGTCCAGATCGTCGCACCGTCGATGCCGGTGCTCGACCTGCTGCTGCAGATGCGCGAGAAGCGCCAGCACATGGCGCTGGTGATCGACGAGTTCGGCGGCATCGACGGTCTGATCACGATCGAGGATCTGGTCGAGGAGATCGTCGGCGAGATCGAGGACGAGCACGATATCGACGAGCCGCCGCAGCTGGTCGAGAAGCCGGACGGCACGCTGATCGCCGATGCCCGCCTGCCGATCGAGGCGTTCGAGGCCAAGGTCGGCGCGGTGCTGGAGGAGGACGAGCGTGACGACATCGACACTCTCGGCGGCCTCGTCTTCTCGCTTGCCGGCCGGATCCCGGCGCGGGGCGAGCTGTTGACCCACCCCAAGGGGTTCGAGTTCGAGGTGATCGATGCCGATCCGCGCCGGATCAAACGCCTCCGCATCCGCCGCAAGGACGGCGCCGAGGCTGCGTGAGGCAACGGCCGGGCCGCAGCCCGGCGGCGCCATCGATCGCATCGCCACCCGCCTCGCCGGGTTGAGCCGCTGGCGGCGCTTCGGCGCCGCCATGGCGTTCGGCGCCCTGGCCAGCCTGTCGGTGCCGCCGCTCTATGCCGCGCCGCTGCTGTGGCTGGCCTTCCCGGCCCTGTACTGGCTGCTGGCCGGCGCCCGCGGCGGCCGGGCGGCCTTCTTCACCGGCTGGGCCTTCGGCTTCGGCTTCTTCGTGCCCGGCCTGTACTGGGTGTCCTGGGCGCTGACCGTCGATCCGCGCTTCTTCTGGATGATCCCCTTCGCCATGGCCGGCCTGCCGGCGCTGCTGGGGATCTTCACCGGCCTCGCCGGGCTTGGCTTCCACTGGCTGCGCCGCGCCGGCTGGGGCGGCCCGCTGGCTCTGGCCGCCGCCTGGGCCCTGGGGGAGTGGCTGCGCGGCCATGTCCTGACCGGCTTCCCCTGGAACCTGATCGGCTACACCTGGGTCGGCTGGCTGCCGGTGCTGCAGGGCGTCTCGGTGATCGGCATTTACGGGCTGAGCCTGCTGACCGTCGCCGCCGCCACCCTGCCGGCGACCCTGGCCGGCCCGCGCCGGCAGGGCTTCGCCGCCACTGCCGCCGGCATCGCGCTGTTCGCGGCGATCGCCGGCTGGGGCGCTTGGCGCCTGTCCGGCGACGACGGCGCCGTGGTGCCCGGCGTCAACCTGCGCCTGGTGCAGCCGAACATCTCCCAGGCCGACAAATGGTCCGGCGAGAAGCGGATCGAGAACTTCAACAAGCAGCTGGCGATGTCGGCCGCGCCGGGGATCGAGCGCGTCAGGGCCGTGATCTGGTCCGAGACCGCGGTGCCCTTCACCCTGTCCTGGGAGCCCGAGGCGCAGAAGGCGCTCGGCGCGATCCTGCCGCCCGGGGCCCTGGCCCTGGTCGGGGCCACCCGGGCCACGCCCTACGGCACCGAGCCGCTGCTGGCCTGGAACAGCATCTACGCCGTCGACCGCGCCGGCACGGTCCTGGCCACCTACGACAAGGCGCATCTGGTGCCGTTCGGCGAATATGTGCCGCTGCGCGAGTTGCTGGCGCCGTTCGGCATCGAGAAGATCACCGCCGGATCGGTCGACTTCTCGCCCGGGCCGGGGCCGCGCACCATCGACCTGCCCGGCCTGCCGCCGGTCAGCCCGCAGATCTGTTACGAGGCAATCTTCCCCGGCGCCGTGCTGGACCCGGCCGCGCCGCGGCCGGGTTGGATGCTGAACGTCACCAATGACGGCTGGTACGGCCAGACCACCGGTCCGCACCAGCATTTCGCCATCGCCCGGACCCGCGCGGTCGAGGAAGGGCTGCCGCTGGTGCGCGCCGCCAACACCGGCATCAGCGGCGTGGTCGACGCCTATGGCCGGGTCAAGGGCGAGATCGCCCTGGGCGAGGCCGGCATCCTCGACGCCGCCCTGCCGGCGGCGCTGCCGGAGACGCCGTATGCCCGCTGGGGTGATGCCGGCTTCTGGCTGTTGCTGGCTTTGGGCCTGCTGGCCGGACGGATCGGCCGCCCCACGCGACGGATCTTGCCCGTGCCCGCCGCCGGACTGCCTTGAAGTTGCCCGGGTTGGCGCATTAGGATGCGCGCCTCGTGAAATGATCGCACCCGGCCTCTTGCGATTTGCTGCGGAGTAATGCGTGGCCGCACTCGATGCCCCGAAACGGCCCCGCGGTCGTCCTCGGAATGACGAACCCAGCCCGCTCGACATGCATATCGGCGGCCGCATCCGCTTGCGGCGGACCCTTCTCGGCTACAGCCAGGCCAAGCTGGCGACGGCGATCGGCCTGACCTTCCAACAGATCCAGAAATACGAGCACGGCTCGAACCGCATCGGCGCCAGCCGCCTGCACCAGTTGAGCCGGGTGCTGGAGGTGCCGGTCGACTTCTTCTTCGAGGATGCGCCCGCGCTCGACGGCGTGCCCGCGGCCGGACTGGCCGAGGAGGGCGAGCCTTACGACGCCGGGCCCGACCCGATGCAGCGGCGCGAGACGCTGGAGCTGATCCGCGCCTATTACCGCGTCGAGGACCAGGCGACCCGGCGGCGGGTGCTGGATCTTCTCAAGGCCATGTCGGGCGCCCGCGCAGACGAGACCGGCGGCGAGAACAACTGATCCGAATCGGCTGCACTTGACCGCGCCTGTGGCCCCTGCCAAAAGTCGCGGTCGCCGCCGCACGATCTTTTCTCACTCTCCTTCATTGCAGCCAGGGGTTCGACGTGGCCAAAGGCAACTACATCTTCACCAGCGAGTCGGTCTCGGAAGGCCACCCTGACAAGGTTTGCGACCGGATTTCGGATTCCATCGTCGATCTCTATCTGGGCGCGGATCCCCAGGCCCGCGTGGCGGTCGAGACGCTGGCCACCACCAACCGGGTGGTGATTGCCGGCGAGGTTCGCGGCCCGGCCTCGATCACCCCCGACCTGCTGGAGAACGCGGCCCGCGAGGCGATCCGCGACATCGGCTACGAGCAGGACGGGTTCCACTGGCGCAATGCCCAGGTCGATGTGCTGGTGCACCAGCAGTCGGCCGACATCGCCGTCGGCGTCGACGCTGCCGGCAACAAGGACGAAGGTGCCGGCGACCAGGGCATCATGTTCGGCTATGCGTGCCGCGAGACCGAGGCGCTGATGCCGGCGCCGATCCAGTTCTCGCACCAGATCCTGAAGAAGCTGGCCGACGCCCGCCATTCCGGCAAGGCGACGCAGTTCGGCCCCGACGCCAAGGCCCAGGTCTCGCTGCGCTACGAGAACGGCAAGCCGGTCGCCGCCACCTCCGTCGTGGTCTCGACCCAGCATGCCGAGGGCCTGGACCAGAACGAGGTGCGCGAGATCGTCCGCCCCTATGTCCTGTCGGTCCTGCCCGAGGGCTGGATGTGCGACGAGCCGCATTTCTACGTCAACCCGACCGGCCGTTTCGTCATCGGCGGTCCGGACGGCGATGCCGGCCTGACCGGCCGCAAGATCATCGTCGACACCTATGGCGGCGCGGCCCCGCATGGCGGCGGCGCTTTCTCGGGCAAAGATCCGACCAAGGTCGACCGCTCGGCCGCCTATGCCGCGCGCTACCTGGCCAAGAACGTGGTCGCCGCCGGTCTGGCCGATCGCTGCGTCATCCAGCTCAGCTACGCCATCGGCGTCGCCCATCCGCTGTCGGTCTATATCGACACCCACGGCACCGGCCGGGTCGACGAGGACAAGCTGTCCGAGGTGCTGCAGCAGCTGGTCAACCTCAGCCCGCGCGGCATTCGCACCCATCTCGGCCTGAACCGGCCGATCTACGCCCGCACCTCCTCCTACGGCCATTTCGGCCGCGCGCCGGAGGCCGATGGCGGCTTCTCCTGGGAGCGGACCGACCTGGTGGACGACCTGCGCGCCGCCTTCTGATCCGATGACCGAGCCCGACGGCGGCGCCGAAAGGCGCCGCCACTTCCACGGCCGGCGCCAGGGGCGAAAGCTCCGCGCCGGCCGCGCTGCTTTGATCGAGACCCTGCTGCCGCGGCTGACGCTGGCGCTGCCCGAGGACGGCGGCGCGCTGGACCCGGCCGTCCTGTTCCCGCGCCCGCCGCGCGAGCTGTGGGTCGAGATCGGTTTCGGCGCCGGCGAGCACCTGGCCTGGCAGGCGGCGCATCACCCCGACATCGGCTTCATCGGCTGCGAGCCCTTCATCAACGGCATGTCGACGCTGCTGTCCCTGGTGGAGCGCGACGGGCTGGACATGGTCCGGCTTTGGCCCGACGACGCGCGGCCGCTGCTGGACCGGCTGCCGGACGGCTCGGTCGGCCGCCTGTTCCTGCTGTTCGCCGACCCCTGGCCGAAGCTGCGTCACCACAACCGCCGCTTCATCCAGGACGACACCGTGGCCGACCTCGCCCGGCTGCTGAAGGACGGCGGCGAGCTGCGCATCGCCACCGACGACGCGCCGCTGCTGGACTGGTCGCTGCGCCATGTCCGCCGCAACCCGGCCTTCGCCTGGACCGCCGAGGGGCCGGCCGACTGGCGCGAGCGGACGGCCGACTGGCCCCCGACCCGCTACGAGGAGAAGGCGCTGCACGGCCGCCCCTACTACCTGCGCTTCCGCCGCCGGCCGCGCGGGTAGCGGGGTCCGGACCGTCAGGCCTCGAAGTTGCAGCGTATATTCGTTTGGATATACTTCGGCGAATGAAGCTGCTCCGCTTCCTGGGGGATTCGCTTGAAGGCCTGCGTGCGTTCCCGGCCGAAGCCCGCCAGGATGCCGGTTATCAGTTGGATAAAGTGCAACGCGGGCAACAACCCGATGACTTCAAACCGATGCCGTCGATCGGCAAAGGCGTCGAGGAAATCAGGGTATGGGACGACTCCGGAACTTTCCGGGTGATCTACACCGCCAGACGGGCTGAAGCTGTCTATGTTCTCCATTGCTTCCAGAAGAAAACGCGGGCGACCAGCAGGCGCGACATCGAGCTAGCCCGGTTCCGCTTTATCGATCTTGTGCGAGGTGGCCGATGACCGAAATCGAGAGCTTCGACAGCGTGTGGGATGCCATCGCCGACACGCGCGAAGAGGCGGCCAATCTGCGAACCCGTGCGGAGCTGATGATGAAGATCGCCGAGATCCTCAAGAACAATGGCTGGACCCAGGCCGAGGCGGCCGCGCATTGCGGCGTGACCCAGCCGCGCATCACTGACCTGCTGCGCGGGCGGGTCTCCCGCTTCTCCCTGGATGCGCTGGTAAACATCGCAACGGCCCTCGGTCGCCGTGTTCATGTCGAGTTGGACGCGGCATAGCCGGTAGTTCGATCGCTCTATTCCTTCATCGCGCCCCTCCATCATGTCGCTCTTGGGGCACGAGTCGGTGCCGGCCCGGTCTCGGTTTGACGTTTGCGGCGAATCGGGTTGCGTATTTGTGGCGGATCGCTATATATCACCGCAGTTACCCATAGCGTTTGACTTGACTATGGTTCGGTCAAACGATTGAGAGGGTGGGCTGCGGCCCGCCTTTTTTCGTTGTGGTGACGGCTTTCCAAGGCTCTGGACGCGGGGAATGCCGGAGAGGATGACACAAGTGGATCAGGTGCGCGCGATCGTGGCGCCGTCGCTCGAGGCGATGGGCTACGAGGTGGTGCGCGTCCTCATGACCGGCGGCGAACATCGGCCGCAGCTTCAGATCATGGCCGAGCGGATCGACCGCATCGGCATGACCGTGGAGGACTGCGCCGAGATCAGCCGCGCGGTATCGGCGATTCTCGATGTCGAGGATCCGATTCCGACGGCCTACACGCTGGAGGTCTCCTCCCCCGGTATCGACCGGCCGCTGACCCGGCTCGCCGACTATGAGCGCTTCCTCGGCCACGAGGCACGGCTCGAGACGCGGATCCCGGTCGACGGCCGCAAACGCTTCCGCGGGGTCCTGGCCGGGGTCGAGGGCGAGGCGGTGCTGCTGCGCTCGGAGGAGATCGGGGAGGAGCCGGTGCGGCTGCCCTTCGCCGAGATCCACCGGGGGAAGCTGATCCTCACCGACGCCCTGATCGAAGCCGCCGCCACAGAGGTCGAAGAGGCCGAGGCCGCGGCAGCAGCCGCTGCCCCGCGGCCCGACACCCCCCTGGCCGACGCCCAAGACGCATAGGAACGCCCAAGGCATGGAACTTCTGCACGTTGCCGATGTCGTGGCCCGCGAGAAAAGCATCGATCGCGACGAGGTGCTGACCGCCATGGAGCAGGCCATCCAGAAGGCCGGACGCTCCAAATACGGCCACGAGCACGACATCCGCGCCCACATCAACCGCAAGTCGGGCGATATCGAGCTGCGCCGCTACCGCCAGATCGTCGAGACGGTCGAGGACGAGGCCACGCAGCTGGAGGCCAAGGATGCCGCCAAGCGCTGGCCGCATCTGAAGGTCGGCGACTTCGTCATCGACGACCTGCCGCCGATCGATTTCGGCCGCATCGCCGCCCAGACGGCGAAGCAGGTGATCGTGCAGAAGGTGCGGGAGGCCGAGCGCCACCGCCAGTTCGAAGAGTACAAGGATCGGGTCGACGAGATCGTCAACGGCTCGGTCAAGCGCGTCGAATACGGCAACGTCACGGTCGATCTCGGCCGGGCCGAGGGCGTCATCCGCCGCGACGAGCTGCTGCCGCGCGAGCATTTCAAGGTCGGCGACCGCGTCCGCGCCTTCATCTACGACGTGCGCGAGGAGCCGCGCGGGCCGCAGATCTTCCTGTCGCGCACCCATGGCCAGTTCATGGCCAAGCTGTTCGCCATGGAGGTGCCGGAGATCTATGACGGCATCATCGAGATCCGGTCGGTGGCCCGCGACCCGGGCAGCCGCGCCAAGATCGCGGTGATCTCCAAGGACAGCTCGATCGATCCGGTCGGTGCCTGCGTCGGCATGCGCGGCAGCCGCGTCCAGGCCGTGGTGGGCGAGCTGCAGGGCGAGAAGATCGACATCATTCCCTGGTCGCAGGACCCCGCCACCTTCGTGGTCAACGCGCTGGCCCCGGCCGAGGTGGCCAAGGTGGTGCTCGACGACACCCAGAACCGGATCGAGGTGGTGGTGCCGGACGACCAGCTGTCGCTGGCGATCGGCCGCCGCGGCCAGAATGTCCGCCTCGCCTCGATGCTGACCGGCTGGGACATCGACATCCTGACCGAGGCCGAGGAGAGCGAGCGCCGCCAGGAAGAGACCAAGCTGCGCAGCGAATTGTTCATGGAGGCCCTGGACGTCGACGACGTCATCGCCCATCTCCTGGTGGCCGAAGGCTTCCGGCAAGTCGAGGAGATCGCCTACACGCCGCTCGACGAGCTGGCGGAGATCGAGGGCTTCGACGAGGGCGTGGCCGGTGAGCTGCAGGAGCGCGCGCTGCGCTGGCTCGAGGAGCGCGACCGGCTGCTGACCGTGCGGTACAAGGAGATGGGCGTGGCCGACGACCTGGCTGCGCTGGAGGCCTTGACCCCGGCGATCCTGGTCAAGCTCGGCGAGAACGGGGTCAAGACCCTGGACGATCTGGCGGATCTGGCCGGCGATGAGCTGGTCGAGATCCTCGGCGAAAAGACGATTGCCCTCGACGATGCCAACGCCCTGATCATGCAGGCGCGGGCGCATTGGTTCGAGGAGGAGGAGAAGGCCTGAGCGACCCGACCGACATTCCCCCCGAGGACGCAGACCTGCCCGAGCCCGAAGGGCCCGAGCGGCGCTGCATCGCGACCGGAGCCGTGCGGCCGAAGACGGAGCTGATTCGCTTCGTCGTCGGCCCCGATGGCCAGATCGTGCCCGATCTGGCGGAGCGGCTGCCGGGCCGCGGGCTGTGGGTGAGCGCCGAGCGCGAGGCGTTGCGCCGGGCCCAGGCCAAGGGCCTGTTCGCCAAGGCGGCGCGCCAGTCGGTCCGTGCTCCGGACGATCTGGTCGATCGGGTCGAGTCGCTCCTGCATCGGAGCTGCATCGATCTCATCGGAATGGCACGCCGCGCGGGACAGGCGGTGGCCGGATATGAGAAAGTGCATGCGTGGCTGGCCGAGGGCCGCGCCGCGGTGCTGCTGGCGGCATCGGATGGTGCGGCGGACGGGCGAGCCAAGCTGGCAGCCCTGGCCGCCGCGGTCCGGCCGGTGCCGGCGCTTGTGGAGATCTTCTCCGCCGACACACTCGGGATGGCCTTTGCCCGGGACCGCATGGTACACGCTGCGATTGCTCGCGGCGGGCTGGCCGAGCGCCTGGCCGCGGAAGCGGCACGGTTGGACGGAATTCGTGGTCGAGCCGACCGGGTCGGACCGGCTGGATTTGGTGTGGTCGACGGGGCATCGGGTGCCGCGCCGGCCTTCTCTGTACAGGGATAGCGGCGGATCACGCTGGACGATATGACGGATAGCAAGGAACAGGATCGCAAGACGCTGTCGCTGGGCAGTGCGAAGCCCAAGCTCACCCTGGGTGGGAAGCCGGCCGATTCATCGGGCCAGGTGCGCCAGCAATTCAGCCACGGCCGCTCCAAGGCGGTGACCGTCGAGGTCAAGCGCCAGCGCGGCGGCACCAACACGGCCCTGGCCGATGGTGGCGCCGCGGCACGGCGGGCGGCCGAAGGCCAGCCCGGCCGCAGCGCCCGCAGTGGCGGTGGCGGCGGTGGCGGCGGCATGCTGGGCGGACGGGTTCTCTCGCAGGCCGAGCGCGAGGCGCGGCAGCGCGCCCTGCAGGTCGCCCTGCGCGAGGAGGAGGCCCGCCGGCTTCTGCCGGAGCCGGACGAGCCCGCCGAACAGCCGCTGGACAGCGAGACCGTCGAGGTCGCGCCGGAACCGGCCATGCCGCTCGACCCCGCGTCTCTGCGCCGGCGTGAGCTGGAAGAGCTCAACGCCATCGAGAGCGAGGCCAAGCGCAAGATCGACGAGGAGCGCTTCCTGCTCGACGAGGAGCAGAAGCGCCGCGACGCCGAGCGCGCCACCGAGGATGCCCGCCGCAAGGCGGCGGCCGATCGCTCCGGCCAGGCCGCCGCGGCACGTGCCCCGGCCGAGCCGGTGCGCGGCGTCCCGGCCACGGCCGACGACGAAGAGGATCGGCGTCGCAGCAGCGGCGGTGGTCGTGGCGCCCCTGCCGGCCGCGGCGCCCTGCCCGGCCGCGGTGCGCCGGCCAGCCCGCCCCGGCGCGCGCCCGGTCCCGGCAAGTCCGAGCCGAAGCGCCGCTCCGGCAAGATGACCGTGGTGCAGGCGCTGAGCGACGATGGCGAGACCCGCGGCCGCAGCCTGGCGGCGATGCGCCGGGCCCGCGAACGCGAGCGTCTGGCCCAGCTGAGCCAGAACCAGGAGAAGTTCTCCCGCGAGGTGATCATCCCCGAGGTCATCACCGTGCAGGAGCTGGCCAACCGCATGGCCGAGCGTGGCGGCGACGTCGTCAAGTCGCTGATGCGCATGGGTGTGATGGCGACGATCACCCAGTCGATCGATGCCGACACGGCCGAACTGGTGGTGGCGGAATTTGGACATAAGGTAAAGCGCGTGGCCGAATCCGACGTCGAGATCGGCCTGCGCGGCGACGAGGACGTGGCGGAGAACCTCCAGCCGCGGCCCCCGGTCGTCACCATCATGGGCCATGTCGACCACGGCAAGACCTCGCTGCTCGACGCGCTGCGGCACACCAATGTCGTGTCCGGCGAGGCCGGCGGCATCACCCAGCACATCGGCGCCTATCAGGTGCAGGTCGCATCCGGTCAGCGTGTCACCTTCATCGACACGCCGGGCCACGCCGCCTTCACCGAGATGCGGGCCCGCGGCGCCAACACCACGGACATCGTCGTCCTGGTGGTGGCCGCGAATGACGGCGTCATGCCGCAGACGGTCGAGGCGATCCGCCATGCCCGCGCTGCCGGCGTGCCGATCATCGTCGCGATCAACAAGATCGACCTGCCCGACGCCAAGCCCGAGCGCGTGCGCACCGAGCTGCTGCAGCACGAGATCGTGGTCGAGGAGATGGGCGGCGAGACGCTGGACGTTCCGGTGTCGGCCAAGACCGGCGCCGGCCTCGACAAGCTCGTCGAGACCATCCTGCTGCAGGCCGAGGTGCTGGACCTCAAGGCCAACCCCGATCGTCCGGCCGAAGGCTCGGTGATCGAGGCGAAGCTGGAGCGCGGCCGCGGTTCGGTCGCGACCGTCCTGGTCCAGCGCGGCACCGTCAAGGTCGGCGACATCTTCGTCACCGGCGGCGAATGGGGCCGCGTGCGCGCCCTGCTCGACGATCGCGGCCAGAACCTGAAATCGGCGGGCCCGGCCCAGCCGGTCGAGGTCCTGGGACTCAACGGCACGCCGCTCGCCGGCGACGACTTCGTGGTCGTCGACAGCGAGGCACGGGCCCGCGAGATCACCGAGTTCCGCACCCGCAAGCGGCGCGAGGCCTCTCACGTCGCCACCGCGCGCGGCTCGCTCGAGCAGATGTTCGAGAAGATCCGCGAGGGTGAGGCGAAGGAGCTGCCGGTCATCATCAAGGGTGACGTGCAGGGTTCGGTCGAGGCCATCGCCGGTTCGCTGGAGAAGGCCGCGGGCGACAATGTCGAGGTGAAGGTCCGGGTGCTGCACTCCGCGGTCGGCGCCATCACCGAGAGCGACGTCACCCTGGCCGCGTCGACCGGCGCCATGCTGATCGGCTTCAACGTCCGCGCCAACCCGCAGGCGCGGGAGATGGCCAAGCGCGACGGTGTGGAGATCCGCTACTACTCGATCATCTACAACGTGATCGACGACGTTAAGGCGGCCCTGACCGGCCTGCTGGCGCCGAAGATGCGCGAGAACTACATCGGCAATGCCGAGATCCGCGAGGTGTTCAACATCACCAAGGTCGGCAAGGTCGCCGGCTGCATGATCACCAACGGTGTGGTCAAGCGCGGTTCCGGTGTCCGCCTGCTGCGCGACAACGTCGTGATCCACGAGGGCACGCTGAAGACCCTGAAGCGCTTTAAGGACGAAGTCCGCGAAGTGCGCGAGGGCTACGAATGCGGCATGGCCTTCGAGAACTACGACGACATGCGCACCGGCGACGTGATCGAGTGCTTCGAGCTGGTCGAGGAAATCCGGCAGCTCTAAAGCCGGGTTTCTTGATTTCCTGCACCATCGCCGCCGATCGGGACTATCCTCGATCGGCGGCGGATGGATCCTTCCCCCGGTCCGGCTATGCCGGACCGCGGCGTTTTGAGAACGACCCCATGCGACACACCACTGCCAACGGCCCGACCCAACGCCAGCTGCGCGTTGGCGAGGAGCTGCGTCACGCCCTGGCCGCCATCCTGCTGCGCGGCGAGATGCACGACCCCGACCTTGCCGGCGTCTCGATCACCGTGTCCGAGGTCCGGCCGAGCCCGGACATGAAGCACGCCACCGTCTTCGTCACCACGCTGAACGGCGACAAGATGGATGTCGTGCTGCCGGCGCTGCGCCGCGCCGCATCCTTCCTGCGCGGCCAGGTCGCGAAGACCGTCCGGCTGCGCCACACGCCCCAGCTCAGCTTCCAGGCCGACACTTCGTTCGACTACGCGCAGAAGATCAACACGCTGCTGCACCAGGACGTGATCGCCCGCGACCTGTCCGACGACGACGAAGATCCGTCGGACAAGGCGGACGACGCCAATGGCGCGTAAAAGGCGCGGCCGCCCGGTCCATGGCTGGGTGGTGGTCGACAAGCCGGTCGGCGTCACCTCGACCCAGGTGGTCGGCCGCATCCGCCGGATCTTCGATGCCGAGAAGGCGGGCCATGCCGGCACGCTGGACCCGCTGGCCAGCGGCATCCTGCCGATCGCGCTGGGCGAGGCGACCAAGACCGTGCCCTACGCCATGGACGGCGAGAAGACCTACCGCTTCACCGTGCGCTGGGGCGAGGCGCGCGACACCG
>JAEKLZ010000362.1 GCA_019508225.1 Inquilinus limosus | reverse complement strand
GGATAGGCGTGCTCGGCGGCGTGGTGCATCACCATCTGGTTGATGGTCGGCGTGTGCAGGTCGGCCGCCTGCTTGGTCAGGACCAGCTTCTGCACCACGCCCCGCGCGGCGCAGATCCAGCCGATGCGCAGCCCCGGCGCCAGGGTCTTCGAGAAGCTGCCGCAATGGATCACGCGGCTGCGGTCGATGCCGCCCTTGGCCGCCACGTCCAGCGCCAGCAGCGGCGGCACGTCGGCGCCGTCATAGCGCAGCGCCTGATAGGCCGAATCCTCGACCAGCGGGATGTCCAGCTCGTCCGCCAGCGCCAGGGCGCGCTCGCGGGCCGCCAGGCTCAGCGTCTCGCCCGAGGGGTTGGCGAAGTCCGGCGTCAGATAGGCCATCGCCACCCGGCCCCCGGCGGCCTCGGCGCCCAGGCGATACGCCTCGGGCGTGGCGTTGCCGTGCTCCGGCTCCAGCCGGTCGTAGCGCGGCTCATAGGCGTTGAAGGCCTGCAGCGCGCCGAGATAGGTCGGCCAGCCGACCAGCGCGGTGTCGCCGGGCGACAGGAACAGCTTGCCGAGATAGTCCAGCCCCTGCTGCGAGCCCGAGGTGATGACGATGTTGTCGGCGCCGCAGGGCACGCCGATCGAACCCATGTGCCGGGCGATCCACTGCCGCAGCGGGGCATAGCCCTCGCTGACCGAATACTGCAGCGCGATGTCGCCGGCGGCGAGCGCGGCCTCGTAGCCGGCGCGGATGGTGTCGGCCGGGAACAGCGCCGGGTCGGGGATGCCGCCGGCGAAGGAGATCACGCCCGGCCGGTCCAGCAGCTTCAGCAGCTCGCGGATCTCGGAGGCGCGCATCCGGCCGGCGCGGGCGGCGTAATGGGTCTCGCCGATGGTCATGGTGTCTCTTCCTGGGCGTGGCGTCTGTCCGGCGCCGTTTCCCAACCGAACCATGCTCGACGGATTTATGTCAATGAGACTGACCTATCTCATGCCAGAGTTGCGCCGGATGCGGATCTGAAGACATTTTATTTCCGGCCCGCAGCGGGGCATGCGATCACCCGCAGCACGCCTTGCGCAAGGCGAGGGATGGCGCCGGCGACGGCACCGACGAGCTGCGCCGGGCCGCCGGCTTGGGCGTGGCCGGCTGCCTGACAGCGTCCTGTTCGGCGGCGAACGCCTCGAGCTCCGCCGCCACCGAGGGCGGCAGGTGGCGGAAGCGGCCGCCCAGGCGGATCTGCATCAGATGGGCGACCAGCGGGAATCCGGTCATGAGGGACATGACAGTCTCCTTTGAATCGATTTTTTGAATCGATTCATAATTGCGCCTTCCTGCCGGGCGGTCAAGGAGTTTTTGAATCGGTTCAAGATCGGCGATAGGGTGGCCGCATGCCCGAGGACGCCCCGCCCGACAAGCCCGACGCCCCGAAGCCCAAGGCCCGGCTGCGCGACATCGCCGTCGCAGCGGGGGTGGCGCAGGGCACCGTCTCCAACGTGTTCAACCATCCCGAGCGGGTCAGCGACGCGATCCGCGCCAGGGTGATGGAGGCCGCCGAGGCGCTGGGCTACCAGGGGGCCGACCCGCTGGCCCGGATGCTGCGCACCGGCCAGATCGGCACCATTGCGGTGATGATCCCGGACGGCCTCGGCTACGCCTTCGGCGACCCGGCGGCGCTGGCCCTGATCCAGGGCGTCGCCGCGGTGTGCGACGAGACCGGGCGCGGCATCTCGGTCTATGCCGCCGCGGATGTCGAGGCGGCGCGCAAGGCCCTCGGCTCGGCCGCGGTCGACGGCTTCATCATGTACTGCATGGAGGAGGAGCCGGGCGTCCTCGACATCATCCGCAGCCGCGGCCTGCCGGTGGTGACGGTCGACCAGCCGCTGGTCCAGGGCTGCCGCACCGTCACCGTGGCCGACCGCACCGGGGCCGAGGCCGCGGCCCGGCACCTGCTCGGCCTCGGCCACCGCCGGATCGGCGTGCTGTCGATGGAGCTGATGCCGGATTCGCGCGAGGGCGAGGTCTCGCTGCCCCGCATCCGCGAGTCGATCTACGCCGCCTGCCAGCAGCGGCTATACGGCTATCTCGACGTGCTGGCCGAAGCCGGCATCCCGGCCGGGCAGGTGCCGATCGAGGAATGCCTGTTCGAGCCGGCATCGACCGAGCGCGGCATGGCCCGGCTGATGCGGCGCCAGCCGGGCCTGACCGCGATCCTGGCCACCTGCGACCGGCTGGCGCTGTGGGCCATGGCGTGGCTGGCGCGGCAGGACCTGTCGGTGCCGGGCGACGTCTCGGTGATCGGCTTCGACGACATCGCCGCGGCGGCCACGTCGCAGCCGCCGCTGACCACCATCCGCCAGCCGCTGATGGAGAAGGGGCGGGCGGCGGCGGAGCTGCTGATCGACCCCCGCGGCCGCGACGAGATCCATTTCGGCACCGAGCTGGTGCTGCGCGCCTCGACCGGGCCTGCGAAGGGTTGACCGGGCGGATCCCGGCCGGAACGAATCCGGCCAAGGCGGGTTCTTCTCGCCGCCCGCGCGCATTGCCCGACGCGGGATTTCGAAAGCGTGGGGAGAAGCGTCTCGTGAAGCACCACCTTCTGGCCGCGGCCCTGGTGCCGCTGCTGGCCGTGCCCGCCTTCGCCGGCTGCAACGAGGATTTCATGGCGCAGACCAAGGCCGTCTCCGCGCTGCAATCCGCCCGGCTGTCCAGCCTGGCGGCGCCGCAGGCGGAGAAATGCGCCGCGCACAAGCAACTGGTCGACGCCTATGTGAAGCTGGGCGACATCTACAAGACCTGCCAGGCCGATCTTCGGCTGCGTGATTCCGACCTGCAGGACCACCAGCAGATCGTCACCGACGAGCAGAAGAGCTATGCCGAGGATTGCGGCGCTTAGAGACCGCTTGTAAACGCTACTGGCGCGGCCGTCTGACGGCGGTTTCTCCGCTTCCGGTGCTCACGGATCCAAACGTCCGCTGCGCGCCGGGTCTCGAAACCACCGCCAGCCGACTCACGCCAGCGCATTTCCAAACGATCTCTCAGGCCGGCTCTAAGCCCCGACCAGGGCCGGCAGCGCCGCCAGCGTGTCGACCTCTCGGTCGGGGGCGCCCGGCAGGCGCTCCGGCCGCTGCCGGCTGCGGTTGCACCACACCACCTGCATGCCGAAGGCCGAGGCGCCATAGGCGTCCCAGCCATTCGACGACTGGAAGGCGATCGCCCGTGCCGGCAGGCCGAAAGCGTCGAGCGCCAGCTGATAGACGCGGGCATCCGGCTTGTAGACGCCGGCCTGCTCGACCGACAGCAGCGCGTCGAACTCCAGCCCGGCCCCGGCGACCAGCGCCTCGATCATCCGCGGCGTGCCGTTGGACAGGATCGCCGTCTTCAGCCCGGCGGCGCGCAGCCGGCGCAGCACCTCCGGCACCTCGGGATAGGGATCGAGCGTCAGGTACAGCTCCATCAGCCGGTCGCGCAGACCGGGCCGGTCCCCCGGACCGGGCCGGTCGATCCCCAGCGTCTCCAGCGCGAAATCCAGCGCGTCGCCGGTGACCTGCCAGAAATCCGCGTGGCGGCCCTGCACCGCCCGCAGCCAGGTGTAGGCCAGCTGCTTCTCGCGCCACAGCGCCGCCAGCGGCTCGGCCTTGTCGCCCAGCAGGGCGGCGCAGCGCCGGGCGGCGGAGGCGGTGTCGAACAGCGTGCCGTAGGCGTCGAAGACGCAGGCCTTCACCCCGGTCAGCGCATCCATGGTCCGGCTCCTCGCTCAGCTCTCGGTTTCAGCGGACGCGGCGGCGGGCCGCTGCTCCGCCCAGGTCAGGATCGCGTCCAGCGCCGGGCACAGCGCCTGACCCCAATCGGTCAGCGCGTATTCGACCTTGGGCGGCACCTGGTGGTGGACGATGCGGCGGACGATGCCGTCCGCCTCCATCTGCCGCAGCTGCTGGATCAGCATCTTCTGCGAGATCGCCGGGATCGCGCGCTCCAGCTCCGAGAAGCGCAGCAGCCGGCCGCCGAAGAGGTGGAACAGGATCACCAGCTTCCACCGCCCCTCCAGGAGCTTCAGCGCCTGCTCCACCCCCGCGGCGGCGGAGCCGGGGGTGTAGGCCGGCCGCTCACCTTCGGGTAAGTACCTTACTTTTTCGTGCGTACTTGCCATCGCGAAACCCTATTCCCATCCTCGG
>JAEKLZ010000361.1 GCA_019508225.1 Inquilinus limosus | reverse complement strand
CGGCAATGCGTGCCGGTGCCGGAGCATGTCAGCTTCGCCGAGGCCTCGATGGCCGAGCCGCTGGCGGTGTCGCTGCACGCCGTGCGCCGCGCCGGGCCGCTGCTGGGCGAGGAGGTGCTGATCGTCGGCTGCGGCCCGATCGGCGCCCTGGTGCTGCTGGTGGCGCGCCAGGCCGGCGCCCGCCGCATCACCGTGGTCGATTTGGCCGAGAAGGCGCGCGAGACGGCGCTGGGCCTGGGCGCCGACGAGGCGGTCGACGGCCGGGACGAGGACCGGATCGCGGCTTGGAGCCGGAATCGCGGCCGCTTCGGCGTGGTGATCGAGGCTTCCGGCGCCCCAGCCGGGCTGGACACCGCCCTGCGCGCCGCCCGCGCCCGCGGCCGGGTGGTGCAGCTCGGCAACATGCCCGCCGGCCAGTCGCCGGTCTCGGCCAACCTGGTGATGTCGAAGGAGCTGGAATATCGCGGCTCCTTCCGCTTCGCCGAGGAATACGCGCTGGCGGTCGAGATGATCGCCGGCAAGCGGATCGACCTGAAGCCCTTGATGACCCACCGCTTCCCGGTGCGCGACGCGGACCAGGCCTTCCAGGTCGCCCTCGACCGCAACCAGTCCATGAAGGTCCACCTGCTGGACCTTTGACACCACCAAGCCCCTCCCAGGAGCCTGCCCTCCGTAAAAAGGACCGTCATGGCGAGCCCCGCAGGGGCGTGGCCATCCAGAAATCGAGCCGCTGGATGGCCACGTCGGCTTCGCCTCCTCGCCATGACGACCCTTTCAAAGACCCCACCGCCCCCGCAAGCGGAAGGAACCCCATGTTCAAAAGCATTCGCTGGCTGATCGTCGGCCTGCTGTTCATCGCCGGCGTGATCAACTATCTCGACCGGTCGGCGCTCTCGATCGCGGCGCCGCTGATCCAGCAGGATCTCGGCCTGGATCACGCCCAGATGGGCGTGATCTTCAGCAGCTTCTTCGCCGGCTACGCCATCTTCAACTTCATCGGCGGCTGGCTGTCGGACCGGATCGGGCCGAAGACGGTGTTCACCGGCGCCATGGGGATGTGGTCACTGTTCTGCGGCCTCACGGCGGCCGCCACCGGCTTCGTCTCGATGATCGTGCTGCGCGTGCTGTTCGGCGTCGGCGAAGGGCCGCTGAGCTCGACCATGAGCAAGACGGTCAGCAACTGGTTCCCGCGGCGCGAGGCGGCGACGGCGATCGGCATCGTCAATTCCGGCACGCCGCTGGGCGGCGCCGTGGCCGGCCCGATCGTCGGCTATCTGGCCATCGCCTTCGGCTGGCGCCTGGCCTTCGTCATCATCATGCTGCTGGGCTTCGTCTGGCTGGTGTTCTGGGTGCGGATGTCGACCGACCGCCCGGCCCAGCATCCGCGGATCAGCGACGCCGAGCGCCGGCTGATCGAGGAAGGCCAGGCCGAGATCGACGCGGCGGCCCGGCTGCCGGCCCAGGGCCTGGGCTTCTATCTGCGGCAGCCGATCGTGCTGGCCACCGCCTTCGCCTTTTTCACCTACAACTACGTGCTGTTCTTCTTCCTGACCTGGTTCCCGAGCTACCTGACCGAGGTGCACAAGCTCAGCATCAAGGATATGAGCCTGGCCACGGTGATCCCCTGGATGCTCGGCTTCCTCGGCCTGGCGCTGGGCGGCTTCGTCTCCGATCGCATCTTCCGGCTGACCGGCCGGGCGCTGCTGTCGCGCAAGCTGGTGCTGATCGGCGGGCTGGGGCTCGCCGCGGTCGGCGTCGCCCTGGCCGGCGACGTGGCCGATGTCAGCAGCGCGGTGGCACTGATGTCGATGTCGATCTTCGGCCTGTACCTCACCGGGTCGATCTACTGGGCGGTGATCCAGGACGCGGTGCGCGGCGAGAATGTCGGCGGCGTCGGCGGCTTCATCCACTTCCTGGCCAATCTCGCCGGCATCATCGGGCCGGCCGTCACCGGCTTCATCGTCCAGGCCACCGGGGGCGTCTACACCAGCGCCTTCGTGCTGGCCGGCGGCCTGGCGGTGCTCGGCGCCGTGGCCTCGCTGGTCTTCATCCGCGAGCCGCGCGGCCGGGCCGGCGGGATCGCGGTGCAAGGGTCCAGGTAGTCCGCATCCTTCGACCGGGGCCGAAGCGTCCCTGCCCCCTCGGCCGGAGCGGGCCGCTATGATGGCGGCCACTCCAGCCGAGGGCCGATCATGCCGAGCGATCCCATCGCCGCCGTCACCCACCCCGATCCGTACCCTTGGTACGCCGCGCTGCGGCAGCGGCCGTTCCACCGGGACGAGGCGCTCGGCCTGTGGGTCGCGGCGCGGGCCGAAGACGCCCTGGCGGTGCTGGCCAGCCCGGCCTGCCGGGTCCGGCCGCCTTCCGAGCCGGTGCCGCGGCCACTGGCGGGCGGCGGCGCCGGCGCGCTGTTCGGCCGGCTGGTGCGGATGACCGACGGCGACGCCCAGGCCCGGGCCAAGCGGGCGGTGGCGGCCGCGCTCGACGTTCCGGCGGAACAGGTGGCCGCGGAAGCCCGACGCCAGGCCGTCGCGCTGGCTGCCGACCGCATCGGCCTCGACGAGCTGATCTTCGCGCTGCCGGTGCGTGTCGTCGCCGCGCTGCTGGGCTTCGGCCCGGAGCAGCTATCCGAGGTCGCCGGCCGGATGCGCGACGTGGTCGCCGCCTTCGCCCCCGGCGCCGCGGCCGAGACGATCGGGCGGGGCCACGACGCCGCCGCGGCGATGGTCACCCTGACCGAAGCCCTGATCGGAGAGCCTGGCAGCCTGGCCCGGCGCCTGCGCGATGCGGCCGGGCGTGAGGGCGGCATCGACCCGGCCGCGGTCACCGCCAACGCCGTCGGCTTCCTGTTCCAGGTGCATGACGCCGGCGCCGGGCTGCTCGGCAACGCCATCCTGGCCCTCGGCGCCCGGCCGGAGCTGCGCCGCGCGGCGATGGCGGATCGCGCCTTGCTGCCAGAGCTGGTGCAGGAGGTGCTGCGCTGCGACCCGCCGGCCCAGAACACCCGCCGCTTCGTCGCCGAGGACACGGTGATCGCCGGCCAGGCTCTGCGCACGGGCGACGCCATCCTGGTCGTCATCGCCGCCGCCAACCGCGACCCGGCGCTGAACCCCGACCCGGACCGGTTCGACCCCGCCCGGCCGGACCGGCGCCTGCTGACCTTCGGCCATGGCCGCCACGCCTGCCCCGGCGACGCCATCGCCTTGGCCATCGCCGTGGCCGGCCTCGACGCCCTGCTCGACCGGCTGCCGCACTGGCCCGAGCGGCCGGCGGGATATCGGCCTTCGAATGTCCGGATCCCGGTCTTCGCCTGAGGCCTACCCGAACGCCTCGACCACGGCGTCAATGAAGCTGCGCAGCTTCGGGGTCGGGCGGCGGTCGGGGGCGAACAGGATGTGCATCGGCCGGGACGGCGGGTCGTAGCCCGGCAGCACCCGCACCAGCCGGCCGGCAGCGATGTCGTCGCGCAGCAGGCCTTCCGGCTGCAGGATGATGCCCAGCCCCTCCAGCGCCGCGCTGCGCAGGGCCTGGCCGCTGTTGACCGAGAAGCGTCCGCTGACACGGACCGAATGCATCGCGCCGTCCGGGCCGGTGAACTGCAGCAGGTCGCGCGGCTCCCAATGGGCAAAGCCGAGGCATTCATGGCTCCCCAGATCCTCCGGCCGCGCCGGCACACCGCGTTCGGCGAGATAGGCGGGCGCGGCGCAGGCGACCAGCCGGTAGGACCGCAGCCGGCGGGCGATCAGACTGGAATCGGGCAGCGGCGCGATCCGGATCACCGCCTCGTACCCCTCCTCCACCAAGTCGACGATGCGGTCGCTCAGCGTCACCTCGATGCTGACCTCGGGATGGGCGCGCAGGTAGCCCGCCACCATCGGCATCAGCTCATGCGCGCCGAAGGTGACCGGCGCGTTGACCCGCAGCCGGCCGCGCGGCACGGCGCGGAGATCGGCGGCCAGCGCCTCCGCCGCCTCGGCCTCGGCCAGCACGATGCGGCAGCTGTCGTAGAAGGCTCGGCCGACCTCGGTCAGGCTCTGCCGCCGCGTGGTGCGGGCCAACAGCCGGGCGCCGAGCCGGTCCTCCAGGAAGCGGATGTGCTTGCCGACCATCGGCGCGGACAGGCCCAGCCCCTCGGCCGCGGCGGCGAAGGAGCCGGCTTC
>JAEKLZ010000041.1 GCA_019508225.1 Inquilinus limosus | reverse complement strand
GGCGGCTCCTCGCCCGACTGGCCGTTCGAGACGTACCACTGGGTCCAGGGAATGGCGTAGCGCGAGCCCTGCGGATGCTGGGCGAAGAAGTCGCGCGGATCGAACATCGGGTCCAGCCCGCCCGGGCCCGGCCACACCTGGGCGTCGTGATCGTTGCTGTCGCCGCGGGTGTAATAAAGCGCCCGCTCGATGGTGTTGACCTTGACGTCGATGCCGATCGCCGCCCAGTGCCGCTTCACCAGCTCGAGCACGTCGACCAGGTCGGCATACAGGGTCGGGATCACGTCGATGGCGAAGAAGATCTTGCTGCCGTCGGGGTGCAGGCGGAATCCGTTGCCGTCTTTCTTGTCATAGCCGGCCTGGTCCAACATCGCGCCGGCCTTGTCGGCATCGAGCTCGGTGAACTGCCGCGCCAGCGTCTCGTGGTACCAGGGGTGGCTCGGCCGCGGCCCGGCCTGGTACGGCTCCGACTGGCCGAAATAGACCAGCTCGATGATCTCCTGCCGGTCGATGCCGAGCGACAGCGCCTGGCGGACCTCCTTCTTGCCGAAGAAGGCCTTCAGCTTCGGGTCCTTGTGGCAGATGTTCAGGTAGATCTGGCACTGCTGCGCCGCCGAGGGCTCCAGCTCGATCAGCCGGTAGCCGCCCTTCTCCCGGTTCTGCGACAGGGTCGGCTTGTTCTGCAGCAGGTTGACGTGCCGCTCCTGGATGTCGAGCTTGCCGGAGATGGCGTCCAGCAGCAGCGATTCGACGTCCTGCGAGATGCCGAAATACAGCTCGTCGATATAGGGCAGCTGGTTGCCCTCGGTGTCGACCTGCCAGAAATACGGGTTGCGCTTCATCACCACGCGGGTGGTGCCGCCGACATAAGGCTCGACGACCACCCAGGGGTCGAGGGTCGGCTTCTCCGGATTGCCCCAGCGCTGCGGGATCTCGATGTCGCCGTTCTTGGCCCGGAACAGGTCGCTCCACTTCTGCAGGTTGGCCTGCTTCACCAGATCGTCGACCTTGTCGTTGTATTTGGGGTGGAACTGGCTGGCGTAGTGCTTGGCGAACAGCGTCGGGTGCTGGCCCAGCGGGGTGGCCAGCGTCTCGAGATAGGTGGCATAGGCCGAGGCGAAGGTGAACTTCACCGTCGCATCGTCGATCTTGCTGACCACCACAGGCTTGCCGGCGATGGTGAGCTGCGACGGGACCGAGCCGTACAGCTCGGAATTCTTGGCGCAATCCTCGATCGAGAAGACGATGTCGTCCGCGGTGAAGGGATGGCCGTCCGACCATTTCGTGCCCTTGCGCAGATGGAACACGAATTCGGTGCCGTCGGGGTTGATGTCCCAGCTCTCCGCCAGGTTCGGCAGGGCCTTGGTGAAGCCGAGGTCCCAGCGCACCAGCCCCTGGTTGCCGACCACGCGCAGGATGCCGTTGTGATCGGACGACCCGCGCAGGCCGCGATGCAGCGTGCCGCCATAGGTGCCGACCTTGGTCAGCGGCTGCACCACCAGCGGGTTGGCCGGCAGGCGTTCGGCCAGCGGCGGCAGCTTGCCGTCCTTGACCAGCTGCGCCAGGTCGGGCGCCTCGCCCTTGGCGGCCTGCGCATGAGCGAGGCGCACGGCCAGCGGCAGCGCCGCCACCCCGGCGAGCCCCTTCAGGACCATGCGTCGGGCGAACACGTGCGGCGAGGCGCTGAGCTTCTCGTCCATCCTGGATCCTCCCCTGTGCGGTGTACCGGATCCGGCTTCGCCATGCGTGCCGACCCGCTTCCTTTGCCGTACCGGTCATATTACAAATATTGACAAATCACAACCGGAATGGCCTTGTTCGGGACGTTTTCTGTCGCCCGTATTTGCTGCAGCGCAAACAGCGGAAAGCTCGGGTGGCGGATCAATTCGGCATGAAACGCCAGGCGGTCACAGCCGTGATCAATCTTGACAACTTGCCGGCGGGGGGATGGCGGGCATGAGTGGCACGGACGGCGATGCCGGCCTATTGCCGCGGGACGGCGGGCCGCCGGCCCGGCTGAGCGAGGTGGTCTATGACGGCATCGTGTCCCTGATCGCGCATGGCGACTTCGCCGTGAACAGCCGGCTGCCATCGGAATCGGAGCTTTCGGCGCGCTTCGGCGCGTCGCGGCCGGTGGTGCGCGAGGCGCTGGGGCGGCTGCGGCAGGACGGGCTGGTGGTCTCGCGCCAGGGCTCCGGCTCCTATGTCCGCCGGCAGCCGGATCTCGAGGTGCTGCGCTTCGCCCAGGTCCGCTCGCTGGCCGATGTGCAGCGCTGCTTCGAATTCCGCGCCGGGCTCGAGGGCGTTGCCGCCGCGCTGGCCGCCGAACGCTGGGAGGCGGCGGATCTCCGCGAGATCGAGGACGCGCTCGAGGCCCTCGAGGCCTGCCTGGGCAATGGCGAGCTCGGGGCCGACGAGGACCGGCGTTTCCACGAGGCGATCGCCCGGGCGACGCGCAACCCGTATCACATCGCCGTGCAGTCCTCGCTGGCCTCGCACATCGCCGTCGGCATGAACATCACCCGCCACCTCAGCCGGATGCGGACGCCGGAGCGGATCCGGGCGGTGCAGGACGAGCATGTCGCGATCGTCGAGGCGATCCGCCGGCGCGACGCCGGGGCCGCGGCCGAAGCCATGCGCCGGCATGTCCTCAATGCCCGGCAGCGGATGTTCGAAGGAGTCTGAATCGTGACCTCATCCGTCCCGCCCGGCGGCAGCGCCGCCGGCGCCGAAACCATTGCGTCCGCCAAATCGATCGTGCTGACCGGCGGCGCCGGCAATGTCGGCCGGGTGCTGCGCCGCGCCCTGGCCGGCCGCATCGGCGCGGTGCGCATCCTCGACATCGCCGATCCCGGCCCGCTGGCCGAGCATGAAAGCTGGGTGCCGGCCGACATCACCGACCTGGCGGCGCTCACTGCCGCGGTCGAGGGCGCCGACGCCATCGTCCATTTCGCCGGCTATCCGAACGAGCGCGCGGCCGAGGACATTCTGCGGGTCAATGTGCTCGGCACCCACAATGTCTATGAGGCGGCGGTTCGCGCCGGCATCAACCGCGTGGTGCAGGCGTCGAGCAACCATGTCACCGGCTTCTACCCGCGCGACGCCCGTGTCGGGGTCGAGGACCAGATGCGGCCGGACGGCCTGTATGGCCTCAGCAAGTGCTGGGGCGAGCTGGAGGCGGGCGTCTATTTCGAGAAGGCCGGCATCCGCACCCTGGCGATCCGCATCGGCAATGCCGGCGAGCGGCCCTTCGATCCCCGCGGCCTGGCGGTCTGGATCAGCCCGCGCGACCTGGCCCAGCTGGTGCTGATCGGGCTGGAGCATCCGGATATCGACTGCACCACCGTCTACGGCGTCTCGGCCACCGACGCGGCCTGGTGGGACAATTCGGTGGCGACCGCGCTGGGCTACCGGCCGCAGGACCGCACGGTCGACTTCGCCGCGCCCGAGGCCTTCCAGCCCAAGGCCTCGCCCCTGCCGCAGGTGACCGACCATTTCCAGGGCGCCGGCTTCTGCACGCTGAACCATGACGGGGCCGTGCGCCGCCGCCGCGTCTGGCGGGCTTCATCCCCCTCTTCCGTCGGAGACGCCTCATGACCCTGAGCTTCAGCATCGTCGCCGACGTCGCCTGCGGGGTCGGGGAAAGCCCGGTCTATGACGAGGCGACCCGGCAGCTCTACTTCGTCGACATCCCGGGCTGCCTGGTCCATGCGGTCGACCTGCCGACCGGGCAGCGGCGGTCCTGGACCTTCGAGAGCGCGGTCGGCTCGCTCGGCCTCGCCGCCTCGGGCCGGCTGGTGGTCGCGCTGCGCGACCGGGTGATCCTGTTCGATCCGCGGTCCGGGGAGCGGCAGCAGCTGTGCACGATCGAGGCGGACCGGCCGGAGACGCGCCTGAACGACGGCCGGGTCGGGCCGGACGGCGCCTTCTGGGTCGGGACCATGGACGACCGGCCGCAGAAGGCGCCGATCGCCTCGCTGTACCGGGTCGATCCGTCGGGCCGGGTGGAGCGGAAGGTCGAAGGGCTGATCGTCTCCAACGGCCTGGCCTGGACCGCCGACGGCATGACGATGTTCCATACCGATTCCCGCGGCCCGTGGATCGACCGCTGGCGCTTCGACCCCGCCACCGGGGCAATGTCGGATCGCCACCGGATCGCCACGCTGGACGACGCGACC
>JAEKLZ010000040.1 GCA_019508225.1 Inquilinus limosus | reverse complement strand
GCCCCGGCGCCAGCGCCGCCAGCAGGTTGAAGTTCTCGGCCACCTTGTAGGGGCTGTAGTGCTGCAGCATCACCCCGCCGGAGCCGACCCGGATCCGTGACGTGTGCGCCAGCAGATAGGCGATCAGCACCTCGGGCGAGGAGCTGGCGAGCTGCGGCGTGTCGTGGTGCTCGGCCACCCAGAAGCGGTGGAAGCCCCAGCGCTCGGCCCGCTGGGCCAGGGCGACGGTGCGGGCCAGCGCCTCCGCCGCCCCCTCGCCGCCGGCGATCGGGCTCTTGTCGAGCAGGCTCAACAGATAATTCATGCCGTTCATCCCCGGGATGACGTGCGGGTGGATCCATGGCGGCACGCTATAGACTGAAGATTCATGTTGTTATCTCATGAAATACACATTCTACTGTCAATAGAATATAAATTTACCACAATAAATAAGTATTTATCTCACCCGATCCAGGAGAGTTCCATGAGACGCCTCACGGCGCCGCTGCTCGGCGCCCTCTTGTTGCTGCCTGCCTTCGGCCCGGCTGTCGCCGGCACGCCGCGCGACACCATCGTGGTGGCCAAGCAGATCGACCAGTTCATCTCGCTGGATCCGGCCGAGGCATTCGAGCCCGGCGTCGGCGAGGTGACGCAGAATTTATACGATCAGCTGGTGGGGTATCGCAGCGCCATCGACCCGACGATCGTCGGCGACCTGGCCGAATCCTGGTCGGTCGCCGATGACGGGCTGACCTGGCGCTTCACGTTGAAGCCCGGCCAGGCCTTCGCCAGCGGCAACCCGGTCACGGCGCAGGATGCCGCCTGGTCGCTGCAGCGCGCGGTGCGGCTGGACAAGTCGCCGGCCTTCATCCTGACCCAGTTCGGCTTCACCGCCGACAATGCCGCGGACCGGATCCGCGCGGTCGACGACCGCACGCTGGAGATCCGCATCGACCATGCGGTGGCGCCGACCTTCTTCCTCAACACCCTGACCGCCGGCGTGGCCTCGGTGGTCGATGCCAAATCCGTGCAGGCGAACGAGGCCAAAGGCGACCTCGGCAATGGCTGGCTGAAGGGCCACAGCGCCGGCAGCGGCCCCTATGCGCTGCAGCGCTGGGTGCCGAATGAGCGGGTGGTGCTGGAGGGCAACCCGCATTGGCAGCACACCGGCCCGAAGACGCCGCATCTGGTCTTCCTGCATGTGCCGGAGCCGGCGAGCCAGCGGCTGCTGCTGGAGAAGGGCGATGTCGACTATGCCCGCGACCTGACCCGCGACCAGATCCTGGCCCTGAAGGGCGTGCCCGGCGTCGCGCTGCAGGGCGAGGCCGGCGACGGGTTGCTGTATCTCGGCCTGAACCAGGGCAATCCGAACCTGGCCAAGCCCGAGGTGCGCGAGGCGCTGAAATGGCTGGTCGACTACCACGGCATCGAGGCAAGCCTGCTGAGCGGCACCTGGACCACGCGCCAGAGCGTCCTGCCGACGGGCTATCTCGGCGCCGTCGACGACGCGCCGTACCGGCTGGATGTCGATCGCGCCAAGGCGCTGCTGGCCCGTGCCGGCCTCGGCGACGGCTTCGCCGTCACCATCGACGTGCGCAACGTCGCGCCCTTCGCCGACATCGCCCAGGCGCTGCAGGCCAGCTTCGCCAAGGCGGGGGTCAAGCTGGAGATCCTGCCCGGCGACGGCAAGCAGACCATCACCAAGTACCGGGCCCGGCAGCACGACATCACTATCGGCACCTGGGTGCCGGACTACCGCGACCCGCACAGCAACGCCGACGCCTTCGCCTTCGACCAGGATGTGAACGACGCCGACGCGCCGAAGACGCTGGCCTGGCGCAACCGCTGGGAAGATGCCGGCTGGAACCAAACCGTGACCGAGGCGCTGCGCGAACCGGACACGGCCCGGCGCGCCGCGCTCTACGGCCAGCTGCAGCGCGCGGTGCAGGCCGAAGGCCCGTTCGTCCTGCTGTTCCAGCAGACCCTGGTGGCCGCGCATCGCGACACCGTCTCCGGCCTCGTGCTGCAGCCCAAGGCCAGCTACGCCGCCGTGGCCAAGGCCGACTGACTCCCTGTCTCCAAAAGGATCCGGGCATGACCACGCTCAACGAGTATCTCGGCCAGAAGCGCGAGGCGATCATCGCGCGCAAGGCCCGAGTCGCCGCCGGCGAGGCCGGCCCGAAGACGCTGACGGCGCGGGTGAGCGCCGAGGGCCGCAGCGGTATCCGCCGCATCCGCATCCGCGACTTCCAGGTGATCAGCGACAGCGAGGCGGATTTCGCCGGCTACGATCTGGGGCCAAGCTCGCCCGAGCTGCAGCTCGGTGTGCTCGGCAGCTGCCTGACCCACACCTTCCTGATCCAGGCGGCGGCGCTGGGCGTGCCGCTCGACTCGCTGGAGCTGGAGGTCACCGGCACGATCGACCCGCGCGCCGGCTCTCCCGGCTTCGAGGCCGTGCCGATCTACCCCCACGGCATCCGCTATGCAGTCACCATCGCATCCGCTGCCACGCCATCCGAGATCGACGCCGTGCGCGAGGCGGTGGAGCGCAACTGTCCGATCCTGAACCTGCTGCGCCTGCCGCAGGCGATTGCCGGCGAGATCATCTTGCGGAGCGCGTAGCCGCCCGGCCCGCCGGTCATCGCGATCGCGACACACTCCGCTGAGCGACGCCGGGATGCGATCACGCCACCTCCGGCAGCCGGTCCAGAAGCTTGTCGAGCGTGATCGGATAGTCGCGCACGCGTATGCCCGTGGCGTTGTGGACCGCGTTGGCGACCGCCGCGGCCACCCCGCAGATGCCGAGCTCCGCGACGCCCTTGGCCTTCATCGGCGACGAATACGGGTCGGCCTCGTCCAGGAAGATCATATCCTGGTGCGGGATATCGGCATGGACCGGCACCTCGTAGCTGGCGAGATCGTGGTTGACGAAGAAGCCGTGGCGCTTGTCGACCGCGAGCTCCTCCATCAGCGCGGCGCCGACGCCCATGGTCATGGCGCCGATCACCTGGCTGCGCGCCGATTTGGGGTTGAGGATGCGGCCGGCGGCGCAGACCGAAAGCATGCGCCGCACCCGGATCTCGCCGGTGGCGGCATCCACCGCCGCCTCGACGAAATGGGCGCCGAAGGTCGATTGCTGATGGGTCTCGGTGACATCGCCGAACTCGATCGTGTCCTCGCCGACCAGCTCGCCCTCCCCCGCCGCCTGGGCCAGCGGCGCGCTGCGGTTGCCGGCGCGGACCTGGCCGTCGGCGAACACCGCCTCGGCGGAGTTGAAGCCGAGCTTCTGCGCCACCGCCTCGCGCAGCTTGACGCAGGCCGCATAGACGCCGGAGGTCGAGCTGGCGGCACCGAACTGCCCGCCCGAGCCGCTGGAGACCGGGAAGCTCGAATCGCCGAGCCGCACCACCACCTTGTCGAGCGGCACGCCCATCATCTCCGCCGCGGTCTGGGCGATGATGGTGTAGCTGCCGGTGCCGATATCGGTCATGTCGGTCTCGACCGTCACGTCGCCACGGGCATCGAGCCGGACGCAGGCGCCGGATTTCACCAGCAGGTTGTTGCGGAAGGCGGCGGCGACTCCCAGGCCGACCAGCCAGCGCCCGTCCCGCACCTTGCCGGGCTGCGGGTTGCGCTTGCTCCAGCCGAAGCGGTCGGCACCGGTGCGCAGGCATTCGACCAGATGGCGCTGCGAGAACGGCCGCTCGGGCTTTTCCGGATCGACCTGGGTGTCGTTGCGGATGCGGAACTCGACCGGGTCGAGGCCCAGCTTCTCCGCCATCTCATCGATCGCGATCTCCAGCGCCATCATGCCCGGCGCCTCGCCCGGCGCGCGCATCGCATTGCCCTCGGGCAGGTCCAGCACGGCCAGCCGCATCGCCGTCATCCGGTTGGCGCCGGCATACAGCAGCCGGGTCTGGTTGACCGCCAGCTCGGGCTCGCCGCCGGGCAGGTCGCCGGACCAGCTTTCATGGCCGATCGCGGTGATCCTGCCGTCCCGGCCGGCGCCGATGCGGATGCGCTGGATGGTCGCCGGGCGATGCGTGGTGTTGTTGAACATCAGCGGCCGCGGCAACGTCACCTTGACCGGCCGCCCTGCCGCGCGGGCACCGAGGGCCGCCAGCACCGCATCGGCCCGCACGAACAGCTTGCCGCCGAAGCCGCCGCCGATGAAGGGTGAGATCAGGCGGACCTTCTCCTTCGG
>JAEKLZ010000253.1 GCA_019508225.1 Inquilinus limosus | reverse complement strand
CGCGCTCGCCCAGCATCTGGCCGATGCCGAGGCTGACCAGCCGGATGAACGAGGTGGCGTTCATGCCGAAGCAGATCTCGGCCGGCTGATACGCGTTGACCAGCAGCCCGACGCTCTCCCGCGCCTCGGCGACCGCCCGGTCGACGGCGCGGCTCTTGTCGTAGCGGCCGCCGCGCTGGACGTTGTGGTCAACCAGGTGGCGGGTCACGGCGTCCAGCACGCTCTGCGGAATCTGCGCGCCGCCGGCATTGTCGAGGAAGATGAAGTCGCCGGCCTTGTCTTTCTGCAGCGCCGGGAACTGGGCCCGCACCGCATCGATCGGGAAGGGGCGGGCGGCGGTCGATGCCTGGGTCACGGAATGTCTCCTGGAAGGGTCAGGACCGGCCGGCGCGCCGTTTGGCGCGGTTCTCGAGATGGCCGATCAGCCGCACCAGCGGCCAGAGGAAGGCGAGGTAGAGGATCGCGGCGCCGATCAGCGGCGTCGGGTTGGCCATCTGCGCCTGGGCATCGGTGGCCTGCTTCAGCAGGTCCGGCATGGCGACGACCGAGGCCAGGGCGGTGTCCTTGAACACCGACACGCAGTTGCTGGTCAGCGGCGGGATGATGACGCGGATGGCCTGGGGCAGAATCACTTTGCGCATCGCCAGCCAGAACGGCAGGCCGAGCGCGGAGGACGCCTCGAACTGTCCGCGCGGGATGCTCTCGATGCCGGCGCGGCAGACCTCGGCGGTGAAGGCCGCCAGCACCATCGATAGGGCGAGGGAGGCGGAGAGGAACGAGGACAGCCGGATGCCGATGAAGGGCAGGGCGTAGTAGATCAGGATCAGCAGCACCAGGATCGGCAGCGCCCGGAACACGTCGATGTAGAAGACCGCCAGCAGCCGCACCGGCCGCGGCGCATAGAGCCGGGCCAAGCACACCAGCAGCCCGGCCAGCGTGCCGCAGACGATGCTGACGAGGCCGAGCAGGATGGTGTTGCCCAGGCCCCGCAGCAGGATCGGCACCGCGCGCAGCAGCACCGGCCCGTTGAAGAAGGTGTCGATCAGTTCCATGGTCCGGCCCGGATGGCGCAGCGGGAGGGCCGGGCAACGCCCAGCCCGGTGGTATGCCGGAAAGAGCCGGGCGTGCCGCCCGGCGGGGCCGTTACTGGGCTTGCGGGATCGGTCCCGGCGTCACCGTGCTGGTGCCCGGCTCCGGATCGACCCCGAACCAGGTCTTATGGATGGCGGCCAGGGTGCCGTCGGTCTTCATCGCGCCGATGGCATCGTTCACCTTGGCCAGCAGCGGATGGTTCTTGCGCGTCATCATGGCGAAGCGCTCGCCGGTCGGGATGCGGACCAGGATCTTCAGCGCCGGCATCTGCTTGATCGCGTACTGGAACCCGGCCAGCTCGCCGGCGCCGCCGTCGATGCGGCCGTTCTGCGCCTCCAGCAGCAGGTCCTGCTGGGCGTTGTAGCTCTTGACCTCGGCGAAGCCGAGCTTCTCGCCATTCGCCTTGGCATAGGCCTCGCCGGTCGATCCCGCGATCACGCCGATGGTCTTGCCCTTCAGGTCGTCCAGCGAATGGATCGGCGAATCCGTCTTGCCGACGACGGTGCCGTCGCTGTCGTAATAGGGCTGGGTGAAGGCCTGGTTCTGTAGCCGCTCATTGGTGACCGAGATCGAGGAGATGGCGAAGTCGATGCGGCCGGAGCTGGTGGCGGCGAACAGCGCCTGGAAACCTAGATCCTGGAACTCGACATCGAGGCCGATGCGCTTGGCCACCTCCTTGGCGACGTCGACCTCGAAGCCCTCGAAGGCGCCGCTGTCGGTCTTGTACTCCCAGGGCGGATTGGCCGGGTAGGCCCCGACCGTGATGGTCTCGGCCGACGCCGGCGATGCCGCCGCCACGCCGAATGCGACCAGGAGTCCGAGCGTCCCGAAAAATTTCATCATGCGTGCCTCCTCTGCTGCCCCGCATCGCGGGTGTTCTTGGCTTTTCGTCGCTGAAGAGGCTGGCGCTGTTCCGGCCGGGTGCCGTCCGCTGGCTGGGCGGGCAGGCTGAAACGCCGCCTCGTTGGCCACGCCATGTGACCACGGCGGATATCCCCGATCAATCGGATTGTTTTAGGTCTGAAGCTTCTCCTATGCGATTCCATGCTTTTGAACGGCCGTGTGCTGTAACACTTGGTTGAGATCGTTGTGATTGCAGATATTCTGACCTAAGGTTCGAGAGTGCAAACCACGACCCGTTCCCGCCGAAAAGGGCAGGTCGAGCGGGCGGAACAAACGGGAGGTCTTGATGGCAACCGATCATCTCGCCGGCTTGGCGGCGTCACTGCTCGACGGCTCGATCCGGGTGGTCGACCTCACCGCACCGCTCGGGCCGGAGACACCGGTGATCCAGCTGCCGCCCGAGATCGGCAAGGCCACGCCGGCGGTGAAGGTCCACCAGATCTCGCATTATGACGAGAACGGCCCGTTCTGGGCCTGGAACTGGCTCGAGCTCGGCGAGCACACGGGCACGCATTTCGACGCTCCGGTCCATTGGATCACCGGCCGGGACCACGCCGACGCCACGACGGACACCATCCCGCCGAAGAGCTTCGTCGCGCCGGTCAATGTGATCGATCGGTCGCGCGAGACCGCTTCCGACCCCGACTATCTGCTGACGGTCGACAGCATCAAGGCCTGGGAGGCCGAGCATGGCGCGATCGAGGCCGGGTCCTGGGTCGTGCTGCGCACCGACTGGTACAAGCGCAACGGGTCGGCGGAGACCTTCCTGAACGCCGACCAGACCGGCCCGCACTCGCCGGGGCCGACGGCGGAGGCGATCGAATACCTGCTGTCGAAGGGCATCCTCGGCTGGGGCTCCGAGACGGTCGGCACCGATGCCGGTTCGGCCGGCGGCATGACCCCGCCCTTTCCCGCCCACAACCTGCTGCACAAGGCCAACCGGTACGGCTTGGCCAGCCTGTGCCATCTCGACCAGCTGCCGCCGAAGGGCGCGGTCCTGATCGCGGCGCCGCTGAAATTCGTCGGCGGCACCGGGTCGCCGGTGCGCGCGCTTGCGCTGGTGCCGCAGGCGGGGTAGGGGCCGGCCTCGCAAGACGGGAAGCGGATGGGAGCGCGATGACCGACAGATTTGCCGGAACGGTGCTGCGACGGCTGGAGCAGGGCGAGACGCGCCCGACCCTGGGCGAGATCGGCCTCAACCAGTTCGCGCCCTATCTGATGAACCGGGTGATGGCGCGGTGGAACGCCAACATGTCCGAGGCGCTGAAGGCGCACGACATGACCACCACCAAGATGCGGGCGCTCGCCATCCTCAGCATCTCGTCGTCGATGACGATCAACGAGCTGTCGGTCTATGCGGTGACCGAGCAGTCGACCATGAGCCGCACGCTCGATTCGCTGGAGGAGCAGGGCTATATCCGCCGGCAGCCGCGCGCCGAGGACATGCGGGTCCGCGACATCGCCATCACCGAGGACGGCCGCGCCGTCTTCGACGCGGTCTGGCCCACCATGTACGGGCTGCTGACGCAGATGTTCGAAGGCGTCGGCGACGACGAATACGTCGCCTTCGTCGCCACCCTGCACAAGATCCTGCGCAACATCCGCAAGCACGATATTTGAGCCGCCGGGGGCGTGCCCCGCGGTCACAGCGTGGCGATGGTCTTCAGCGCGCCGTCCAGGGCGGTGCCGTCCTCATCGGCCAGCGCCGCCTGGCGCAGCCGGCGCAGCCAGGCGGCGCCGTCGTCGCGGCCGACCAGCAGGGGCAGGCCGGACAGCGCCCGCTCGAACTTCGACTCGCCGCGGGCATGGGTGTCGGCATAGCCCTTCACCAGCCGGCGGCATTCCAGCACCTCGACGGCGAGGTCGTAATTCACCCGCAGCACGTCGAGGGCGGTGGCCAGCCAGGCGTCGCGATGCGCCGTCTCGCGCGCATGGCGCAGCGTGCCGCGGCGGACCCGGCGCAGCGCCGACACCGCCTGCAGCCCCAGGAACCAGAAGATCGTCCCGGTGCGCACGCGCCGGCCGCGGCTGACCAGCCGGTCGAGCCGCGCGAACAGGGCCGGCCGCGCCTCGATCCAGGCGCCAAGCGGCCTCGGCAGCGTGCCGCAGACCTCTTCCATGCGCGGATGCATGTATTCGGTGGTGCCGACGATCTGGTCCGGGCTGGCGCCGACCTCGCGGCGCACGCGCTCGAACCGGCGCGAGCGGACCTTCAAATCGGCGACGCGGATCACGTCGTCATAGGCCATGGCGACGGCCACATGCTTGGCCGCCGCCAGGGTGAAGGCCAAGTCCTTCCCGGCGCCGCCCCGGGCCAGATCCTCGGCCTGCAGCCGGGCCAGGAGGGTCAGGTATTCATCCGCATAGGCCGGGTCCTGATAGTCGGTCAGCCGCTTCACCCCGGCGAACAGCATGGGATGGGCGGCGGCAGGAAACTCCTGCGCGATGCGCCCGACGAGGCGGTCCAGAACGGGGTGCCCGGCGGCCGCCGGCAAGGCGTCGAAGCGTTTTTCCGGCGCGCGGGTGACAGTCTCGGTGTTTGGAACCGCGGCCCGGTCGCAGGCGGCGCGGAAGGCGGCGACGCTGGCGTCCACGCCCCGGCCGCCGGCGCGGATCGTCGCTTCGAACGCCTCTCGGGGGAACGGCAGGGCCTTGGCCCCGGCCAGGGCGCCGAACATCGCGGCGGAGATCATGCTGCCGCTGCGGCCGGCCAGGGCCTCCATGTCGAAGGCGACGGTGCGCCTGGCGGCGAAGTCGGTCGCGTCCACCACGGCCGCAGGGTCGCCGGTGCCGTCGCCCGGCTTCTCCTTCTCGACCACGGCGAAGGCGCGGTGGGTCGACGCGATCAGAGTCGTGCGGTCGGGCGTGACCAGGCCGCGCAGCACCGCGCGCCCGGCCTCCATCAGCTCGGCGGCCAGCACCACGTCGACATCGCCGGGGGTCGGCATCAGGGCGAAGACCGGGGTGGCGCCCGGCTTCGTGGCGATCATTTCGATATAGTAGATGGTCGCGCCGGTGCGCTGGGCCACGCCGGGGACCGACGTCGATTGGGCCGCCCAGCCATTGGCCTCCGCCAGCGCCACGATCCAGTCGGCCAGGACCCCGCCGCCCTGACCGCCCATGGCCAGGATGGCGACGGTCAGCGGCCGGTCCTGCGACAGCAGCGAACGGTCCGGCAGCGTGTCGGCAATGGCGCTCATTCGGCGAAGACGATGCGGCGGCTCTCGCGGCGGCGCTGCAGCCAGCCGATCACCGCCCCGCGCAGCCCCGCCAGCAGCCGGTCGGCCCGGGTCGGGTTCTGGATGATGTCGGCCCGGTAGAAGGACGGGCACAGGATCGCGGCCTCGGAGACCTCGCCGCAATTGCCGCAGCCGACGCAGGACTGGTCGATGGCGGCGACCGGGTCGTCCTTCAGCGGGTCGTCGGTGTGCTTGACCGACAGGGATGGGCAGCCGGACAGTCGGATGCAGGCATGGTCGCCGGTGCAGACATCCTCGTCGACGCCGAAGCGCTGCTTCACCACGCGCCGCCCTTCCTTCACCGCCTTGGCCAGCAGCGGTTTGATCCGGCGCTGCTTGTTCAGCATGCATTCGGAGGAGGCGACGATGATCTTCGGCCCGGGCTCGGGCGTGGTCAGCGCTTCGCGGAAGGTGTCGCGCAGGCGGGCCACGTCGTAGGTGCGGTCGATCTGGCGCACCCATTTGGCGCCGATGCCGCGGACCGCGTCGGTGATCGCGTTGTTGGTCTGGCGCCGCGGATTGTCGGCGCGGGAGGAGGGGATGTCCTGGCCGCCGGTCGCGGCGGAATAGTAGTTGTCGACGATCAGGATGACGCCGTCATGCTTGTTGAACACGGCGTTGCCGATCGAGGAGGCGAGGCCGTTGTGCCAGAAGCCGCCATCGCCCATCACCGAGATCGCCCGCTTGTCCGCCTTGACGTTGAAGGCCGAGGCCGAGGCCGGGCCCAGGCCGTAGCCCATCGTCGTGGCGCCGATGTTGAAGGGCGGCAGGATCGAGAACAGGTGGCAGCCGATATCGGCCGAGACGTGGTGCTGCCCGAGCTCCTTCTCGGTCAGCTTCAGCGCGGCGAAGATCGGCCGTTCGGGGCAGCCGGTGCAGAAGCCCGCCGGGCGCGGCGGCACCACCTCGGCCAGCGTCTTGACGCGCTGGTCGGCCAGCACCGCTGAGGCATCCGGCGGCGGCGGCCGATTGCCGAGCAGCACAGGCGCGTAAGCCTCGAGGAAGGCCGACAGCCCCTTCATCAGCACCGGCGCGGTGTATTCCCCGCCCATCGGCAGCACATCCTTGCCGGCGACCCGGGTCTGGATGTCGCGGCGCTTCAGGATGGCGTTGAGCGACTGCTCGATATAGTCGGGCGACCCTTCCTCGACCATCAGCACCGCATGCTTCGACGCGCAGAACGCCGTCAGCTCGTCGTCGATCAGGGGGTAGGCGACGTTGAGGACATGGATCGGGACGAGCGAGCGCCCGTAGATATCGGCCAGGCCGAGCAGCTGCAGCGAGCGGATCAGCGAGTTGTAGAGCCCGCCCAGGACGACGATGCCGACGTCGCCCTCCGCCGGGCCGAAGGTCTCGTTCAGCCGGCGGCTCTTGATGAACTCGACCGCCGCGGGCCAGCGCTGCTCGATCTTCTCCTTCTCATGCAGGAAGGAGGCGGGCGGCAGCACGATCCGGCCGGTGTCGCGCACCGGGTTCTCCATCGCCTGCCGCAGGGTGAAGGCCGGGCGCTGGTTGTCCTTGGCGGTGAACTGGCCATGGACGTGGCAGGTGCGGATGCGGACCTGCAGCATCACCGGGGTGTGGGTGGCTTCGGACAGCTCGAAGCCGGTCTCCACTGCCTGCACGATCGACGGCAGGTTCGGACGCGGGTCGAGCAGCCAGATCTGCGACTTCATCGCAAAGGCGTGGCTGCGCTCCTGCATGATCGAGGAGCCCTCGCCGTAATCCTCGCCGATGATGATCAGCGTGCCGCCGGTGACCCCGCCCGATGCCAGGTTCGACAGCGCGTCGGCGGCGACATTGGTGCCGGCGGTGGACTTCCAGGTGACGGCGCCGCGCAGCGGATACATCACCGACGCCGACAGCATCGCCGCCGCCGCCGCCTCGGAGGCGGAGGTCTCGAAATGGACGCCGAGCTCCTCCATCACGTCCCTGGCGTCGGACAGCACGTCCATAAGGTGGGAGATCGGCGAGCCCTGATAGCCCCCGACATAGGCCACGCCGGATTGCAGCAGGGCCTTGGTGATCGCGAGAATGCCTTCACCCTTGAAGGTCTCGCCCTCCCCGAGCTTCAGATCCTCGACCTCCCGGGCAAACGAGCGCTCGGCCATGGCGTTCCTCCGCCGGCGGCTCGCGTGCCGCAGATTGTTTGCAAAATCATATTTTGTGGCGGGGTATTGTCAACACAGGATCGGCCGTGACGGGCCGGCCGAGAGCAGCCGGTGCATGCCGATGCAATCATGCGTGCGCAGACGGCCGTCCTTGAGAAGGTGCGGCCCGCGATGTTTCGCCTCGGGAGTCGGTGCCGGCGATGCAGCAGCGCGTCACTCCGCTGCTGCCGCCCTCGGGGCCTCGACAGCCGGCGTCTTCGCCTTGCGGGCCTGCCGATCGGCGAATGCGGCGATGAGATCCCGCAGGCCCTGGTCGTCGATCATTTCGAGGGCTTTGCCGGGATCGACCCAGCGGGCCTCGCGCTCCTCGCATTCGCGCCAGGTGTTCCCCTGCCGCTTGACCAGCAGGGGAAAGATCCGGACCTCGCACGGGGCCGTGACGCCGTCATCGTCCAGCCATTTGTCGTAGACGAAGCTGCCGATCGGCTTGCCCGACACGACGCCCTGCACGCCGGCCTCCTCGAAGGCCTCCTGGGCGGCCGATTTGGGCGGCTTCTTGCCCTTGATCTTCCACCCTTTCGGCACGATCCAGCGCCGCGTCCGGCGGGTCGTGACCAGCAGGATCTCGATCGACCCGTCGGGCCGGAAGCGATAGGGCAGAGCTCCGTATTGCAGGCGCGGCGCCTTCGGCTTGATCTTCTCACCCATCGGCCGGGCTCCGGGCCGAGGCCGAATGCCAATCCATCGTCATCGGATCCTGACCGTGCGTCGCCACACCAGTTCGGGTGTCAGTTCGATCCGGGCCGGGGCCGCCCGGGCGGCGCGGCTTCCCGAGGCCAGATCAACGGCATGGCGAGCGATATCGTCCACCGGATGGTCGAAGGTGGTCAGCTGGTACGACGTCCAGCCGGCCTGCGTGACATTGTCGAAGCCGATCACCGAGACATCCTCCGGCACGCGCAGGCCGAATTCGTGCCGGGCCGCGTCGATCAGGCCGAAGGCCGTCGCGTCGTTGACGCAGAACACCGCGTCGGGCCGTTCCGCCGCCGTGAACAGCCGATGGGCGGCGGCGACGCCGTTGGCGTAGCTGGTCATCTGGCCCAGCCGGACCACCGCCGGCTCGATGCCGATCGCGCGAGCGGCGTCGACGAAGGCGTCGGCCCGGGCCGACAGGCTGGGCGTGCCCAGCTCGGTCGTCACCATGGCGGGGCGGCGGCACCCGGCGCGCAGGAGCAGGTTCAGGGCGGTCCGCGCCGCCCCGGCATTGTCGAGCAGGATGTTGTCCGGCCCGGCGATGCGGTCGTCGCGGCTGATCAGGATCAGCCGCTGCCCGTTGTCCAGGCATTCGCGCACGATCGACTGCGCCGGCGTCCCCGACATCACCACCGTGGCGTCGGCTCGATAGTTCAGCGCCCGGCGCAGCGTCGCCGCGATGTCGTCCGACGGCCCGCCGACGCACAGCAGCACGGCGACCTTGCCGGCGTCCTGCAGCCGCTCGGTGATCGCCCGCGTCAGCCGCGACGGCTGCGCCGCGTCGACATCCGCCACGACCAGACAGACGATCCCGGTCTCCTGCCGTGATACGCCGCGGGCCAGGTGGTTGACGTGATAGCCCAGCGCCTCGGCCGCGGCCATGACGCGGCGCCGCGTCTCCTCCGACACGCTGGCGCCCGGGGTGAAGGTGCGCGACACCGCCGAGCGCGACACCCCGGCCAGCTCGGCCACAGCCTGGGCGCCGACGAACCGCCGGGAGGCGAGGTCGTCCGTCGCGAGGGGAGTGTCCGGTGGCGTGCTGTCGCGGCCGGGCATGCCGGGGTCTGCTCCATCGTTCGAAGGCTCGAGGATAAGCTCGATTGCAACTGCGTGCAAACGATGCTGTGCAGGCCGCCGTCGGGAAATGCCGCAACTATCCTGGATCTTCATTTTGCGTTCGTCTGTGGCGGTCACAAAATTGTCATTGACGCTGCGGCGATGATCCAACAGCATTTGCACGCGGTTGCAAGAAATGACGATAGGGAGGACGGCAATGTCCCGCGTGTCGAAGTCGGTTGCCCTGTCCTGCGCGGCGGTCGCGCTGGTGGCGGGAATGGCGCTGCGCTCCGCGCCGGCCCGGGCGGAGGGCTCGGTCGTGGTCTATTGCGGCGTGAACGAGGAATGGTGCCGGGCCGCGGCCACCGCCTTCCAGGAGAAGAGCGGCATCCATGTCGACATGACGCGGCAGAGCGCCGGCGAGATCTTCGCCCGGCTGCGGGCCGAGAAGGACAATCCGCGCGGCGACATCTGGTATGGCGGCACCGGCGACCCGCATCTGCAGGCGGCGACCGACGGGCTGACCGAGCCCTACAAATCGCCCGCGCTCGGCCAGCTGCGGGACTGGGCGCAGGACCAAGCCAAGCGTTCCGGCGACCGCACGGTCGGGCTGTATCTCGGCGTGCTCGGCTTCGGCTACAACGAGCAGGAGCTAAAGGACCGCAACCTGGCGGCCCCGGCCTGCTGGGCCGACCTGCTGAAGCCGGAGTTCGAGGGCGAGGTCCAGATGGCCGACCCGAACTCCTCCGGCACCGCCTGGACCATGCTGGCGACGATCGTGCAGCTGATGGGCGAGGACAAGGCGTTCGAGTATCTCGCCGGCCTGAACAAGAACATCGACCAGTACACCAGCGCCGGCGCGGCGCCGGCCCAGGCCGTTGGCCGCGGCGAGACCATCGTCGGCATCGCCTTCCAGCACGATCTGATCAACGCGGCCAAGCAGTCGCCGGCGGTGAAGGTGGTGTCGCCCTGCGAGGGCACCGGCTACGAGATCGGGTCGATGAGCCTGATCAAGGGCGCCCGCCACATGGAAGAAGCCAAGAAATTCTACGACTGGGCGCTGACGCCCGAGGCGCAGGCGATCGCCGCCAAGAACGGCAGCTTCCAGGTGCCGTCGAACACCGCCTCCGCGATCCCGCCGGAATCGCCGGACACCAGCAACATCAAGCTGATCCACTATGATTTCGAGAAATACGGCTCCTCCGCCGAGCGGACGCGGCTGCTGTCGCGCTGGACCAAGGATGTGAAGAACGGCGGCTGAGGTGGCGGCGACGGGACTCAGGAAAGGCGCGGCCGCGACGCGGTTTTCGGGCGTGCGGCTGTGCCTGCTGCTCGGCTGGGCGTCGGTGCTGGTGCTGCCCTGGTACGGCATCGAGGGCGGGCTGGTCCGCGCCCTGACCGAGGGCGGGGCGCCGGCGGTGGTAGAGGCCGCCCGCGCCAGCCCCTGGCTGTTCGGCCTGCTGCTGCCGCTTTTGCTGGCCAGCTTGGCCGAGCTGCGGCGGCGGCCGCGCCTGCTGGCCTGGGCCGGGGCGGCGGGCATCGCCTGGGCGCTGCTGCAGGCCTTCGCCATCGACCGGCAGGGCTGGGCGATGGTCGATCTCGGCAGCCTGGCCGGCTGGGCCGCGGCGCAGCCGGCGCTGGGCTGGGGCGCGCTCGGCTATCTGGTGGCGATGGCGCTGCTGGCCGCGCACGGCTTGGCCCGCCAGGGCTGGTGCAAGGGCGATGCCTTCACCGTCGGCGCGCTGGTCGTCGTCTGCGGCTCGATCCTGATCTTCGTCGGCTACCCGGTGCTCTGCGTCCTGCTGTCGGCGTTCAAGGACAATGACGGGCAGGTCGACCTGCCGATGTTCGCCGAAAAGCTGACCGATTCCTCGATCTGGGGCCTGGCCTGCCTGTCCGGCGGGCGCAGCTGCGGCGTGGCCTGGAACTCGCTGGCCCAGGCCACGCTGGTCGGCGTGCTCAGCACGCTCCTGGGCCTCGCCTTCGCCTTGGTGGCGCAGCGCACCCGCTTCCCGTTCCCGCGCCTGTTCAAGGTGCTGGCGGTGCTGCCGGTGATCACGCCGCCCTTCGTCATCGGCCTGGCGCTGATCCTGCTGTTCGGCCGCGCCGGCATGGTCACGACGCTGCTGAACGACTGGTTCCACCTGCCGCGCAGCCGCTGGCTGTACGGCATGCCGGGCCTGACCATCGCCCAGCTGCTGGCCTTCACCCCGATCTCCTATCTGGTGCTGCTGGGCGTGCTGCAGGGCGTCAGCCCGAGCATGGAGGAGGCGTCGCAGACCCTGCGCAGCGGGCCGTGGCGCACCTTCCGCCACGTCACCTGGCCGCTGATCCGGCCGGGCCTGGCCAACGCCTTCCTCATCGCCTTCATCGAAAGCCTGGCCGATTTCGGCAACCCGATGATGATCGGCGGCAATTTCCGCGTGCTGTCGACCAGCGTCTACTTCGCCGTGGTCGGCGCGGCGCAGGACCAGGGTCAGGCCGCGGTGCTGGCGATCGTGCTGCTGAGCTTCAGCCTGTCGGCCTTCCTGCTGCAGCGGCTGTGGATCGGGCGAAAGAGCTACGTCACCGTCTCGGGGAAGGGCGATTCCGGGCTGCCCGGCCCGCTGCCCGTGCCGCTGCGCATCCTGTGCACCACGGCGGTGCTGCCCTGGATCGTGCTGACCGTCGCGGTCTACGGCATCATCATGATCGGCGGCTTCGTCAGCGCCATCGGCAGCGACAACACCCTGACGCTGAAGCACTTCCTGACCGCCTTCGCCATCGGCGACAGCGACCATGGCTGGTACCTGGCGGGGTCGGCCTGGAACTCGCTGATCACCACGCTGGAGGTGGCGCTGCTGGCCATGGTGCCGACCGCGGCGCTGGGCATTCTGACCGCCTATCTCCTGAACCGGCAGAGCTTCGCCGGCCGCGGCGCCTTCGAGTTCCTGACCATGATGAGCTTCGCCATCCCGGGCACGGTGATCGGCATCAGCTACATCCTCGCGTTCAACAGCGGCCCGATCGAGCTCACGGGGACGGCGACGATCATGATCATCGCCTTCGTGTTCCGGAACATGCCGGTCGGCATCCGCGCCGGGCTGGCCAATCTCAGCCAGATCGACCGCAGCCTGGACGAGGCGTCGCTGACGCTGGGCGCGCGGTCGGCCACCACGCTGCGGCGCGTGATCCTGCCGATCCTGCGGCCGGCGGTCGCGACCTCGCTGGTCTATGCCTTCGTCCGGGCGATCACCAGCGTCAGCGCGGTGATCTTCCTGGTCAGCGGCGAGTTCAACCTCGCCACCGTCTACATCGTCGGCCGGGCCGAGTTCGGCGAATACGGTCTGGCGATCGTCTATTCCGCCGTGCTGATCACGATCATGGTCCTGGCCCTGATGGCGATCCAGGCCCTGGTCGGCGAGAGGCGGATCGGCCGCCGTGTCGCGGCCGCCCCGGCAACCCGCAAGCGTCCGGCAGTGGTGCAGGCATGACAAGCAAGCTCGACCTGATCGACCCCGCCGCGGCAGGGGCCCCCGCCGGCCTTCCGGCGGTCGAGTTCCGCGCCGTCAGCAAGCGCTACGGTCCGGTGGCCGCGGTCGACCGCGTCGGTTTCGCCATCGAGCGCGGCACGCTGGTGACCCTGCTGGGCCCGTCCGGCTGCGGCAAGACCACGACGCTGCGCCTGGTCGCCGGGCTGGAACTGGCCAGCGAGGGCCGGATCCTGATCGACGGCGAGGACGTCACCCATCGCTCCGCCGCCGAGCGCGACGTCAGCATGGTGTTCCAGTCCTATGCGCTGTTCCCGCATATGACGGTGATGCAGAACGTCTGCTACGGCCTGCGCGCCTCCGGCCTGTCGCAGGCGAAGGCCGAGGCGATGGCGGCGGAGAAGCTGGCGGCGGTCGGCCTGTCGGGCTTCGAGCGGCGGCTGCCCAGCGAGCTGTCGGGCGGCCAGCAGCAGCGGGTCGCGGTCGCCCGCGCCATCGTGCTGGAGCCGAAGGTGCTGCTGTTCGACGAGCCGCTGTCGAACCTGGACGCCAAGCTGCGGCGCCGGGTGCGTGAGGACATCCGCGGCCTGCAGCAGTCGCTCGGCCTGACCGTCGTCTATGTCACCCATGACCAGGAGGAGGCGCTGGCCGTCTCCGACCGCATCGTGGTGATGCATTCGGCCCGGATCGTCCAGGACGGCACGCCGCGCGACCTATACGAGCGGCCGGCCAATCGCTTCATCGCCGACTTCATCGGCAACGCCAACCTGCTGCCGGCGACGCTGCAGGGGCGGGACGGGGCGCTGGCGGCGGTCCGCATCGGCGATATTACGCTGCGGCTGCCGCATCGCGACCTCCCGCCCGGCGCCATCGAGGTCGCGCTGCGGCCCCAGGCGATCCGGCTGCGGCCCGGGGAACGCCGGGCCGGCGA
>JAEKLZ010000252.1 GCA_019508225.1 Inquilinus limosus | reverse complement strand
TCTGCTCGATGCACCACCAGAACTCCTCCTCGGTCTCGCCCTTCCAGGCGAAGACCGGGATGCCGGCGGCGGCGATGGCCGCGGCGGCCTGGTCCTGGGTCGAAAAGATGTTGCAGGACGACCAGCGCACGGTGGCGCCCAGCGCCGTCAGCGTCTCGATCAGCACCGCGGTCTGGATGGTCATGTGCAGGCAGCCGACGATGCGGGCGCCCTTCAGCGGCTGCGACGGGCCGAACTCCGCCCGCAGCGCCATCAGGCCGGGCATCTCGGTCTCGGCGATCGCGATCTCCTTGCGGCCCCAATCGGCGAGGCTGAGGTCCTTGACCTTGTAGTCGGTGAAGGTGGCGGCGTCGGGCATCGGATGCTCCTCGAGGCAAAGCGGAATTGCCGCAGGGTGTAGCAGCCGGGCCCGCCCGCCACAAGCATAAAGACATCTTTATATGTTTGATTTGGCCCTCCCCGCCCCGGGAATCGGACGGGGCGGGGAGGGCCTTCCGGTCAGACCGGCTTCGTCGGTGCCGCAGCCTCCGCGCGCTTGGCCTGGCGGCGCTTGGCCAGCAGGTTCAGCACCTCGACGCCGAGCGAGAAGGCGATGGCGAAGTACAGGTAGCCGCGCGGGATGTGGAACTGCAGCCCGTCGGCGATCAGGGCCACGCCGACCAGCAGCAGGAAGGACAGGGCCAGCATCTTCACCGTCGGGTGCTGGTGCACGAAACGGCTGATCGGGCCGGAGGCCCACAGCATGGTGCCGACCGCCAGGATCACGGCGGCATACATCACCGGCAGGTTGTCGGTCATGCCGACCGCGGTGATCACGCTGTCCAGCGAGAACACCAGGTCGAGGATGATGATCTGGCCGATGATCGCGGCGAAGCTGGCCGCCTTGATGGCGTGGCCCTCCTCCTTCTCCTCGATCGCGGCATGGACCTCGACCGTGGCCTTGTAGAGCAGGAACAGGCCGCCCGCGAGCAGGATCAGGTCGCGCCAGGACACGGCGTGGCCGAAGGCGGTGAACAGCGGCGCGGTCAGGCCGATGATCCAGGAGATCATCGCCAGGAACACCAGGCGCAGCAGCAGCGCCAGGATCAGGCCGATGCGCCGGGCGGAGGCGCGCTGGCTCTCCGGCAGCTTCTCGGTGGCGATGGCGATGAAGATGATGTTGTCGATGCCGAGAATGATCTCGAGCACGGCCAGCGTGACGAAGCTGGCCCAGATCTGGGGATCGGCGAGGAAGTCGAGCACGGCCCGTCGGTCTCCGGTTGGCTGAAAGCCGCCGGGATATGGGGGCCGCAGCCCGGATTACCAGGAGTTAACGTCCGATTTCGCCTGTTGCCGGAGAGAGGACCGCAGTCGGGATGGACAGTCGGCTGCCGGTGGTTGCACGATCATGCATGTTCGTGCATGATCGTGCAAAATCAGGCAGCGCCCGCATGACCATCGACATCCTGTTGCCCGAGGAACGGCGCAAGCGCCTCCTCGACCTCCTCGCCCTCGACGGCAAGATCCTGGCCACCGCGGCCAGCGCCGTGCTCGGCGTGTCCGAGGACACCATCCGCCGCGACCTGAACGACCTCGCCCGCGCCGGCGCGGTGCGCCGGGTCCATGGCGGGGCGCTGCCGCTGACCCCCGCCACCGGCACCTTCGCCGCCAGGGCGACCGAGCGGCCGGAGGCCAAGGCCGCGCTCGGCCGGCTGGCGGCCGGGCTGATCCGGCCGGGCGAGGTGGTGCTGTTGGACGGCGGCACCACCATGCTGGCGGTGGCGGAGGCGCTGCCGCCCGATCTGCGCGTCACCATCGTCACGCCGAACCTGCCGGCGGCGCTGGCCCTGACCCGCCACCCGGCGGCCGAGGTGGTGCTGCTCGGCGGCCGGCTCGACAAGGCCGACCAGGCGACCGTCGGCACCTCGGTGCTGGCGGCGCTGGAGGGCCTGCGCGCCGATCTCTGCCTGCTCGGGGTCTGCAGCCTCGATGTCGAGGCCGGGCTCGGCGGCATGGACCATGAGGAGGCGCTGGTGAAGCGGCGCATGGCCGCCTGCGCCGGCCGGGTCGCCGCCGTGGTCACCGCCGACAAGCTCGGCACCGCCGCCCCCTTCCCGATCCTGCCGGTGGGGCGGCTGGACGCGCTGATCACCGAGCGCACCGCCGATCCCGACCTTCTGGCCGCCTGCCGCCAGGCCGGCCTCACCCTCATTCTCGCCTAGGGACCGCCATGAGCAGTTTCGCCCGCACGGACGGCACGTCCGACTCCGCCGATGTCCGCGCCGCACGCTTCGCCACTCGGGCGATGTTCCTGGTCTGCGGCACCGTCACCGCCAGCTGGGCGCCGCAGGTGCCGCTGGCCAAGGCGCGGCTCGGCATCGATGACGGCGTGCTCGGCCTCACCCTGCTCGGCCTCGGCGCCGGGGCGATGGTGGCGATGCCGCTGGCCGGCTTTCTCGCCTCACGCTTCAGCAGCCGGGTGGTCACGGCGCTGGGCGGGCTGGTGATCTGCCTGTCGCTGCCGCTGGTCATCCTGGCGCCGGACGCGCCGCTGCTCGGCCTGGCCCTGTTCCTGTTCGGCGCCGCCACCGGGTCGATGGACGTGGCGATGAACGTCCAGGCCACGGCGGTGGAGGCGCGCGGCACCAAGCCGGTGATGTCCTCGTTCCACGGCATGTTCAGTGTCGGCGGGCTGATCGGCGCCGGCGGCGCCAGCCTGCTGCTCGGCCTCGGCCTGTCGCCGCTGCTGGTGGCGGTGGTCGTCAGCGGCCTGATGCTGGTGCTGCTGGCGACCCAGGCCGGGTCGATGCTGCCGCCGGAGCGGCGCCCCGCCCAGTCCGGGATGCGCTTCACCCTGCCGCGCGGCATCGTCCTGGTGCTCGGCCTCCTGACCTTCGTGCTGTTCCAGGCCGAGGGCGCGGTGCTGGACTGGAGCGCCGTGTTCCTGCACGACGCCCGCGGCCAGGACCCGGCCGTGGCCGGGCTCGGTTACGCCATGTTCGCGGTGGCGATGGCGGTGATGCGGCTGGCCGGCGACGGCATCACCAGCCGGTTCGGCGGCGAGACCGTGGTCCGGCTCGGCTCCCTCCTGGCGGCGGCCGGCTTCCTGCTGGCGGTGCTGGCGCCCTGGCCGGTGGCCGGGCTGGTCGGCTTCGCCCTGGTCGGGGTCGGCGCGGCCAATGTCGTGCCGGTGCTGTTCAGCGCTGCCGGCCGGGTGCCGGGCATGCCGCCGGGCCTCGCCATCTCGACCATCGCCACGCTCGGCTATTGCGGCATCCTGGCCGGGCCGGCGGCGATCGGCTTCGTCGCCGACCATGTCGGCCTGCCGATGGCGCTCGGGATCGTGGCGGCGCTGCTGGTCGCGACGGCGGCCGCGGCGCGGGCGGTGCGGGTCTAGTTGCGGTACGGTCCCCGCCGCTCGGCCGTGATGTGCAGCCGCAGCGTCGGGCGGCCCGACCGCCGGGCGGCATCGGTCCTGCCCGTCACAGGCGGGGGATTGTCCGGCGACACCAGCGCCGGGCCGTCGCCGGCCGGCATCGCGGCGGTGACGAACACCCCGTTCAGGCCCACGATGGTGGCCACGATGTCCCGCCGGAGCTCGGCCGGCAGGTACGGATCGCCGGCGTCGATCACCGCCTCGACCCGGGCCAGCAGCTGTTCGAGCGCCAGGACCTGACGCTCTCCGATGCTCGGTGTCCGCATCAGCGAGGCGCATCGCCGGCCCAGCCAATCGGCCAGGTCGTCGGCGTCGCCCAGGCAGATCGGCGACCCGTCCTCATCCCGGATCCAGATCGCCGGCGTGACGTGAACGATCCCCACCATTCCCGTTTCCTGGCCCGAATCGGCGCGGGGCAGTTTTGTTTAAAATATTATGCATTGCAAGATCGCGGTTGAATTTTGTCCGCACAACCGGCGAAAGCGGTGGCTCAACGGTCGGAAAGGACGCTCAGCCGCCTTCGTTGAAATCGTCCAGCAGCGCTGCGATTCGGCCGGAATCGGTCTGGTCCAGCATCATCCGGGCGCGGCGGGCGGCGGCGACGCTGTCCAGCGTCAGGATCCGGCGCTTGACCTCCAGCAGGCGCAGCGGCGCCATCGACAGGTCGCGGATGCCGAGGCCGATCAGGAGGGCGGTAAAGCGCGGGTCGCCGGCGATCTCGCCGCAGGCGCTGACCGGGATGCGGGCGCGCAGCGCTGCCTCGACCGTGAACTGCACCAGCCGCAGCACCGCGGTGTGCAGCGGGTCGTAGAGATGGGACACGGTCTCGTCGCCGCGGTCGGCGGCCAGCGTGTACATCACCAGGTCGTTGGTGCCGATGGCGAAGAAATCGACCTCGCGCGCCAGGGCGTCGGCGATCAGCGCCGCGCCGGGCACTTCGATCATGGCGCCGAGCGGCGGCATCGCCGCCGGCACCGGCACCCGGCGCCGCTTCAGCCGCCGCATCGTCCGGTCCAGCGCCGCCTTGACCGCGCGGATCTCACCGATGGTGGTGATCATCGGCAGCAGCACCCGGATGGGGCCGTGCGCGCCGGCCCGCAGGATCGCCGCCAGCTGCGCCTCCAGCAGCTTCGGCTCCTTCAGCGACAGCCGGATGGCGCGCAGGCCCAGCGACGGGTTGGCGGTCTCGGCGAAGCGGCCGCCGAGGGCCGACGCGATCTTGTCGCCGCCGAGGTCGAGGGTGCGGATCGTCACCGTCTTGCCGGCCATGCCCTCGACCACGCCGCGCAGGATCGAATACTGCTCCTCCTCGCCCGGCAGGTCGTCCCGGTTCATGAACATGAACTCGGTGCGCAAGAGGCCGACGCCGGCGGCGTTCAGCTCGGTCGACATCTGCACGTCGCGCGGCAGCTCGACATTGGTCGACAGGGTGACGTCGACGCCGTCCCGGCTGCGCGACGGCAGGCCGATCAGGGCCTCCAGCTGCTTGCGGTCGGCTCGCGCCAGGTCGCGCCGGATGCGGTAGGCGGACAGGGTCTCCGACGTCGGGTCGATGATCACCTGGCCGGCGGTGCCGTCGACGATCACGGTCTGGCCGGCGCGGACCCCGGCCAGCAGGCCCGGCACGCCCAGCACCGCCGGCAGGCCCAGCGACCGCGCCATCACCGCGGTGTGGCCCTGGGCGCCGCCGAGGGCGGCGGCGAAGCCCATCACCCGGCGCGGATCCATCAGCGCGGTGTCGGCCGGGGTGATCTCCTCGGCCAGGAGGATGCTGCTCTCGGGCAGGCTGGCGAAGGCCTGGAACTGGCGCTTGGTCAGGTTGCGGATCAGCCGGGCCCCGACCTCGCGGATGTCGTCGATCCGGCTGGCCAGGTAGCTGTCGTCCATCGCCGCGAACTGGGCGGCGATGACCGCGATCTCCGACTGCACCGCATATTCGGCGTTGACCCGCTCCTCGGCGATCCGGGTCTCGACCCCGCGCAGCAGGCGCGAGCCTGACAGGATCGCGGCATGGGCATCCAGCAGGTAGCCGATATCCTCGGCCGCCTGCTCCGGCAGCGCCTGGGCCTTGGCCTTCAGCTTCTTGATCTGGCGCCGGGACTTGGCCAGCGCCTCGGCGAAGCGCTCGCGCTCGCCGGCCAGGTCGGCCTCCTCCAGCCGGTATTCCGGCACCTGCTCGAAGCCGCTCTCGATCAGATGGGCCGGGCCGATGGCGACGCCGCCGGAGACGGCGAGGCCGTTCAGCACGATCTCCCGGCCGGTCTTCTTTTCGGGGAGGTCGGCGATCCGAGTCGCCATGGGATCAGTCCTCGTCGAAGCCGCGCTCGACCAGGGAGACGAGCGCCGCCAGGGCTTCCGCCCCCTGCGGCCCGGCCGCAGCGATGGCGATCTCGGTGCCGATGCCGGCCGCCAGCATCATCAGCCCCATGATCGACTGGCCGCCGACCTCGGTGCCGTTGCGCTCGACCCAGATCTCGGCATTGAACTCGGCCACCAGCTTGACGAACTTGGCCGCCGCCCGGGCGTGCAGGCCGCGCTGGTTGCGGATCGTGACGGTGCGCGTCAGCCGGTCCATGGCAGCGTCCGGGGACGCCGGGCCGCTCATTTGCGCTTCTCCGGCTTCAGCAGGGCCGAGGCCACGCTGATGTATTTCTGGCCGGCCTCGCGGGCCGCGGTCACGGCGTCGGTCAGGGTGTCGGTCTTGCGCACCGAGGCCAGCTTGATCAGCATCGGCAGGTTGATGCCGGCGATCACCTCGACATTGGCGCGGTCGAGGATCGAGATCGCCAGGTTCGACGGCGTGCCGCCGAACATGTCGGTCAGCAGCACCACGCCGCGCCCGCCATCGACGGCGGACACCTTGTCCATGATCTCTGCCCGGCGCTGCTCCATGTCGTCCTCGGGCCCGATGCAGACCGTGGCGACCTGGGGCTGGGCGCCCACCACATGCTCCATCGCCGCGACGAACTCGTCAGCGAGACGACCATGGGTCACGAGGACCATGCCGATCATCGGGTGGGTGGTCATGTCGTTCCGGATGCCTTCCTGTCAGCCCTTACGTCGGCATGTCGCGATGGACCAGCCCGCGGCGGGTGCCCTGGCCGTCCAGCCAGGCCGCCAGCGTCTCCGCCACGAACACCGATCGATGTTTGCCGCCGGTGCAGCCGACGGCGATGGTCAGGTAGCTCTTGCCCTCGCGGTTGTAGCGCGGCAGCAACGGTTCCAGCAGGCCGAACAGCGAGGCCATGAACGGGTCGAACTGGATATCGCGCCGGATCATCGCCTGCACCGCCGGGTCCTGGCCGGTCTGCGGCCGCAGCTCCGGCACCCAGTGCGGGTTGTCGAGGAAGCGGACGTCGAACACCAGGTCGGCCTCGCGCGGCAGGCCGCGCTTGAACGAGAAGGACATCACCGTGACGTACAGGCCGGTCGAGGTGTCGAGGCCGAAATGCCCCTCGATCAGCCGCCGCAGGTCCTGCGGGCTGGTCAGCGAGGTGTCGACCACGACATCGGCCAGCAGGCGCAGCGGATACAGCTCCAGCCGCTCGCGCCGGATGCCGTCCGCGACCGGCCGGTCGATCGCCAGCGGGTGGCGGCGCCGCGTCTCGGTGAAGCGGCGCTGCAGCACCTCGTCATCGGCATCGACGAACAGCAGCCGGACATCGACGTCGCCGCGGGCGCGCAGGGCCGCGACCTCGGCCTCCAGCGCCTCGACCGAGAAGCCGCGGGTGCGGGTGTCGATGGTCACCGCCATCGGCCGGCCCTCGGCATGGTCGACCAGCGGGCCCAGCAGCGCGATCGGCAGGTTGTCGATCGCCTCGTGGCCGAGATCCTCGAGGGTCTTCAGCGTGGTGGAATGGCCGGCGCCGGACAGGCCGGTCACCAGCACCAGACGATGATCGGCGCCGGCCGGCGCCTGCGTTTGGGCAATGTCGCTCATCGGGCGAGACGCTGTGCGGGCAGGGCCAGCGCGGCCAGGGCCAGGCGCAGCTTGATGGGGGCCGAGGCCTCGAAGGGCGCCACCGAGACCAGCGGCAGGAGGATGCCGAGATAGGCGCAGCGTCCCGGCTCCGGCAGCCGCTCGATCGCCTCGGCCGGCTTCAGGTCGGCCACCAGCAGCACCGGGGCGGCCGGCTCGAACGGCACCGGAATCGGCCCGAAGCCGCGGGCCTCGATCAGCCCGGCCAGGACGGCAGGCGGGCGTGCGACCACGACGCCGCCCTCGAGCGAGAGCTGCACCTGGTCGTCGGCGACCAGACGCCCCCCGGCATCGATCAGCCGGAGGGCCAGGTCGGATTTGCCGCTGCCCGACGGCCCGCGCAGCAACACGCCGCGGCCGTCGACTGCGACGCAGGTCGCATGGATCGTCGCCATCGCGGGTGGGAAGGTGGACGGCACCCCCGGCCCTGTCAATCGCAACGGCAAATCATCAGACAACAAGACGCGTTATTTCGCCGGCACCGCCTTGGCCTCCAGCGTGTACGGCGTGTCGCCCTGGTACGAGTAGACCCGCAGCAGGTAGGTGCCGGGGTCCAGGCGCAGCGTCAGCACCTCCGGGTCGGTGCCGGATTCGGCGCCGCTGATCAGGCTCTCCTGGTCCGAGGCGCGCAGCAGGTCGATGTCGGCGTCGCCCTGCTCCATGGTCAGGCGGATGGTGACGTCGGCCCGGTTGACCAGGGTGAAGCGCCAATAGTCGTCGCGGTCGGTGAAGCCGACCCAGTCCGTGACCTTGACCGGCTGCGGCCCGACGCGCTCGATCGTGCCGGCCTCCTCCGGGGTGTTGCCGGCATGGTCCGGCGGCGGCGGGGCGGCGGGCGCGCCGGCCACCGTGACCCGGTACTCGGTGGCCTCGGCGCCGGCCGGATAGACGTTCAGGTAGTAGGTGCCGGCGTCGAGCGTCGCGGTCAGCGCTTCCGCCTCGGTGTCGGTGTTGGTGCCGCCCAGAAGGTAGCTGCCGTCGGTGCCGACCAGGTTGATGTCGGCATCGGCCGACAGGCCGTCCAGACCGATGGTGACGGCCTGCCGCTCGCGGATCGTGAAGGCGTAGTAGTCGCTGGAATCGGCCGGGCCGACCCAGTCGCTGGCCTCGGCGCTGCCGCCGGTGACGTCGCCCAGGTCGCGGGCGTCGGACTGGCTGGACCCGGCCGAATCCGGCGGCGGCTCCTCGCCCGGGGTGCCGGAGACGGACAGCCGGTACGGCGTGTCGTCGCCGTAGCTGGTGATGACCAGGTAATAGGTGCCGGGTCCGACCGCCGCGGTGATGTGCTCGGCGTCGGAGCCGCCATTGGCCGAGGAGCCGAGGCCGCCGCCATCCTTGTCCTTCAACTCGATATCGGCATCCCCGGTCAGGCCGGTGAGGTCGACCGACAGGTTGGTCCAGCCTTCGGTGGTGATGGCGTAGACGTCGGTCTGATCGGTGGTCGAGACCCGGCCCTCGGCGGCCAGCGGCGATGCGCCGACGGTGCCGAGCGGCGTCGCGGTCCCGATGGTGTCGTCGGCGGAGTCGTCGGCCGGGGCCACGCCGGGCGTGCCTTCCGCGGTGCCGGGCATGGCGATGCGCATCGGCGCCAGGGTCTGCGCCCACATGTAGCCGACCGGGGTCTTCGGGGTCTGCACCCGCACCCAGCCGCCCACGGCCAGCCGGCCGGTGACGATGACCTGGGACCCGAAGGGCAGGGTCTCCTTCAGCTCGCCGGTGCCGCTCGGGGCGCCGCGGACCGAGGCGCTGGCCCAGGTGACGAAGGACAGCGCGTCCATCTCCTCCAGCACCGCCGGGGGGGCAGGCGGTGCCGGCGGCGCCGGTACGGCGGCTTGGTCCTGGACTTGGGCGATGGCCGGCGGCGGCACCACCGTCTGGGTCTGGGCCAGGGCCGGCGTCACGGCCAGGGCGAAGACGCTGCCGAGCAGCAGCCCGCGCAGGCTCGAATTCATGGAAATCCCCCTTCGATGCGGAATGGTGATGCCGCCCTCACTTCGCCGGGATCTTCACCGTGAAGCGGGCGCCGGGGCGCCCCTCCCGGTTTTCGGCGAAGACCTGGCCGCGATGGGCGGTGATGATCTGCTTGGAGATGCTGAGGCCCAGCCCGGAATGGGTGCCGAACTTCTCCCCGGCCGGGCGCTCGGTGTAGAACCGGTCGAAGATCGCGTCCAGCTTGCCGGCCGGAATGCCGGGCCCGTCATCCTCGATGGTCGCGATCACCCAGGCGCCCTCGCGCCGGGCGCGCAGGGTGATGGCGCCGTCGGGCGGCGAGAACGAGATCGCGTTGGTGATCAGGTTGCGGAACACCTGCACCAGCCGGTCCTCGATGCCGGGCACGGTCAGGGCCGAGCCGGGCGGCAGGCTCAGGCTGATCTTGATGCCGGTATCCTCCAGCGTGGTCTTGTACAGCTCGGTCAGCATGCCCAGCATGCGGGCGATGTCGACTGTCCCGCTCTCGGCCCGCGACAGCTCGGCGTCCAGGCGCGAGGCGTCGGAGATGTCGGTGATCAGCCGGTCCAGGCGCTGCACGTCCTCCAGGATGATGGCCATCAGCCGGCGCTGCTGCGCCGGGTCGGTGATCCGGGCGGTGGTCTCGACCGCGCTGCGCAGCGAGGTCAGCGGGTTCTTGATCTCGTGCGAGACGTCGGCGGCGAAGCGCTCGATCGCGTCGATCCGGGTCCACAGCGCCGCGGTCATGGCCCGCAGCGCCGAGGCCAGCTCGCCGATTTCGTCGCGCCGGCCGCTCATGTCCGGGATCTCGATCTTGCGGCCGCGGCCCTGCTGCACCCGCTCGGCCGACCGGGCCAGCCGGCGGATCGGCCGGGTGATGGTGCCGGCGAGGTACAGCGACAGGATGATGGTGACGCCCAGCGCGATGGCGAAGACCTTCAGGATCTCCTCGCGCACGGTCTGCAGGTTGCCCTCGATGTTGACGCCCTCGCGGGTCATCAGCACCGCGCCCAGCACCAGCCGCACGCGCTGCACCGGCACGGCGACACCCAGCATCAGCTTGCCGTCCTCGCGGGTCCAGATCTGGCGGCCGACGCCGCCGGACAGCGCGGCCCGGACGCTGGCGTAGTCGTTGCCCTGCTGGTCCTGGCGCTCGACATAGGTCGGCCAGCGCTTGCGCGGCCCGGCGAACTCGCTCGACCAGTCGTAGATCCCGTCCCAGGCGGCGCGCAGCCAGCCCTTCACCTGCGGCGCCAGCAGCGGCCGCACCTCGATGATGCCGCCGGGCTGGCCCAGCATCCGGCTGTCGGCCACCAGCTTGCCGTCGGCGCCGAACAGCCGGGCCCTGGTGTCGTTGGTCTGGTAGACCCGGCGCACGATCTGCCGGGCGTTGTCCGGGTCCAGCGACTGCTGCGTGTCGACGCCGCCGACCACCGCCGCCTCGGCCAAGTTGGCGGCCAGGATCGTGGCCTCGGCGTCGAGCGAGGACAGCTCGTTCTCGATCAGCCGCTCCTGGTAGGACGACAGGTACAGCATGCCGCCGACCAGCATCATCAGCGCCATCATGTTGACGGCCAGGACGCGGGCGGTGAGCTTCGAGAAGAAGCGGCGGCGCAGCCGCGATACCGGGGCGTCGACGGCGCGGCCGCCGACCGGGGTCGCGGTGATCGGCTCGGCCGCCGGCTCGGCTGCCAGCTCGGCGCCCAGATCCGCCCGGGCAGCCGGATCCGCGCCCGGCTCGGCGGACTCGCCCAGCCGTGGCGGCGCGGGGCCGCGGGAGGCTCTCAGCGGGGCCGTCATCGGGGGGCCGTCATGGGAGGGCCGTCATGGCATCATGCGGCGGTCGGTCCAGACCGCGGCCGGGCAGGGATGGCGGCCGGTCCGCGATCAGGCCTCCTTGTAGCGGTAGCCGACACCGTACAGCGTCTCGATGTGGCCGAACTCGGTGTCGATCACCTTGAACTTCTTGCGGATGCGCTTGATGTGGCTGTCGATGGTGCGGTCGTCGACATAGATGTGCTCGCCATAGGCCGCATCCATCAGCTGGTCGCGGCTCTTGACGTGGCCGGGGCGGATCGCCAGCGCCTTGACCAGCAGGAACTCGGTGACGGTCAGGTCGATGGTCTCGCCGCGCCACAGGCAGGCGTGGCGGTTGCCGTCCAGCGTCAGGTCGCCGCGGGTGACCACGGCGGCGGGATCGGCCGGGGTGGTGTCGGTCGCCAGCTGCTCGCGCCGCAGCAGCGCCCGGATGCGTTCGATCAGCAGGCGCTGCGAGAACGGCTTCTTGATGTAGTCGTCGGCGCCCATGCGCAGGCCGAGCAGCTCGTCGACCTCGTCGTCCTTCGAGGTCAGGAAGATCACCGGCATGTTGGTGGTCTTGCGCAGCCGGCCCAGCAGCTCCATCCCGTCCATGCGCGGCATCTTGATGTCCAGCACGGCGAGGTCGACCGGCTTCTGGGCCAGCCCGCGCAGCGCCTCGTCGCCGTCGGAGTAGGTGCGGACCTCATAGCCCTCCGACTCCAGCGACATCGCCACCGATGTCAGGATATTGCGATCGTCATCGACCAGCGCGATCGTCTGGGCCATGGCCCCCTCCACTCCTCACCACCCGCCCCCAGCGGGCACAGTGACATTGCCGGGGACGCTGAACGCCCAATATGGCGTATTCGCGGCCAAATTGTCACTCGGACGAGGTAATCTCCAAGAAAACCAGCGAGGTAGCGGCGCGATGACGACATCAGAGCTCGCCCCGGCCGGACAGGCCCGGCTCCTGCTGCGCAGCCTGGACCGCGCCGCCCTGGCGACGCTGGACGCGGATGGCAGCCCTTATGCCTCGCTGGTGCTGGTCGCGACCGACCCGGCCGGCCAGCCGCTGCTGCTGATCTCGCGGCTGGCGGAGCACACCGGCAACCTCGAGGGCGACTCCCGCGCCTCGCTGCTGTTCGACGGCACGGCCGGGCTCGACCAGCCGCTGACCAGGCCGCGCCTGACCGTCTCCGGCCGGGCCGAGCCGGCGGACGACCCGGCGCTGCGTGCCCGCTACCTGGCCAGGCACCCGGATGCCGCGACCTATGCCGGCTTCCCGGATTTCAGCCTGTGGCGGGTGCGGGTCGCGCGCGGCCACATGGTCGCCGGCTTCGGCGCGATCCACCGCTTCGACGCCGCCGACCTGCTGATCGACCCGCCGCCGGCGCTGTCGGCGGCGGAGGCCCGCATCATCGGCCACATGAACGACGACCATGCCGATGCCATAGACCTCTACGCCCAGGCGCTGCTGGGCCGCAGCGGCACCGGCTGGCGCATGACCGGGATCGATGCCGACGGCGCCGACCTCCGCCTCGGCGGCGCCGTCGCCCGGCTGGCCTTCGCCGCGCCGGTGGGCGACGCCGACGCGGCGCGGAAGGAGCTGGTGCGCCTGGTCCGCCATGCCCGCGGCGGCGGGCTGGCGGATTGAGCGACTGTCAGAGCACGAAGTCGGTCGCGTACATGGGCGGCAGGATCTGGCCCGGAAGGCTGATCTGGATCTCGATGTCGGCCCCGTTCTTGCCGTCGAGATCAATGCTGACGATCACCTGATCCCCGGAGTAGCGATAGCCGACCTCGCCGCCCTTGCCGGTGAATCCCGTCCTGCCGACGAAGGTGAAGGCTTGGTCGCCGGCGGTCAGCGGGTCGGCGTCGATCCGCGACAGGTCGATGCGGTCACCCTCGGTGCCGTCGAAGTCGGAGATCATGTCGCGCTTGCCGGCGCCCAGCCCGGTGTCCGCCGTGCTCTGATAGATGAACAGGTTGACGCCGGTTCCGCCGCGCATCGTGTCGACCCCCAGGCCGCCGGTCAGCGCGCCGCCGCTGCCGACGCCGCTGGCGGAGAGCGTGTCGGCGTAGCGCGAGCCGATGATGTTCTCGATTTCCGAATAGGTGTCGCCCTCGGCATCGCCGCCGATGCCGGGGCCGGCCGCGAGCGCGAAGCTGACCTGCACCGCGGCCGCGCTGGCGGAATAATCGACCGTATCGACGCCGGTGCCGCCGGACAGCCTGTCCGCCCCCGCGCCTCCGACCAGGAGATCGTCGCCCTCTGCGCCGGTGAGCTGGTCGTTGCCGCCTTCGCCGAAGATCCGGTCGTTGCCGGTATCGCCATAGACCCGGTCGCTGCCGAGGTCGCCAAGGATCTCATCGTTGCCGTCGCCGGCTTCCACCGCATCGTCGCCGTCGTCGC